>NZ_JBRFIX010000003.1:195866-643194 GCF_053456425.1 Pseudomonas sp. LF020
GGTCGACTGTCAGGCCGCCATCGCTGGCAAGCCAGCTCCCACAATGGGATTGGCTGCGGTCAGTTGGAGATTGGTCGGCTGTCAGGCCGCCATCGCGAGCAGGCTCACTCCTACAGTGGCGTTGGGTACAGGCAGTTGGAGATTGGTCGGCTGTCAGGCCGCCATCGCTGGCAAGCCAGCTCCCACAATGGGATTGGCTGCGGTCAGTTGGAGATTGGTCGACTGTCAGGCCGCCATCGCTGGCAAGCCAGCTCCCACAATGGGATTGGCTGCGGTCAGTTGGAGATTGGTCGGCTGTCAGGCCGCCATCGCGAGCAGGCTCACTCCTACAGTGGCGTTGGGTGCAGGCAGTTGGAGATTGGTCGGCTACTAGGCCGCCATCGCGAGCAGGCTCACTCCTACAGTGGGATTGGGTGCAGGCAGTTGGAGATTGGTCGGCTACTAGGCCGCCATCGCGAGCGGGCTCACTCCTACGGTGGGATTGGGTGAGTCAGTTAGAGCCTGGTCGGCTGTCAGGCCGCCATCGCTGGCAAGCCAGCTCCCACAGAAAAGCAAAGCAGTCCAGACAAACCGCATGCTTTTCACCACTCAAATGGCCGAGTGTCAGCTCGCCGAAAGCTCTTGATCTTGCCGTGCCGGCCCCTTCGGCAGGCTGAGTGGAGGGGTTTATCCGGGGGTGGGAGCGCAGCGACCGTTCGACGCAGTCGAACACATCGAGAGGAGGTGCAGCGAAGCAAACCGGAGGCGATGCCCCCGGATGAGCCCCGCAACGAAGGAACCCGAGCCTAAGCGAGGGCCGTACGCCGGGGCCAAGCCTTTTGGTTACTTTTCGGCGTCTGGAAAAGTGACTCGCCGTAAGGGCGAAACCGCCAGTGGCACCACCCGAAGCAACGGATATACACCCAAAACCCCAGGAACCTGGTCGGCCCAAAGGCCGCCAAGTCCAAAAAAGCCTCATCCCTCCCGACGCACCCGGAACCAAGCCGCATACAAAGCAGGCAAAAACAAAAGCGTCAAAGCCGTAGCCACAATCAACCCCCCCATGATCGCCACCGCCATCGGCCCGAAAAACACACTGCGCGACAAAGGAATCATCGCCAGCACCGCCGCCAGCGCCGTCAAGACAATAGGCCGAAACCGCCGCACCGTCGCCTCGATAATCGCCTGCCAAGGCTTAAGACCAGAGGCAATATCCTGCTCGATCTGATCCACCAGAATCACCGAGTTACGCATGATCATCCCCGACAGCGCGATCGTCCCCAGCATCGCCACAAACCCGAACGGCTGGCGGAACACCATCAGAAACAACACCACCCCGATCAACCCAAGCGGTGCCGTCAGAAACACCATCGCCGTGCGCGAGAAACTGCGCAGTTGCACCATCAGCAACGTCAGCACCACCACAATGAACATCGGCACCCCGGCATTCACCGACTTCTGCCCACGCTCCGAATCCTCCACCGTGCCGCCAACATCCAGCAGATACCCGTCAGGCAATTCGGCGCGCACCGGATCCAGCGTCGGCTCGATCTGCTTCACCAGCGTCGCCGGCTGCTCCTTGCCGTAAATATCGGCACGCACTGTCACGGTCGGCAGACGATTACGGTGCCAGATGATCCCTTCCTCAAACCCGTACTCCAGCGTGGCAATCTGCGACAGCGCCACACTGCGACCGTTATCGGTCGGCACCGCCAGACTCGGCAGCAACGTCAACTCGGTGCGCTCATGCACCGTGCCGCGCAGCAGAATCTCGATCAACTCGTTGTCCTCGCGGTACTGGCTGACACTCGAGCCGGTCAGCGAACTCTGGAGGAATTTCGCCAGATTGGCCGTGCTCACACCGAGCGCCCGGGCACGGTCCTGATCGATGTTCAGGTAAACCACTTTGCTCGGCTCTTCCCAATCCAGGTGCACGTTGACCACATGCGGGTTTTCGCGAACCTTGGCCGCCACTTTGCGCGCCAGCGCACGGACTTCCTCGATGTGTTCACCGGTGACGCGGAACTGCACCGGATAGCCAACAGGCGGGCCGTTTTCCAGACGCGTGACCCGCGAACGCAGGGTCGGGAATTGCTCGTTAAGGGTCTCGATCAACCAGGTGCGCAGGGTCTCGCGCTCCTCGATGTTTTTCGCCAATACCACAAACTGAGCGAAGCTCGCCGCCGGCAGTTGTTGATCCAGCGGCAGGTAGAAGCGCGGCGAGCCGGTGCCGACATACGCTACGTAGTTATCGATGCCGGCGTGATCCTTGAGCAGCGCTTCCAGGCGTTTGACCTCGGCCGTGGTGTTGGCCAGCGACGCCCCTTCAGCCAGTTTCAGATCGACCATCAACTCCAGTCGATTGGAGGCCGGGAAGAACTGCTGCGGGACGAAACGGAACAGCATCACCGACGCAATAAACAGCCCCACTGTCAGCACAATCACGGTTTTGCGGTGCGCCACGCACCACTCGACCAGACGTCGAACCCGTTGATAAAACGGCGTGCCATACGGGTCGGCCTGGCCGTCAGCCGTACCGTGTTTGGCTGCATGAATTTTCGCCAGATCCGGCAGGAGTTTTTCCCCCAGATACGGCACGAACATCACCGCCGCCACCCATGAGGCGAGCAACGCGATGGTCACTACCTGAAAGATCGAACGGGTGTATTCGCCGGTGCCGGACTGCGCAGTGGCAATCGGCAGGAAGCCGGCAGCGGTGATCAGCGTGCCGGTGAGCATCGGGAACGCGGTGCTGGTCCAGGCATAACTCGCGGCCTTGATCCGGTCGAAGCCCTGTTCCATTTTGATCGCCATCATTTCCACGGCGATGATCGCGTCGTCCACCAGCAACCCCAGCGCCAGTACCAGCGCGCCGAGGGAGATCTTGTGCAGACCGATGCCGAGGTAATACATGCAGGCGAAGGTCATCGCCAGCACCAGCGGAATGGTCAGCGCGACGACCATGCCGGTGCGCACGCCGAGGGAGAAGAAGCTCACCAGCAACACGATCGCCAGCGCCTCGACCAGCACCTGGACGAACTCGCCGACTCCGGTTTTCACCGCCGCCGGTTGGTCGGACACCTTGCGCAATTGCATGCCGGCCGGAAGGTTTTTCTGCAGGCGCGAGAACTCGCCCTCCAGCGCTTTGCCCAGCACCAGAATGTCGCCACCGTCCTTCATCGCTACGGCGAGGCCAATGGCGTCTTCGCCCATAAAACGCATGCGGGGCGCCGGTGGATCGTTGAAACCTCGACGCACATCGGCGACATCGGAGATGCGGAACGTACGATCACCGACCCGGATCGGGAAGTTCTTGATCTCCTCGACCGTCTGAAAATTCCCTGAAACCCGCAATTGCACGCGCTCGCTGCCGGTTTCGAAGAAGCCGGCGGTGGACACCGCGTTCTGCTCTTGCAGCGCTTGCTGCACCGCCGCCAGCGGCAAGCCCAATGTCGCGAGCTTCACATTGGACAGTTCGACCCAGATCTTCTCGTCCTGCAAACCGAGCAGATCGACCTTACCCACATCCTTGACCCGTTGCAGCTGGATCTGGATGCGGTCGGCGTAATCCTTGAGCACCGCGTAGTCGAAGCCGTCGCCGGTCAGCGCATAGATGTTGCCGAACGTGGTGCCGAATTCATCGTTGAAGAACGGCCCCTGAATATCCGGCGGCAAGGTCTGGCGAATGTCGCTGACCTTCTTGCGCACCTGATACCAGAGGTCAGGGATTTCCTTGGAATGCATCGAATCGCGGGCAATGAAGGTCACCTGCGACTCACCGGGGCGGGAGAACGACACGATGCGCTCGTACTCGCCGGTTTCCATCAGTTTCTTTTCGATGCGTTCGGTAACCTGGCGCGAGACTTCCTGCGCGGTCGCCCCCGGCCAGCGGGTCTGAATGACCATGGCCTTGAAGGTGAACGGCGGGTCTTCGCTCTGGCCGAGCTTGGTGTAGGACAAGGCGCCGACGATGGCCAGCAAAAGCATCAGGAACAGTACGATCTGGCGATTACGCAGCGCCCATTCAGAAAGGTTGAAGCGCATCGGGACTTACTCCTTGTCCGCCAGATTGACCACACGGTTGGAGCGATCCACAGGCCGCACCTGCTGACCTTCGAGCAATACGTGAACCCCGGCGGCGACTACCCAGTCGCTGGCATTCAGGCCTTCGAGCACCGGCACGCTTTTCTCGCCAAACGGGCCGATACGCACTGGAGTCTTTTTCAGGGTGTTGTTGGCGTTGACGACCCAGACGTAGGTCGCGCCGTTTTCTGCGGTCAGCGCCGAGAGCGGTACCGACAGCGGCACGGCATCCGTCGATTGCACGAACACCCGGGCGCTCTGGCCTAGCTCAGCCGGGACTTCGCCGCTGGTGAACGAGATGCGCGCGGCGAAGGTGCGGGATTTCGGATCGGCTGCCGGCGACAGTTCACGAATCTGCCCGGCGAAGCGCTGATTCTGCTGGGTCCACAGTTCAACGGTGACTGGCTGGCCGACCTTGAATCGCCCGAAGCTCTGCTCCGGCAGGCTGATCGACACTTCGCGCTCGCCATCGGTGGCAAGCGTGAACACGGTTTGCCCAGCGGCAACCACTTGCCCGACTTCCACCAAACGCTTGGCCACCACACCGTCCTGCGGCGCACGCAACACGGCGTAACTGGCCTGGTTGGTCGAGACGTTGAATTCGGCCTTGATCTGCTTGAGGCGGGCTTCGCCGGAGCGGTAGAGGTTTTCCGCGTTGTCGTAGGCGGAACGGCTGACCATCTGCCGATCCATCAGCGTCTTGTAGCGGTCACGCTCGGCGCGCACCAGATTCAGATTGGCTTCGGCGGCGGCGACCTGTGCGCGGGTGGCTTCCAGTTGCAGGCGCACATCCTGCGGATCGAGTTCGGCCAATGGTTGATCAGCCTTCACGCGCTGGCCTTCCTCGACCAGTCGTCGGCTGACTTTGCCGCCAATGCGGAACGCCAGATCGGGTTCGTAGCGGGCGCGAACTTCGCCCGGATAACTTTCCATCGCCTGCGCCGAAGGCTCTGGCTGCACCACCATGGCCGGTCGAACGCTGACTTGCGTCGCCTCTTCCTGACCGCATGCGGACAATAAAACAGCCAGGCTGACTGGCACGGCAAACGACAACGCATGGCGGAACATGGTGACGGACCTTTCGCTAATGGTGCTTGGAATATTTATACTGGCCGGTATGGTATTAATAGCAAACTCACCAGTCCAGTATTAAAAGCGAAGAATGTCGAACAATCTTTCAGCTCCAAACGGCCCGGGCCGTCCGAAGGATCCGGCCAAGCGCCGGGCGATCCTCGATGCGGCGAAAACCCTGTTTCTGAGTCACGGCTACGCCAACACCAGCATGGACGCGGTCGCCGCCGAGGCTGGCGTGTCGAAACTGACGGTTTACAGCCACTTCAACGACAAGGAGACGCTGTTCTCCTCCGCGGTGATGGCCAAATGCGAGGAGCAGTTACCGCCGCTGTTCTTCGAACTGCCCGCCGGGATCCCCGTGGAAAATGTGTTGCTGAACATTGCCCGAGGCTTTCATCAACTGATCAACAGTGACGAGTCGGTGAATCTGCACCGCCTGATGATGGCGCTGGGCACCCAGGATCCGAAGCTGTCACAGATTTTCTTCGAGGCCGGTCCCGAGCGCATGGTGCAAGGGATGGAGCGGCTGCTGAAACGCATCGACGAGACCGGCGCGCTGAGCATCGACCTGCCGCGTAATGCGGCCGAGCATTTCTTCTGCCTGCTCAAGGGCGCGGGGAATTTTCGTTTGCTGTATTGCTGCGGTGAGCCGCTGAGCGAAGAGGCTTCCGAGAGTCATGTGCAGGAGGTGGTGGGGTTGTTCATGCGGGCGTATCGGCCCTGATTTTTTAGCGCCTGTTCTGACGTCATCGCTGGCAAGCCAGCTCCCACAGGGATCGTGCTGAACACAAATTGTGCGAACGACACAAAAACTTGTGGGAGCTGGCTTGCCAGCGATTGAGGCGACGCGGTCTCAGCCCTTGAGCGCTTTCTTCGGGTAGATGTCATATCGACTGGATTTACCATCCAGCGCATGACTCGGCTTCGGCCCCTCGATGCACGGCGCCTTGCGCGGGCGCTTGACCACCACCCGGTGCGTCGCCAATGCCAGCGCCGCCTCCAGCAATGCCGGTGCATCCGGATCATCCCCGACCAGCGGCCGGAACAGGCGCATTTCCTTCTTCACCAGCGCGGTTTTCTCGCGATGCGGGAACATCGGGTCGAGGTAGATCACCTGCGGCGGCTCGCCCTCCCAGTTGCGCATGACTTCGATCGAGTTGCCCTTGAGCAACTTCATCCGCGCGACAATCGGCGCCACGTCGAAATCTTCCGCCGCCCGCGCCAGACCATCCTCCAGCAGCGCCCCGATCAGCGGCTGGCGCTCGATCAGGCTCATCTCGCAGCCCAGACTGGCCAGCACGAACGCGTCCTTGCCCAGCCCCGCCGTGGCGTCCAGCACTCGCGGGCGCACGCCTTGAGCGATGCCGACCGCCTTGGCAATCATCTGCCCGCTGCCGCCGCCGTACAGACGCCGGTGCGCCGCGCCACCCTCGACAAAGTCCACCCGCACCGGCCCCGGTGCATCCGGACCGAGCTGCTGCAGCTGCAGACCCTGCTCGCCGACCTGCAAGGCAAACTCGCCGTCGTCCACCTGCAGCGGCAGGTCCAGGCGCTTGGCCCACTGCTCGGCCTGCGCTTCAAACGTCGGGCCGAGGGCCTGGACATGGATGCGGCAGGCCGCGGGTTGCTCAATCATGAAAACACGCTCAAAAAAGTTAAGGATCGGCAAAAAGTGGCCGATAAACCAATCAACGCGCATTTTGCCAGAGCTGAGCGTCAACCGAAAAAAATGTCAGGCATTCTTCCCACATCGATTGGCTACATTTCGCCCAAGGGCGACTTCAGCCGTCATAACACTCAAGCATTGGGCGGCGTCAGTCACCTGTGGCAAGATTTCTTTGCCCAGGCGATGGCCGAACAGACGAGTGATGTGGTGCCGGCCTGTGGCACCTTTCCACCGGTTGACCTGAACAGCCCGGAAGAACCGACCCTGGGCAGCGAGCTGCACGCGCACATCGTCGAGCAGCGTCAGTGCGACGTGGTCGAGACCGAAGTGCGTCCGCCGGAGCCGCTGTTCCTGCCGATCGCCGAGTTCGAAACCGATCTGCTGGACAAGCCGTTCCCGCCGTTCCCGCCAGAAGAACTCAAGGCTCAGCAAGAGCAGCAGGATTTCGACAGCAGCTGGGTCCGGCCGATCGTGATCAACAATGGTCAGCCGGTGCCAGAGCCCGGCCCGGCACCGCAGAAAAAACCGCTGTATCTGCCGATTGCCGAATTCGATCTCGACCTGCTGCAAAAACCTTATCCGCCGTTCCCGCCGGAAGAAATCGTCGAGCAGCAGAAGGCGCTGGACTTCGACAACGGCTGGGCGCGCCCGATCGTCCTGCAGAACCTGCGCCTCGCCGCCTGACACCTCAGCGACACACGCTCCAGCGTCCGACATCGACATGAAAGTGATTGCGGTGAGCGGCGTTGTAATCCGGACTCAACACCACACTGAACGCCTCGCAGGCGCCATCGCGCACCTGCCGCAGAAACTGTGCGTCCTGATTCTGTTTCGGCCAGTCCTTGAGCACGCTGATGCTGCGTCCGTCCGCCAGCCGGAAGCCGGCGATGTCCAGCGCATCGGCACTGGCGTGGCGGCTGAGCGCCCCGCTCTCGCGGTTATAGACATTGCGACAGGCGAAGCTGCCGAGGTGATCAAGCCGCGCGACCCTCTGCCCGTAAGCAGACTGTGCGGCGGGTTGCAGGGTATGCCGTTCAAACATCGCGTAAGCCACCGCCAGCGGACAACTGGCGAGGAAGCTGCTGCTCAGCGCCACCTCACCGCCCTGCACGCGCACGGCGCCGATCAGCGGGCACTTGGCGTCGGGGCTGTCGGCTTGCGCTGTGACACGCAGACCCGAGCTGCTCAGGACTTGCGCGCATAACTCGGGATTGCCGCGCAGGCGCATCAGTTTGAAACCGGTCAGCCAGTTCGGCGCGGCCTTCACGTCCAGCGGCGCCCACGGATTCCACTCGGCCGGCACGTCGAGCCAGCCGCGCCAGACACTGACCACGGCGCCTGCAATCATCAACAGTAGCGACAGCGCGATCCAGCGACCCATGCTCAGCCTTTGAAAAACTGATTGGCCTTGGCGTACGGCATCGACTGCGACGTAAAGCCGAAGGTGCCGTGCCGCTGGATCTCTTCAGCCGCGCGGAAGAACTCGCCAAATGCCGCCAGCGCCAGGGCCGAACCGGTACTGATGCGCCGCACCCCCATCTCTTCAAGCTGCTGCACCGTCAGTTTCAAACCGCCGGACATCAGCACATTGACCGGTTTTGGCGCCACCGCGCGCACCACCGCCAACACCTCTTCGGCGCTACGCAAACCCGGCGCATACAGCACGTCGGCGCCCGCCTCGGCAAAGGCTTGCAGGCGGCGAATGGTGTCGTTGAGATCGGGATTGCCGTGCAGGTAGTTTTCCGCGCGAGCGGTCAGGGTGAAGGGAAATGGCAGCGTGCGCACCGCAGCGACAGCGGCTTCGATGCGCGCCACGGCGTGTTCGAAGCAGTAGATCGGTGCGTCGGCACGGCCCGTGGCGTCTTCGATCGAACCGCCTACCGCGCCCGCCTCGGCGGCACGCAGCAAGCTTTTGGCGCACTCGGCCGGGTCATCGGCAAAACCGTTTTCCAGGTCCACCGCCACCGGCAGATCGGTCGCCGCGACAATCGCCCGGACGTTGTCCAGAGTCTCATCGAGGCTCAAGGCGCCGTCGGCCTTGCCTTGGGAAAACGCATAACCGGCACTGGTGGTCGCCAGCGCCTGATAGCCCAGACTGGCGAGCATCTTCGCCGAGCCTGCATCCCATGGATTGGGAATCACGAAAATCCCCGCACGCTCATGCAGGGCTTTGAAGGCTTGGGCTTTGCGCAGTTGTTCTGTAAGGGCGTGGGCGTCCATCGGCTGGCTCCTGGGCAGGAAAAAAATCCGCCTCAGAGCAGGCCAAGTTGCTCGGCGGCGGGTTCTCTGTATAGCTCAGGCAAGGATGGCAGGCCAGGCAAACGTTGCATCAATTGTGCGTGAAAACGTTGCGCCAGCTTCGCCGCCATGACGTTGTCGGCGGTGTGCAGGAAGATGTACGGCGTGCGGCCCTCTTCGATCCACTCGGCGATTTTCGCCACCCAAGGCACGAGGAACGGATCATTGGCTTCCAGCTGCGGGTGGCCGATGAAGCGCACTTGCGGGCACTGGCTGAAGGCCGCCGGGCGGGTCGGCACCCGGGGCTTTTTCGATTGCGCGTGGATCACCGAAGACTCGGTCGACAGGCAACTGAACAGCGCCCGTGGATCGAGGCAGATGCGCTCCACACCACGCTCCAGCAGCAGGCGATTGAGCAGACGTTCGCTTTCGCCCTTGGCGAAGAACTGCTCGTGGCGCACTTCCACCGCCAGAGGCCGGTCCAGCGCGTCGATGAACGCAGTCAGCTCCGGCAGTCGATGCGGGGTGAAGCTTTTCGAAAGCTGCAGCCACAGCGGCGAAACGCGTTCGCCGAGCGGGCTGAGAAGATTTACGAAGGTTTCGGCGGCGGTCAGTTGATCGCGCAGGTCACCGCTGTGGCTGATGTCGCCGGGAAACTTGGCGGTGAAGCGAAAGTGTTCGGGCATGGTCTCGGCCCAACGCTGCACGGTGGCCGGCGAGGGGCTGGCGTAGAAGGTCGTGTTGCCTTCGACGGCATTGAACACTTGGGAGTAGAGAGCGAGGAAGTCGGAGGTCTTGGCATCTTCGGGGTACAGATAATCGCGCCAGGCGTTTTCGCTCCAGGACGGACAACCGAGGTAGTAAGGCAGATCCATCAGATGTACAGATCGAGGCCCAGCACGTCCGCATCCCAATCGACAAAACCGGCGGTGCTCAGGTAGCTGGCGAGGGCCATCGCTACGCTTTTGCTCATGGCGCGGTGATAAATCATGTCTTGCTGACGGGCGGGCAGATTGGCCAGGCGTTGTGCGGAGGCTTTGGCAGCGCGGGCGGCCAGTTGCTCTTCAGTCGGAAATTCCAGCTCGCCGTCGATATCGTCGACGGATTCATCCAGCGCCACATTGCCTTTGCGAGGCTTGCGCTTGATGGGGTAGGACTGAGAGGAAAGGCCGTCTATACGCATAATTTCATGCTCGGTATCGATGATGGCAATTTAGCGGCACTTGACCGACTTAGCAAACCGCCGAGTGATAACTAGAACACATAAAGCGCAAAAGGTTTAAAGCGAGGGGATGGAAACTGATGATTGGCAGAATTTGGAATAAGCCACTGAATTCTGCGTGAGTGCTTTTGTGGCGAGGGAGCTTGCTCCCGCTGGGCCGCGAAGCGGCCCCACTGGATTATCAGATAAATCGCGGTCGCAAGTTTTGCGACTGCTCCGCAGCCGAGCGGGAGCAAGCTCCCTCGCCACAATAGCCCCGCCGCTTTGAATGATCAGCGAGCCTTGGGGGTGGCGACTTTGTCGCGCAGGTAAACCGGTTGCGCATCATCGGCCGGGATCGACTCGCCGCGTTCCCAGGCAAACCGCGCCAGGGCCAGCAGGTCTTCGGCGTGAGGCAACATGCCGGCGTCGAAGCCAGTGAGGTTGACCGCAATCCGCTCGCCATAACCCCAGCCCGTCCCGGCACCGAACCACTCGCCGCTGGCATCGGCGGGCAGCGCTGCCACTTCCGGCGGCAGTACCGCCTCGACGCCGACCAGACGCATCTCGCCAGCCGTTTCGCGGTAGCAGCCCCAATACACTTCATCCATCCGCGCATCGATAGCCGCCGCGACCTGGCTCACGCCGTGTTCGCGATAAGCACGTTGCGCCAGGACGGCGAGGTTGGACACCGGCAGCACCGGACGATCCAGCGCGAACGCCAGACCTTGCACCACACCGATGGCGATCCGCACACCGGTAAACGCACCCGGCCCACGACCGAACGCGATGGCGTCCACCGCTTGCAGCGTGGTGCCGGCATCGGCCAGCAGTTGCTGGATCATCGGCAGCAGCTTCTGCGCGTGCAGACGCGGGATCACCTCGTAATGGCTCGTGACCTTGCCGTCATGCAGCAAGGCAACGGAGCAAGCTTCGGTCGCGGTGTCCAGGGCCAGCAAGGTGCTCATCGATGTATCCAAAACAGGTGGGGGAAAAAGTGCGTCAGTATAAACAACTACGGCCCGCAAGCGGGCCGTGGATGATGCAGCCGATCAGCTTTTTCAGCTCAGCGCTTCGAGCACCTTGGCGGTGATCGCTTCAACCGAACCTACGCCCGGAATGTGGCTGTACTTCGGCTTGCCGTTGGCAGCGGAAAGCTTCTGGTAGAAGTCCACCAGCGGCTTGGTCTGCGAATGGTAGACCGACAGGCGATGACGTACGGTTTCTTCGGTGTCGTCCTTGCGCTGCACCAGATCGTCGCCGGTGACGTCGTCTTTGCCAGCCACTTTCGGCGGGTTGTAGACGATGTGGTAAACGCGGCCACTGGCCTCGTGAACGCGACGACCGGCGATACGCTGAACGATTTCTTCGTCTTCAACAGCGATTTCAACCACGGCGTCCAGCTCGACACCGGCAGTTACCAGCGCTTCGGCCTGTGGAATGGTGCGCGGGAAACCGTCGAACAGAAAGCCGTTGGCGCAGTCTGGTTGAGCGATGCGATCCTGCACCAGCGCGATGATCAGGTCATCCGACACCAGGCCGCCGGCATCCATGATGCTCTTGGCTTGAACGCCCAGCGGAGTGCCGGCCTTGACCGCAGCACGCAGCATGTCGCCGGTGGAGATTTGCGGAATGCCGAATTTCTCGGTGATGAACTTAGCCTGAGTACCTTTACCGGCCCCGGGAGCTCCCAGCAGAATGACGCGCATCGATGTGCTCCTCAATTTTTTATATAAAAAACAACGGGATTCGCCTCTTTGGGCCAATCTTAAAAAACGGGTCGTGGCCGCACAAACGGCCAAAGGCTGATCAAGATACACAGCAGGCTGCGCCCACACAAGACGCCAAAAGTCGGAGAAACCGGCGCCTGCCGTGACCTTACGAAGCGGTAACCCAAGTCGCAACCCCATCACTAACTGTCGCCTGACGGCACTTTCTGCCTGTGTACAAAGCGGCACCCGGCCTGTGCACCGGGTGCCTGATGCCAGCGCAGAAACCTTAGCCGGTATTGCGCAACCCGGCGGCAATCCCCGCCACAGACACCAGCAGCGCCTGCTCCACCGGGCTGCCCTGCTCGACATTTTGCTGCCGTGATCGGGCCAACAGCTCGGCCTGCAATAGATGTAGCGGATCAAGATAGGTGTTGCGCAGACGGATGAATTCCAGGGTGTCGGGGCTATGTGCCAGCAGCTGCGACTGCCCGGTCAGACCAAGCACCACCGTACACGCCTGCGACAATAGGTCGCGTAACTGTGCGCCCAACGGCAGCAAGTCCGGCTCGACCAGACGCTGGTCGTACGACAGTGCGATGTCAGAGTCGGCCTTGGCCAGGACCATTTCCAGCATGTCGATACGGGTGCGGAAGAACGGCCACTGTTCGCGCATCTGCCCGAGCAGTTCGCCCTCGCCGCGCTCCAGCGCCTTGCTCAACGCGCTTTCCCAGCCGAGCCAGGCCGGTAGCATCAGACGAGTCTGGGTCCAGCCGAAGATCCACGGAATCGCCCGCAGGCTCTCGATCCCACCGGCACGGCGCTTGGCCGGACGGCTGCCAAGGGGCAAGCGCCCCAACTCCTGCTCCGGGGTCGATTGGCGGAAATACTCGACGAACTGCGGATTTTCCCGCACTACGGCGCGATACGCGGCAACGCCATCGGCGGCCAGTTCATCCATCAGGTGCCGCCACTCGGGCGTCGGTGGCGGTGGGGGCAACAACGTCGCTTCCAGCACGGCGGCCAGATACAGATTGAGGTTCTGCTCGGCGATGTCCGGCAGGCCGAATTTGAATCGAATCATTTCACCCTGTTCGGTGGTACGGAAACGCCCCGCCACCGACCCCGGCGGCTGCGACAGAATCGCCGCGTGTGCCGGACCGCCGCCGCGACCCACGGTGCCACCGCGGCCATGGAACAGCAGCAGTTCGACTTGCTGTTCGCGGCAGATCTCCACCAGCCGCTCCTGCGCGCGGTATTGCGCCCAAGCGGCGGCGGTGGTGCCGGCGTCCTTGGCCGAATCGGAATAACCGATCATCACTTCCTGCGGGCCTTGCAGCCTGGCGCGGTAGCCCGGCAGCAGCAACAGACGCTCCATCACCGGCCCGGCGTTGTCGAGGTCGGCGAGGGTTTCGAACAGCGGCACCACGCGCATCGGCCGCAGTACGCCGCACTCCTTGAGCAGCAGTTGCACCGCCAGCACGTCGGAGGCGGCGCCCGCCATCGAGATCACGTAGGAACCCAGCGAGGCACCCGGTGCGGCAGCGATTTCCTTGCAGGTGGCGAGCACCTCCGCGGTGTCGGCGGACGGTTTGAAATGCGCCGGGAGCAAGGGCCGACGATTGCTCAATTCGCGGGTGAGGAAGCTGATGCGCTGCTCTTCGCCCCAGTCTTCGTAGCGACCGAGGCCGAGGTAGTCGGTGATTTCGGTCATCGCAGAGCTATGCCGCGTCGAATCCTGACGCACATCGAGGCGCACCAGGAACAGGCCGAAGGTCACCGCCCGGCGCAGGCAATCGAGCAACGGCCCATCGGCGATCACGCCCATGCCGCATTCGTGCAGCGAGTTGAAACACAGTTCCAGCGGATCGAGCAGATCGCGGTTGTTGTGCAACACGTCGGCTGGCGGTGGCGTTGTCGCGCTGAGCGACGCATGCGCCCAGTTGCGCGTGGCGCGCAGGCGTTCGCGCAATTGCTTGAGCACCGCCCGGTAAGGTTCGGCACTGTCACCGGCCTTGGCCTTGAGCGCATCGCTGGCCTGCTGCATCGACAGCTCGGCCGCCAGGTGATCGACATCGCGCAGATACAGGTCGGCAGCCATCCAGCGCGCCAGCAACAGCACTTCGCGGGTCACTGCGGCCGTGACATTCGGGTTGCCGTCACGGTCGCCACCCATCCACGAGGCAAAGCGAATCGGCGCCGCCTCCAGTGGCAAACGCAGGCCCGTCGCTTCATACAGCGCCTTGTCGGCCTTGCGCATATGGTTGGGAATCGCCTGCCACAGCGAATGTTCGATCACCGCAAAGCCCCATTTCGCTTCGTCGACCGGGGTTGGCCGGGTGCGGCGGATTTCTTCGGTGTGCCAGGCTTCGGCGATCAGCCGTTGCAGGGTGTTCTGAATCTGTTCGCGCTCGGCGCTGGTCAGGTCGCGATGATCCTGCGCGGCCAGTTGCGCAGCGATCGCGTCGTATTTCTGGATCAAGGTGCGCCGCGCCACCTCGGTGGGGTGCGCGGTCAGCACCAGTTCGATTTCCAGACGCGCCAGTTGTCGCGCCAGCGATTCGGCGCTGTGGCCTTCGTTACGCAGGCGGGCGAGCAGTCCCGGCAGTACGCGGGACTCGAACGGCGCCGGTTGCGACTCTTCGCGGCGATGAATCAATTGATACTGTTCGGCGATGTTCGCCAGGTTGAGAAACTGGTTGAACGCCCGCGCCACCGGCAGCAGTTCGTCCTCGCTCAACTGGTTGAGGCTGGCGCTGAGTTCGGCGTCCATCGAGCCACGGCGGTCGGCCTTGGCGCCCTTGCGAATCTGCTCGATCTTGTCGAGAAATTTCTCGCCGTACTGGTCACGGATGGTATTGCCCAACAGCTCACCGAGCAGGTGAACGTCCTCGCGCAAGCGTGCATCAATATCGGTCATCAGCAGTTCTCCAGCGTTAATCGGGACGGCGCAGAAACGAATGCTTTGCCCAGAGAGTGCCGCTCTGTGGCGCTTCTTACAAGCAGACGACGAAGGGACTTTAAACCTTGCGGCCTGAAGCTAGTCTCAACAGTAAGCCGTACAACGGCTTGCCGCCGGCCCCGCCGGACATTCACCAGATCCTGCCATGAGCAGGTGTGACATGAGGTCATCATGAAAATCCGTGAACTCGCCCAGCATTGGGAAGAAAACGCCAAGGGTCGCCTGACCGACACTGGCTACACGATTCATCTGGACGTCGAGGCCGCTGCGCGACTGGCGGCGATTGCCGAGATGTACCCCAAACGCCACCCCGAAGAACTGCTTGGCGAACTGATCGGCGCCGCGCTCGAAGAGTTCGAGGCGAGCCTGCCGTATGTGAAAGGTTCGACGGTGGTGGCGACTGATGAAGAAGGCGATCCGCTGTACGAAGATGTCGGCCCGACGCCGCGTTTTCTGGCGCTGTCGCGGCGGCATTTGCAGGATTTATCCGCCGCTGCCGGCAAGCAAAAGCACTGATACAACATAGATCAAACTGTGGGAGCGAGCTTGCTCGCGAATGCGGTATTTCAGCCGACATTGATATCGACTGATTCACCGCATTCGCGAGCAAGCTCGCTCCCACATTGGCTGCATTGAACTTCAAAAATCGTACACTTTTACCCCGCGCGTACCTCTCCCCGCCTCCAAAGTTCCCGGTTTAGAGCCTTGTCGGTTTGGTCAAAAAAAATTTTGGCGATAGGCCATCTTTTCTGAACTTTTGAAAAACGCCTCCGGTCGGAAGCTGTAACCACGCCTGGAACGAGCGTTTCAAAAACGCGCTTTTACACGACGCTTGCGGCTCCTCGACCAGGATGGATTTTCGGTTTTATCAGGAGTTAAACAATGGAGTTGAAGACCATGAAGACCCAAACCTCGTTCTCCCACCTGCGCGGTCTGAAACTGGCTGCTCTGGCTATCGGTACCAGCTTCGTTCTGGCCGGTTGCGCCGGTAACCCGCCGACCGAGCAGTACGCCGTGACCCAATCGGCCGTCAACAGCGCCGTCAGCGCCGGTGGTACCGAGTTCGCTGCAGTGGAAATGAAGCAGGCGCAGGACAAGCTCAAGCAAGCCGAAATCGCCATGCACGACAAGAAGTATGAACAGGCTCGCACCCTCGCCGAGCAAGCCGAATGGGACGCTCGCGTAGCAGAACGCAAGGCTCAGGCTGCCAAGGCCGAACAGGCTGTTAAGGATTCCCAGAAAGGTGTTCAGGAACTGCGTCAGGAAAGTCAGCGCACCGTGCAGTAAGCGCGCATCCCGAATCGCAAAGCTGAAACTTTTATCGATAGAAAGGACGACAAATTATGCGTAAGCAACTGATGATCCCCGCTCTTCTGGCCGCAAGCGTTGCCCTGGCTGCCTGCTCCACTCCGCCTAACCCGAACCTGGAACAGGCGCGCACCAACTACGCCGGCCTGCAGGCCAACCCACAGGCAAGCAAAGTCGCTGCCCTGGAAACCAAGGACGCCAGCGACTATCTGGACAAGGCCGACAAGGCATACCTGGACAAGCAAGACGCGGCCAAGGTTGACCAACTGGCCTACCTGACCAACCAGCGCGTGGAAGTGGCCAAGCAGACCATCGCCCTGCGCACCGCTGAGAACAACCTGAAAAACGCTGCCGCGCAACGTGCTCAGGCGCGTCTGGACGCTCGCGATCAGCAGATCAAGCAACTGCAGCAGAGCCTGAACGCCAAGCAGACCGATCGCGGTACGCTGGTGACTTTCGGTGACGTGCTGTTCGCCACCAACAAGGCTGACCTGAAATCCAGCGGTCTGGTGAACATCAACAAACTGGCGCAATTCCTTCAGGAAAACCCTGATCGCAAAGTGATCGTCGAGGGTTACACCGACAGCACCGGCGCGGCTTCGTACAACCAGTCGCTGTCCGAGCGTCGTGCTACCTCGGTACAAGTCGCTCTGATCAAGATGGGCGTAGATCCTTCGCGCATCGTGGTTCAGGGTTATGGCAAGGAATACCCGGTTGCTGATAACAGCAGCGTCTCGGGTCGTGCGATGAACCGTCGTGTGGAAGTGACCATTTCCAACGACAACCAGCCAGTGATGCCACGTTCGGCGGTCAGCTCGAACTAAGCAGCACGCGCTAACGCAAAAGCCCCGCCTGAGTGATCAGGCGGGGCTTTTTGTTGAAGATCAAAAGATCGCAGCCCGCGGCAGCTCTTACATGAGGATGCGTTCCCTGTAGGAGCTGCCGCAGGCTGCGATCTTTTGCTTTTAAGGTTCAAGTTTCTGCGGCGTTTCCTGGCCCATGCAGCGCACCGCTTTTTTCTGCGCATTGATCAGCACCCCGGTCAGGCCCTTCTGCTCGGTGTCGAACAGCACCAGCACGCCATCGATGCACTGCGCCACTTGCGGCGCCGGGTCCAGCGAGACTTTGTAGTCTTCGCCCGGCACGGTCTTGAGCATGGTGAATTCGTTGAGCAGCAGCGCATCCTCGGGTTTGGCGAAATGCAGGTAGCCGTAGTACCACAGCGCCCCGACCGTGCCGAGGATGCTGCAGATACCGGTGATGATCAGCGGGATGGCGTTACGTTCTTCAGTCATTGCGGACTCTCATCTTCAGAATTCGGGGCTTGAGGATAATTCGGGATCTCGCCGAGGCGGCGCAGGCCGTTGAAGTGTTCGGGATCTTCCAGATAGCGCAGCATCACCTGGCGCCAGACCGGGTCACCGAAGGTCTGCACGTGGCCGCCGCGGGTCAGCTGCAGCACGCGCGGTGGCGGCGCAGCCTGATACAGGCGGATGGCGTTGGCCATCGGCACCAGCGGGTCATCGATGCTGTGAAAGATCAGTTTCGGCACGCCCGTGAGCTGCGGCATCGAGTTGATCGCGCTGTCACCATCCGGCACCAGCCACGACAGCGGCACCTGGAACGGCCAAGTCAGCCATGAGGTGCTGAGGGCGTACTGGCCGACGCTGCGGTAACTGGCGGGCACACCGTCAAGTACGAAGGCCTTGAGTTGCTTCTGCCGCTCGGGGTGCTGCACCAGCCAATGCACGGCCATCGAACCACCGAGGCTCTGGCCGAGGAGGATCAGCGGTTTGCCTTTGACTTCTGGCGCCTTGTCGAGCCAGGCGAACGCAGCGTCGATGTCCTGATAGATCGCCGGCAGACTCGGTTTGCCCTCGGACAAGCCATAGCCGCGATAATCCACCAGCAGCACCTGATAACCGTTTTTCGGCAACCACCAACTGCCGCCGAGGTGCATCGGCAGATTGCCGCCGTTGCCGTGCAGGTGCAGGACTGTGCCTTTGACCTCAACCCCGGGTTTGGCCGGTAGCCACCAGGCGTTCAGCTTCAAGCCATCCGCCGTGACCAGTGTGACGGTGCGGTATTCGAGTTTGGCTTTTTCCGGGGTGAAGATCTGGCCCGGTTCGGGGTAGAACAACAGCGAACTGCAACCGCTGAGGGTCAGGAGCAGGCAAAGGATGCCGAGGATTCTCATCCGGTGAAACCTCGCAGAATTCGGGTTGAAAACAATAATTGTGTCAACAAATAACCCTGTGGGAGCTGCGGTGCGACGATTCGACTTGCCAGCGATAGCGGTGGGTCAGCCAACATCAATATTGACTGACAGAATGCAATCGCTGGCAAGCCAGCTCCCACAGGATTTGAGTGTGGTCTACAGGATATTGGAGTAATCCGCCTCGATCCGGTCCAGGCTCAAGTGATTGAGGAAGTTGGAGAAGCACATCCACGCCGACAGCGCGTTCATGTCGCGGAACTGTTCCGGCAAATATTTCGGCGGCACCACCAGACCTTCATCGACCAGTTGACGCAGGGTACGCATGTCCTCCAGCGTGGTCTTGCCGCAGAACAGCAGCGGTACCTGCTCAAGCTTGCCCTTACGCACGGCCAACTGAATGTAGTTGTAAACCATGATAAAGCCCTTGAGGTAGGACAAGTCTTTGGTGAATGGCAGACCGGTCGGGGTCGAACCACGGAAAACACGACTGGCATTGCCGTAGCTTTCGGCCATTTCGAAGCCCTGCTCGCGGAAGAACTCGAACACCTGCAGAAAGTCCGCGCCCTCCTCGACCATGTGAATGGCACGGGTGCGGTTGGTCAGTTTGCGCAGGCGACTCGGGTAGGAGGCGAAGGTGATGATTTCCATCAGGATCGCCAGGCCTTCCTGGGTCACCGTCGACGACGGCGGGCCTTTGGACAAGAAGGTACAGATCGGCTGATTCAAGCCGTTGAGGGTTGTACCGACATGCACCAGGCCTTCGTGGACTTCCAGTGCACGCACGTCGCGGTCGTTGAACAGCGCGTCGGTGCGGATCTTGATGTAGTCGGCGCCCGCCGCCGCGTCGGCGACGATGCCGTCGGACTCGAACACCCGGATGGTTTCCTCGGCCTCGCCAAACACCTTGTTCAAACGGGTTTGCAGCAGGTGCACGGCATCCTTGGCGGTGAGGACTTTCGGCTCGTCCTTCAGGTCGCCACGGCCATCGATGTTGTTCAGGTAGTCGGACATCATCAGGCCGAGGTCGGCCAGGGTCGGGTCGCCGGCGTGGAACGCGTCGGAGGCGGCGCCGTAGAGTTCCTGGGAGATCAGGCCGAAATCCTCGGTGCCGCGCGCTTCGAGCATGCGCACCACCATGCGGTATTCCTTGCACATGCGCCGCATGATCTGCCCGACCGGGTTGAACTGGCCGAGCTGGCGGGTGATGTCGCGCTCGATGTTCTGGAATTCCAGTTTGACCTTGCTCGAATCGAAGGACAGCGGCCGATTGAGATAGTAGTCGCGATCCACCGCCGGCATTTCCTTGCCCTTGGCCTTGAGAAAGCCCTTGCGGATGTTCTCGTCCCACTTCACCGCATCGAGCACGCGGATCGGCGTCTGCGCCAGCACAATGCGATCGGACAGCGTGCGTATCGTCTGCTGGTAATCGTCCACCCGAAACTCCTGTAGAAAACTGAATTATTTGGCGCGGGCCTGGCGCTGATAGCGCGCGGCCTCGACGAAGACATCGGAATTGGCCGGATCGTCGAGGTAAGCAAAGACCTTGTCGAGGCTGCTGTCGACCTGCACGCCGTCGCCGTCGTCCTCAGTCTGGAAAGCCTTGCCGTCGAGGGCTCGCTGTTTGATCGCCTGATTGATCTGTTCGAGGTCGAGGTTGTACACCACCAGCTCGTGTTTGTCGGTGAGTTCGAAACCGGCGATGGTGTATTGGCCACCGTAACGCGCCGGCACTTTCGCCGACAGGTACCAGCGACTGCCATGGCGCGACACGGTGAACGGGTACGCCTCGCGCTCGTGAGGCCGGGCCTTGAACCAGGTGACGGCCTGATAGCGATCATTGCCGACGCGGGTCAGCTCAAGGTTCATCGGCTCGCCCCAGGCATTGGTGCTCGCCCACGTGCCCAGCAGGCCCTTGGGCGCCGGGTCACTGGCAGGCAGCGGATTCTTGAAGGTCACCAGACAGCCACTGAGCAGCAGGAACGACAAGGCGATCAGCACGCCACGCCAGGCTTTCATTCAATACTCCCTATGAATCCATAGCCCTGAACACCGCCACATTCCCCCTGTGGGAGCGAGCTTGCTCGCGAAAGCGGTGGTACCGCCAACATTAATGTTGAATGTCAGTCCGCCTTCGCGAGCAAGCTCGCTCCCACAGGGTAAATCAACAGTGGCTTACACCGAGGCCAGGACCAGATGCATATACCGCGTCAGAATCCCGAGCATGTCCTGTTCGGCCAAAGGCTCGGCGTCGTTGAGCAGGCCCTGATATTCCATCCGTCCGATAATCGCCGTCAACACCTTGGCATCCTGCTGCGGTTCACGCGAGCCCAGCACCTGGAACAACTGGCAGGTGCCCTGCAGCAGAATCTGCTGATGCGAGCGCACCAGATCCGCCAGCCGCGGGTTGAGCAGCGCTTCCTGGCGGAACGCCTGCTCGGCCATCAGGTGCTCGCGGCGATTGACCAATTGCCGGTGCACATAGTCGGCCATCAGCCGCGCGATATCGTCCGCCAGTTGCGAGCGCGACTCGGGGCTGCCGTCGCCACTGACGACCATCTCGCGCAGCAGGCCTTCGTTGTTGATCCACAGCTTGGCCATGTAGGCCGCGCTGCGTTCGACGTATTGGGCGAAGGTATCGGTGAGCAGGTCATCGATATCCTTGAAGTAATAGGTGGTGGCCGACAGCGGCACACCGGCCTCGGCCGCCACGGCCCGGTGGCGCACGGCGCGCACGCCGTCACGCACGACAATGCGCATTGCCGCGTCGAGAATGTCCTGTCGACGCTGCTCACTGCCCTGTCGGCTGGCCTTGCGGCCCTGGTACTGAACACTTTCAGCGACCGCAGTGGCGATACCCGCTGCACCTTCTTGAGCGATTGCAACCATCACGACTGGACTTCCTCTGCTATTGCAAAATTAACCAATTGATACATTTGTACCAGACAGGCAATAAAAAGCCGCCTGTTTTAGGCGGCTTTTTAACTGAAACGTTTACGCTTGCGGTCGCATGTGCGGGAACAGGATCACATCGCGGATCGACGGCGAGTTGGTCAGCAACATCACCAGACGGTCGATGCCGATACCCTCACCGGCCGTTGGCGGCATGCCGTACTCCAGCGCACGCACGAAGTCGGCGTCGTAGTGCATGGCTTCGTCGTCGCCGGCGTCCTTGTCGGCCACCTGCGCCATGAAGCGCTCGGCCTGGTCTTCCGCGTCGTTCAACTCGGAGTAGGCGTTGGCGATTTCACGGCCGCCGATGAACAGCTCGAAACGGTCGGTGACGTTCGGGTTCTCGTCGTTACGACGGGCCAGCGGCGACACTTCGAACGGGTACTGGGTGATGAAGTGCGGCTGCTCCAGCTTGTGCTCGACCAGCTCTTCGAAAATCATCACCTGCAACTTGCCCAGACCTTCGAAGCCCAGCACCTTGGCGCCGGCCTTCTTGGCGATGGCGCGCGCCTTGTCGATGTCGTTCAGATCATCGGCGGTCAACTCAGGGTTGTACTTGAGGATCGAGTCGAACACCGAGAGACGGGCAAACGGCTCGCCGAAGTGGAACACCTTGTCGCCGTACGGCACGTCGGTGCTGCCCAGCACCAGCTGTGCCAGTTCACGGAACAGTTCTTCGGTCAGGTCCATGTTGTCTTCGTAGTCGGCGTAAGCCTGGTAGAACTCCAACATGGTGAATTCAGGGTTGTGACGGGTCGAAACGCCTTCGTTACGGAAGTTGCGGTTGATCTCGAACACTTTCTCGAAACCGCCAACCACCAGACGCTTGAGGTACAGCTCAGGCGCAATACGCAGGAACATTTCCATGTCCAGCGCGTTGTGGTGGGTTTCGAACGGCTTGGCTGCGGCGCCGCCAGGAATGGTCTGCAGCATCGGCGTTTCGACTTCGAGGAAGTCGCGCTTCATCAGGAAGCTGCGGATGTGCGCGATCACTTGCGAGCGTACGCGGAAGGTCTGGCGTACTTCTTCGTTGACGATCAGGTCAACGTAACGCTGACGGTAGCGCTGTTCGGTGTCGGTCAGGCCGTGGTGCTTGTCCGGCAGCGGGCGCAGCGACTTGGTCAGCAGGCGCACGTTGGTCATTTCGACGTACAGGTCGCCCTTGCCGGAACGCGCCAGGGTGCCTTCGGCGGCAATGATGTCACCCATGTCCCAGGTCTTGACGGCGGCCAGGGTGTCTTCGGACAGGGTTTTACGGTTGACGTAGACCTGGATGCGACCGGTCATGTCCTGGATCACCATGAACGAGCCACGGTTGAGCATGATGCGACCGGCAACCTTGACCGGGATTGCAGCCTCGGCCAGCTCTTCCTTGGTCTTGTCCGCGTATTTCTTCTGCAGATCTTCGCAGTAGTTTTCGCGGCGGAAGTCGTTCGGGAAGGCGTTGCCCTTGGCGCGCTCGGCAGCCAGCTTTTCCTTGCGCAGGGCGATCAGGGAGTTTTCTTCCTGTTGCAGGGCTTGCGGGTCGAGTTGTTGGTCGCTCATGTCTTCAGATATTCCATCAGGTTCGTTGCCCCCGGGCCTGGCGGCCCGGGAATCGCCAGCAGGGCTGGCTCCTACAGGGATCGCATTGCATCAGCGACCCTGTGTGCGTCTTTTACAGCCCCGATTTCAGGCTGGCTTCCAGGTATTCGTCGATGTCGCCGTCGAGCACCTTGTCGCAGTCGCTGCGTTCAATGTTGGTGCGCAGGTCCTTGATCCGCGACGCGTCGAGCACGTACGAACGGATCTGGTGACCCCAGCCGATGTCCGACTTGGTGTCTTCCAGCGCTTGCGAGGCGGCGTTGCGCTTCTGCATTTCCTGCTCGTACAACTTGGCCCGCAGCATTTTCATGGCGGTGTCCTTGTTGGCGTGCTGGGAACGTTCGTTCTGGCAGCTGACCACGGTGTTGGTCGGTACGTGGGTGATACGTACGGCCGAGTCGGTGGTGTTTACGTGCTGACCACCGGCACCGGAGGAACGATAGGTGTCGATCCGCAAGTCTGCCGGGTTGATTTCGATTTCGACCTTGTCGTCGATCTCTGGCGAGACGAAAACGGCAGAGAACGAGGTGTGGCGACGGTTGCCGGAGTCGAACGGGCTCTTGCGTACCAGACGGTGCACGCCGATCTCGGTGCGCAGCCAGCCAAAGGCGTATTCACCCTTGATGTGCACGGTCGCGCCCTTGATACCGGCGACTTCACCGGCCGACAGTTCCATGATGGTCGCGTCGAAACCGCGTTTGTCGGCCCAGCGCAGGTACATGCGCAGCAGGATGTTGGCCCAGTCCTGGGCCTCGGTACCGCCGGAGCCGGCCTGGATGTCCAGGTAGGCGTTGTTCGGGTCCATCTCGTGGCTGAACATGCGGCGGAATTCAAGCTTGGCCAGTGACTCTTCAAGCCCTTGAAGCAGTTCAACGACGTCGTTTACCGCGCCTTCGTCGTTTTCTTCAACGGCCATGTCGAGCAGCTCGCGGGAATCGGCCAGACCGCTGGACAGCTCATCCAGGGTGTCGACGATCTGCGCCAGCGATGCTCGCTCGCGGCCCAGTTCCTGGGCGTATTCAGGTTTGTTCCAGACTGCAGGATCTTCAAGCTCGCGATTGACTTCGATCAGACGCTCATGCTTTTGATCGTAGTCAAAGATACCCCCGAATAGTTTCGGAGCGCTCGGACAGGTCCTTGATGGTGTTCAGGATCGGGTTGATTTCCATGACGGGCAGCACTCGTTGGCGAACTTTTGAAAGCCGGCGAGTATAACGTAATCACGCTGTCACGGCAGCCCGTCTGGCGGCTGTCGGGGCGAATCACTTGACACAATGCCCCTGTAGGAGCTGCCGCAGGCTGCGATCTTTTGATCTTTAAAAGCAAAATCAAAAGATCGCAGCCTGCGGCAGCTCCTACAGGATATTCGATTGCAACGGTCCATCGGACGTCAGACCGACAGGCCAGATCGGTGGGTTATTCGATGCCGACTTGGTTACGCCCGTTATTCTTGGCCAGGTACAACCCGCGATCCGCCGCCGAAATCAGCAGCCGGCAATCGCTGCCCGCCTGCGGCACCATCGTCGCCAAACCAATGCTGATGGTCAGGCTCGCGCCCTCCCCCGGGGTGTTGTGCGGAATCTTCAGCGCTGCCACGGTCTGGCGCAGCTTCTCCGCCACCAGGCGTGCGCCGCCCGGTGAGGTGTTCGGCAGCACCAGCGCGAACTCTTCACCGCCGTAACGTGCCGGCAAGTCCGACGGCCGGGCGCTGGCGTCGCGGATCGCCGTGGCGACCTTGCGCAGCGCTTCGTCGCCCTCGACGTGGCCAAAGCTGTCGTTGTAGGACTTGAAGTAATCGACGTCGATCATCAGCAACGACAACTGGCTCTGGTCGCGCAGCGAGCGGCGCCATTCCAGCTCCAGGTACTCGTCGAAGTGCCGGCGGTTGGACAGCCCGGTCAGGCCGTCAGAGTTCATCAGCCGTTGCAGCACCAGGTTGGTGTCGAGCAACTGCTGCTGGCTGACGCGCAACGCACGGTACGCCGCATCGCGCTGCAGCAGGGTCATGTAGGAGCGCGAGTGATAGCGGATGCGCGCCACCAGCTCGATGGTGTCCGGCAGCTTGACCAGATAATCGTTGGCCCCGGCCGAGAACGCCGCGCTCTTGATCAGCGGGTCTTCCTTGGTCGACAGCACGATGATCGGGATGTCCTTGGTCGCCGGGTGATTGCGGTATTCGCGCACCAGGCTCAGGCCGTCGAGGCCGGGCATCACCAGGTCCTGCAGAATCACCGTCGGCTTGATCCGTACCGCCTGGGCGATGGCCTGGTGCGGGTCGGAGCAGAAGTGGAAGTCGATGTTCTCTTCATTCGACAGCCCACGGCGCACGGCTTCGCCGATCATCGCTTGATCGTCCACCAACAACACCATGGCGGCGTTTTCGTCGGTTTTAATGTCGTCGATCTGTAAATCATTCATGGGCGGTCACCTGAATACTGCGGGGGCCAGGATTGCGGAATAGCCTGTTCATTTGGGGAAAACCTCCAGCAACCGTGGCGCTATCTTTTCCAGTGGACGGATTTCGACGGCCGCATCGATCGCCGCTGCGGCCTTGGGCATGCCGTACACCGCACTGCTTTGCTGGTCCTGCGCGATGGTCAGATAACCCTGCTGGCGCATGAGCTTAAGCCCTTGTGCCCCGTCGCGTCCCATCCCGGTCAATAAAACCCCGATGGCATCGCCATTCCAATAACTGGCGACACTTTCGAAAAACACGTCGATCGAGGGTCGGTAGATCTCGTTGACCGGCTCGGCGGTGTAGGCCAGCGTGCCGTTTTTCAATAAGCGAATATGGTGGTTGGTGCCGGCCAGCAGTACCGCGCCGGCCTGCGGTGGCTCGCCTTCGCGGGCCAGGCGCACGTCCAGGCCACTGGCGCTGGCCAGCCATTCGGCCATGCCCGCGGCAAACACCTGATCCACGTGCTGCACCAGCACGATGGCAGCCGAGAAATGGCGTGGCAGGCCCTTGAGCAGCACTTCCAGCGCGGCCGGTCCGCCGGCGGACGAGCCGATCGCCACCAGCCGCTTGCACGACGCCGAACTGCGGTGGGGCGTCGGCACCGGACGCGAGCGCGGGGTTTTCTCGCCGATCAGCCAGCCGATGTTGAGGATCTTGCGCAGCAACGGCGCCGCGGCTTCCTGCGCGTTCCCCGCACCAATGGCCGGGGTGTCGACCACGTCCAGCGCGCCATGGCCCATGGCTTCGAAGACCCGGTGCACGTTCTGCTGACGGTCGACCGTGACGATGACGATCGCGCACGGGGTTTCGGCCATGATCCGCCGGGTCGCTTCGACCCCATCCATCACCGGCATGATCAGGTCCATCAGGATCAGATCCGGCGTGTTTTCGGCGCACAGACGCACCGCCTCGGCGCCGTTGTTGGCGACCCAGACCACCTGATGTGCCGGCTCGAAGGCCAGCGCACGGCGCAAAGCCTCCACCGCCAGGGGCATGTCGTTGACGATTGCGATTTTCATGCCCGCGCTCCTCCAATGAGCTCAACCACTGCATCAAGCAGGGCGTCGTCATGAAAACTGGCCTTGGCTAAATAATAGTCGGCGCCAGCGTCCAGTCCACGACGCCGGTCCTCTTCACGATCCTTGTACGAGACCACCATCACCGGCAGCGATTGCAGGCGGTTGTCGCGGCGCAACAGGGTGACCAGTTCGATGCCATCCATGCGCGGCATGTCGATGTCGGTGATGAGCAAATCGAAGTCCTCCGAACGCAGCGCGTTCCAGCCGTCCATGCCGTCCACCGCGACCGCCACGTCGTAGCCGCGATTGAGCAGCAGCTTGCGCTGCAACTCGCGCACGGTCAGCGAGTCATCGACCACCAGAATCCGTTTGCGCGCCACTTCGGCGGCCTGATTGCCGTGACGCGCGATGCGCTCCAGACGCCCGGTATTGAGCAGCTTGTCCACCGAACGCAACATGTCCTCGACATCGACGATCAGCACCACCGAACCATCGTCGAGCAAGGCGCCGGCGGAAATGTCCTGAACCTTGCCCAGCCGCTCATCCAGCGGCAGCACCACCAGCGTGCGCTCGCCGACAAAACGCTCGACCGCCACGCCGTAGACCGCATCACGCTCGCGAATCACTACGACCTTGAGGGTTTCGCCGCTGCTCTGACTGGCCGGACGATTCAGCAACTGGCTGGCGGCGACCAGTCCGACGTGTCGACCTTCATGCCAGAAATGCTGACGGCCCTCGATCTGAACAATGTCCTGTGGCTCGAGATCGCACATGCGTTCGATATGCGCCAGCGGAAACGCATAAGCCTCCTCGCCGACTTCCACCACCAGACTGCGCACCACCGACAGGGTCAGCGGCACTTCCAGATGAAAGCGGCTGCCCTCGCCCGCCGTCTGCTCCAGCACCACCGCGCCGCGCAGTTGCCGCACCATGTGCTGCACCGCATCAAGACCGACGCCACGCCCGGACACCTCGGTCACCGTGTCGCGCAGGCTGAAACCCGGCAGAAAGAGGAACGTCAGCAACTCTTCTTCGCTCAACTGCGCCGCCGTCTCGGCGGGCGACAGCTGACGCTCGACAATGCTGCGGCGGACCTTTTCCAGATCGACGCCATTGCCGTCATCGCTCAACTCCAGCACCAGCAAACCGGCCTGATGCGAGGCACGCAAGCGGATCAGGCCTTCTTCGGACTTACCCTTGAGCAGGCGTTGCTCCGGGGTTTCGATGCCGTGATCGACCGCGTTGCGCAGCAGATGGGTCAGCGGCGCTTCAAGCTTTTCCAGCACGTCGCGATCGACCTGGGTCTTCTCGCCTTCGATCTCCAGCCGCACCTGTTTGCCAAGACTGCGCCCCAGGTCGCGAACCATACGCACCTGACCGGTGAGCACGTCGGCAAACGGGCGCATGCGACAAGCCAGCGCGGTGTCGTAGAGCACTTGCGCGCGCTGGCTGGCTTGCCAGGCGAACTCGTCGAGCTCGGCGTTCTTTTCCGCGAGCAATTGCTGGGATTCGGCCAATAGGCGCCGCGCGTCTTCAAGGGCTTCTTGGGCTTCGAGGCTCAGCGCATGTTCCTTGAGGTGCACATTGAGGCTTTCCAGCGCCCGCAGACCATTGTTCTGCATGCGTTTGAGGCGCTGCATGGTTGCCAGATGCGGTTTGAGGCGCTGGGTTTCGACCAGCGATTTACTCGACAGGTCGAGCAGGCTGTTCAGGCGTTCGGCGGTGACCCGCAACACGCGCTCGCCACCCTCGGTGGTGCGCTTGTTCTTGCGCGGGGCCGGGTCGGAGGTTTCCAACGGTGTTTCGATCGATGGCGCCGGGCTTTCAATAGGCGCAGGCGGCGGCGCCTGCATCTGCAATTCGGCCATCGGCGGCGGCGCGACTGCGGGCGCTGCCGAAGGGTCAAGCAGGCGCCCCATCAACGCCACATACGCTTCGATGTCCGGCGCTTGCGGAGCATTGGCCGGCGTGGCGATGCGCATCAACAGATCAGTGCCTTGCAGCAACGCATCGATGTGCTCGGGACGCAGCAACAGCCGCCCTTCCTGGGCGCTGACCAGACAATCTTCCATCACGTGGGCGACGCTGACACCGCTGTCGATCCCGACGATCCGCGCCGCGCCCTTGAGCGAGTGCGCCGCACGCATGCACGATTCCAGATAGTCGGCCTGAGTCGGGTTACGCTCCAGCGCCAGCAGCCCGCTGCTGAGCACCTGGGTCTGGGCTTCGGCTTCGAGGCTGAACAGCTCCAGCAGCGAGGCGTCGCGCATTTGCTCGGGGGTCATGTGAGGCTCCGGGTCACGGCGGACAGCAGCTGTTCTTCATCCAGCCAACGCAGGCTGCGCCCGCGGAATTGCAAAACGCCACGGGTGTATTTGGCGCTGGCCGTGCTGTTGTGTTCACCGCCGGCACGCGACGCGGCGTCGAGAATTTTTTCATCGATGGCATGGATGCCGTCGACTTCGTCCACCGGCACCACCACCGGCCCACCGTGGGCGGCGATGATCAGCATGCGCGGCATGATTCGCGCGCCAGTGGTCGGTGCGGCATTGCCGTCCAGATCCAGCAGTTCGACCAGCGACAGGCACGCCACCAGCGCCCCGCGCACGTTCGCCACGCCGAGCAAGGCCCGCGAGCGCTGGTGCGGCAGCGAGTGGATCGCCTGCAGCGGCGCCACTTCCACCAGACTGCGAGTCGCCAGTCCCAGCCATTCTTCGCCGAGGCGGAACATCAGCAGCGAACGGGTTTTCACATCGGTTTCGACCGCCACGGCGACCGGATCGCGTTCGTCCTGCTGCAACGCATAACGGTCCAGCAGGCGCGTGGCGGCGGCGGAATACACCGCGCAGTTGCGGCAATGAATATGCTCGGCCAGCAACGGGCACGACTTGTCGCCATGAATACCGATACGGTTCCAGCAATCATCGATGGCCCGGGCGTCTTCGTGGGTGACGTTCAAGGTGTCGGACGGGATCATCGTTTACGCTCACTGTCGGCGGTGCGGCCGCTGCGGGCGGCGCGTTCCTGCAATCGTCTGGCACCGGCGCTGTCACCCTGGGCCTGCAGCAAGGCGGCCAGGTGCATCAACGCTTCGGGGTGTTGCGGTTCAAGGTACAAGGCCTTGCGGTAATGACTTTGAGCTTCGAGCGCGGCACCGGCAACATCGCTGAGCAGACCGAGCCAGTAAAACACCTGCGCCACCGGTTCGTGACTGCGCAGATACTGCTCGCATGCCGCGCGGGCCTCGGCACTTTTGCCTTCGTTGGCCAGCGCAGCGATGTTGGCGAGCAAGGTCGCCGCGTCCGGGTGGGCGCTTTTGCTGCTGACCGGCAACGGTGCAACGCTGGCAAACGGCCGCGGACGCACCGGCGGCGATACTGGCGGCGGACTGCGCAGAGGTTGGCGCACCGGCAAAGGGGTCGGGGTCGGCAATGCCACAGGTTCGGGCATGGGTTCAGCGTGTCGACTGAAGGCAAACGACTGCGGGATGCCGATCGAGCGCATGCCCAGGCGCCCGAGCAGACTGCCCTCGGCCGGGCCGATGAACAACACGCCATCAACGTGCGTCAGACGTTTGAGCACTTCAAAGACTTGCTTCTGGGTCGGCTGGTCGAAATAGATCAACAGGTTGCGGCAGAACACGAAATCGAACGGCGGCTCACCCGCCAGCAGCGTCGGATCCAGCACATTGCCGGCCTGCAGGCGCACCTGCTCACGCACCGCTTCGCTGACCCGATGGCCGTCATGCTCGGCGGTGAAATGACGCTCGCGAAAATCCAGATCCTGCCCCCGAAACGAGTTCTTGCCGTACAACCCGCGCCGCGCCTTGTCCACCGACAGCGGGCTAACGTCCATACCGTCGACCTTGAACTGATGCGGTTTGAGACCGGCATCGAGCAAGGCCATGGCAATCGAATAGGGTTCTTCGCCGGTCGAGCACGGCAAGCTGAGGATGCGCAGCGCGCGCATGTTGTTCAATTGGTCCAGACGCTTGCGCGCCAGTTTGCCGAGGGTGGCGAAGGATTCCGGATAACGGAAAAACCAGGTTTCAGGGACGATCACCGCTTCGATCAACGCCTGCTGTTCGTCCCGCGAACCTTGCAGCAGTTGCCAGTATTCATCGCTGTGCGCCGCTTGCGAGAGCGTGGTGCGTTGGCGCACCGCGCGCTCGATGATCGCCGGCCCCACCGACGAGACATCCAGGCCGATGCGCTCCTTGAGGAAATCGAAAAAACGCTGGTCGCTGCTCATGACTGCGCCTCGAGTGGCGCGGGGAACAGCAGGCTGCGCACCGCGTCATCCAGCAAGTCGTTGACCCGCACCCATTGCACCAGCCCCTGGGCGTCTTCGCGCACCGGGCCGAGGTACGGCGCCTGACGATTGTCCAGGCCATATGGCTGAAAATCCTCTGGGTTGCAGCGCAGGGTATCGGTCGCCTGCTCAAGGATCAGCCCAAGCCAGTTCGACGGCTGCAGTTCATCCGGACGGTAATGCACCAGCACCAGCCGGGTACTGGTGCGCGCCTCGGCGGGATGGCCGAAGGTCAGCGCACTGAGGTCGATCGCTGGCACCACCGCACCACGATAGGCGAACACCCCGGCGACCCACTTCGGCGCCTGGGCAATCGGCTTCAACGGCAGGCGCGGCAACACTTCCGCCACCTCGGTGGCGCGCAAGGCGTAACGCTCGCTGCCGATGCGAAACAGCAGGAACAACGCCTGCTTCGCCACGGGCGCGGCGCTGCGTTTGGCGGTGATTTCGCTCATCAGACTTTGAATCGCGAAACGCCGCTGCGCAGCCCGACGGCCACCTGGCTCAGTTCGTCAATGGCGAAACTGGCCTGACGCAGCGACTCGACGGTCTGACTGCTGGCATCGCCCAACTGCACCAGCGCATGGTTGATCTGTTCGGCACCGGTGGCCTGGGCCTGCATGCCTTCGTTGACCATCAACACCCGCGGCGCCAGCGCCTGCACCTGATGGATGATCTGCGACAGTTGCTCGCCGACCTGCTGCACTTCGGCCATGCCCCGGCGCACTTCTTCGGAGAACTTGTCCATGCCCATCACGCCGGCAGACACCGCCGACTGGATCTCGCGAACCATTTGTTCGATGTCGTAAGTGGCGACGGCGGTCTGATCCGCCAGACGCCGCACTTCGGTGGCGACCACGGCAAAACCGCGACCGTATTCACCGGCCTTCTCGGCCTCGATGGCGGCGTTGAGCGACAGCAGGTTGGTCTGGTCGGCAACCTTGACGATGGTCACCACCACCTGATTGATGTTGCCGGCCTTCTCGTTGAGGATCGCCAGTTTGGCGTTGACCAGATCGGCCGCACCCATCACCGAATGCATGGTGTCTTCCATGCGCGCCAGGCCTTGCTGGCCGGAACCGGCAAGCACCGAGGCCTGATCGGCGGCGGTGGACACTTCGGTCATGGTGCGCACCAGATCCCGCGAAGTGGCGGCGATTTCACGCGAGGTCGCGCCGATTTCAGTGGTGGTGGCCGCGGTTTCGGTGGCGGTGGCCTGTTGCTGCTTGGAGGTGGCGGCAATCTCGGTCACCGAAGTGGTCACCTGCACCGAGGAGCGCTGGGCCTGGGACACCAGCGAAGTCAGCTCGGTCATCATGTCATTGAAGCCGGTTTCCACCGCGCCGAACTCGTCCTTGCGGTCCAGATTCAGGCGGCTGCTCAAGTCGCCGGTACGCATGATTTCGAGGATCTTCACGATACGGTTCATCGGCGCCATGATCGCGCGCATCAGCAGCAGGCCGCAGGCACCGGCCGCCAGCACGGCCACCAGCAGCGAGACGAACATGCTGACCTTGGCCGCCGCTACCGCTTCGTCGATGTTGGCCATGGCCTGATCAGCGACCCGTTTGTTTTCGCCGATGATGTCGTTGAGTTTCATGCGGCCGGTGTACCAAGCCGGGGTCAGTTTCTCGGTGAACAGCTTGACTGCCTCGGCTTCCAGATTGCGCTTATGCAGATCGAGTACCTGATCCTGGATCTGCATGTAGGTGTCGTGATCCTTCTCGAACGCGGCGAACTCGACCCGGTCTTCGTCGGTGGTGACGGTGTTGCGGTAGTTGGCCATCTGCTCTTGCAGGCGCGTCTCGAACGCCTTGTAGTCCGCCGCGTCTTCGCTGCTGATGCCCTGCCCTTCCTTGAGGCCGAGCAGTTCCTGGGTCTGCAGATAGCTGTCAACCCACGCGCCACGGATCATCGAGCTGTAATAGACGCCGGGAACCGCGTCGTCACGCACGCTGCTTTCACTGGCTTCGATTTTCAGCAGGCGGGAATACGAAACGACGACCATCAGCAACATGATCGCGATAATCACCGCAAAGCTCGCCAAAATGCGTTGGCGCAACGTCCAGTTCTTCACAGTGATTCCTCGTGCCTAAGTCGAAATGCGGGGAGTATAGCCGAGGGCGGTGTTTCATTTATAAGACGCTTTTTAACCCTCGGGCCGGCCCGGCGTGGATAGCCGGGAGGCTCTGGGGTGGGACTGTCCGACAATCCGGGGCTGGCGTGCCAGTGATGGAACGGCAAAAAGGGGCGGTGGATCGGCCATTGCTGTGGTTGTGAGGCTGGAAACGCAATCGCAAGCAGGCTTCGGCGTCTGGCCGAAAAACCTGTAGGAGCTGCGGTACGCTGCGATCTTTTGATGTTGGCTTTGAAAATCAAAAGATCGCAGCGTGCCGCAGCTCCTACATAAGCACCGTGTTCAGGCAGTGCTATTGCGATGCCTGGCGCACCTGCTTCTCCAGCTCGACCTTCAAGCCCGGCTCCAGCTTCAGTTGCTTGGCCAATTCCTCCAGATACGCCTTCTCCATAAAGCTCTCCTCATCCACCAGCATCACGCTGGCGATGTACATTTCTGCCGCCATTTCGGGGGTGCTGGCGGCACGGGCGACGTCGGCCGGGTCGAGGGGTTTGTTGAGTTCGGCGTGGAGCCAGTGCTGTAGCTCCTGATCGTTGTCGAGTCTGGTGAACTCGCCTTCGATCAACTGGCGTTCGCGGTCGTCGATGTGGCCGTCGGCCTTGGCGGCTGCAACCAGCGCCTTGAGAATCGCCTGACTGTGCTGCTCGGCTTGCGCGGGCGGCAGTCGATCCAGCGTCTGCGGTTCGGTTTGTGGGGCCGTGCCCTTTTGTGCGTTCCAGTTGCCGTAAGCCTTGTAGGCCAGCACACCAAGGGCAGCGAGGCCACCGTAGACCGCGACTTTGCCGCCAACCTTGCGCGCTTTTTTGCTGCCGAGCAGCAGGCCCATCGCCCCGGCCGCCAGCGCACCACCGCCAGCACCCGAGAGCAGGCCGCCCAGCGCACCGGAGCCTGAAGACCCGCCAAGCAAACCGCCAAGGCCGCCAGCCGCCGGTTTGTGCTGATTGTTCTGCGCCCCGCCGGCCTTGTTCTGCAACAGATCCTGGCCGGACTTGAGAAGTTGATCGAGCAATCCACGGGTGTTCATGTTCCGCCTCCAAAACAGGGTTATCCGGATCTATCAGGCCCTCAGCCTAGTTCGAAAGTGCCCCTGCCCAGCCCGCGAGTGTGCTTCCAGATGTTGCTCGGGCTTCGACTTGCAGCATGCCGCTCACCGCTACCCTCTAAAAAAACGATATACACTCAGGCCAATCTATAAAAACCGCCCACCGGGTACCCTCCTCATGATGACCCTGCGTCAGATCCGCCACTTCATCGCGGTGGCCGAGACCGGCTCTATCTCCGCCGCCGCGCAAACCGCGTTTATTTCCCAATCGACCCTGACCCTGGCGATCCAGCAACTGGAGGAAGAAATCGGCGTCAGCCTGTTCAGCCGCCATGCCAAGGGCATGACCCTGACCCATCAAGGCCATCAGTTCCTGCGCCAGGCGCACCTGATTCTGGCCACCGTGGACAATGCCAAGCGCAGCCTGCAGCAAAGCACCGATCAGGTCGCCGGACAGTTGATCGTCGGCGTAACCAGCCTGGTCGCCGGTTATTACCTCGCCGATCTGCTCACGCGGTTCCAGCGCGCCTATCCCAATGTGGAAATCCGAGTGATGGAGGACGAACGGCCGTACATCGAGCATTTGCTGGTCAGCGGCGAGATTGATGTCGGCGTGCTGATCCTGTCCAACCTCGAAGATCGCCACGCCTTGCAGACCGAAGTGCTGACCCACTCACCGCACCGTCTGTGGCTGCCGGCCCAGCATCCGCTGCTGGAACACGACAGCATCAACCTCGCCGACGTCGCTCGCGAGCCGCTGATTCAACTGAACGTCGACGAAATGGATCGCAATGCCCAGCGTCTGTGGCGCGGCGCCGGGCTGCAACCGAAGATCACCCTGCGCACGGCCTCCACCGAAGCCGTGCGAAGCCTCGTAGCGGCAGGGCTAGGCGTTTCGATTCAACCGGACATGACTTACCGCCCATGGTCACTGGAGGGCGACATCATCGAAGCGCGGCCAATTGCCGACCTCAACCAGACCCTCGACGTCGGTCTGGCCTGGCGCCGAGGGACCGCGCGTCCTGCCCTGGTTGATCCATTTCTGACCGTGGCCCGCGAACAGCCCCACGGCGGACGCAAGCCATCTATTTAATCGAATGCCACCTTCAGTATTTAGAATTTGTCGACCTCGGAGCCGCGCACTAGTCTTGCTGCATCTATAAGACGGTCGGCTCCCGGGCATGGGAGCCTCAATGACCACACAAGAAAAGAGATTGCGGAAAATGGCTGGCGTGCAGACCCCGATGTGTACCGCATTGCTGATCGACGGCGAACTGGTCGCCGGGCAGGGTTTTGTCGAGCCGATCCTCAACCCGGCCACCGGTGAAATCCTCACCCACATCGCCGAGGCCAGCACCGAGCAGGTTGAAACCGCGATCCTCGCCGCGCACCGCGCCTTTGCCGAATGGTCGCGCACCACGCCGCAGCAACGTTCGAACCTGCTGCTGGACATCGCCAGTGCGGTGGAAAAACACGCCGATCACCTCGCCCGCCTCGAATCCTTGAACTGCGGCAAGCCGCTGCACCTGGCGCGGCAGGACGATTTGACTGCGACCGTCGACGTGTTCCGTTTCTTTGCCGGCGCCGTGCGTTGCCAGACCGGCCAGCTCAGCGGCGAATATGTGCCGGGTTACACCAGCATGGTGCGCCGCGATCCGATTGGCGTGGTGGCGTCGATTGCGCCGTGGAACTACCCGATCATGATGGCCGCGTGGAAAATCGCCCCGGCCCTCGCCGCCGGCAATACGCTGGTGTTCAAGCCGTCGGAACACACGCCGCTGTCGATCCTCGCACTGGCGCCAGCACTCGCCGAGATCCTGCCGCGCGGGGTGATCAACATCATCTGCGGTGGCGGTGAAGGCGTCGGCAGCGATCTGGTCGGGCATGCCAAGGTGCGCATGGTCTCGCTGACCGGCGATATCGTCACCGGGCAGAAAATCCTTCAAGCCGCTGCAAAAACCCTCAAGCGCACGCATCTGGAACTCGGCGGCAAGGCCCCGGTGATCGTCTGCAACGATGCCGACATTCAGGCGGTGGTCGACGGCGTGCGCACCTACGGTTACTACAACGCCGGGCAGGATTGCACCGCGGCGTGCCGCATCTACGCCCAGGCCGGGATTCACGACAAACTGGTCGCCGAACTCGGCGCGGCGGTCAGCAGTCTGCGCTTCGCCGGCAAACGCGACGCCGACAACGAGATCGGCCCGCTGATCAGCACCCGCCAGCGCGACCGCGTCGCCAGTTTCGTCGAGCGCGCCCTCGGCCAGCCGCACATCGAACGCGTGACTGGCGCGGCGGTGCATTCCGGCGCCGGGTTCTTCTACCAGCCGACGTTGCTGGCCGGTTGCAAGCAGAGCGATGAAATCGTCCAGCGCGAAGTGTTCGGCCCGGTGGTCACCGTGACCCGCTTCGACGAACTCGCGCAAGCGGTGGACTGGGCCAACGATTCCGAATACGGCCTCGCCTCGTCGGTGTGGACGCAGAATCTGGACAAGGCAATGCAGGTCGCCGCCCGCTTGCAGTACGGCTGCACCTGGATCAATAGCCATTTCATGCTGGTCAGCGAAATGCCCCACGGAGGGCTGAAACGTTCCGGATACGGCAAAGACTTATCCAGTGATTCGCTGCAGGACTACAGCGTGGTGCGGCACATCATGGCCCGCCACGGCCAGCATCTCTGACTACGCTAATAACAAGCCGCAAAACGGCATGGCTTCACCGCGTTCACAACTGCCCCGACCATAATTTGAAGAAGAGGGTTCAACCATGTTCGTGCACAAGACCGCACTGTTCAGTGCAATCACCACGGCCCTGCTCGCCAGCGCCAGTTTGCAAGCCGCCGAGCCGCTGAAAGCCGTCGGCGCCGGCGAAGGTCAGCTGGATATTGTCGCCTGGCCGGGTTACATCGAACGTGGCGAGAGCGACAAGGCCTACGACTGGGTGAGCGGTTTCGAGAAGGAAACCGGCTGCAAGGTCAACGTGAAGACTGCCGCCACCTCCGACGAGATGGTCAGCCTGATGGCCAAGGGCGGTTACGACCTGGTGACCGCGTCCGGTGATGCCTCGCTGCGGTTGATCGTCGGCAAGCGTGTGCAACCGATCAACACCGCGTTGATCCCGAACTGGAACACCCTCGACCCACGCCTGAAAGATGCGCCGTGGTATGTGGTCAACAAGCAGACCTACGGCACCCCGTACCAGTGGGGCCCGAACGTGCTGATGTACAACACCAACGTGTTCAAGACGCCGCCGACCAGCTGGAACGTACTGTTCGACGCGCAGAATTTCCCCGACGGCAAACCGAACAAGGGCCGCGTGCAGGCCTATGACGGCCCGATTTACATCGCCGACGCGGCGCTGTACCTGAAGACCGCCAAACCTGAGCTGGGGATCAAGGATCCGTATCAACTGACCGAGGCGCAGTACAAGGCTGTGCTTGATCTGCTGCGCGCGCAGCAGCCATTGATCCACCGTTATTGGCATGACACCACGGTACAGATGAGCGACTTCAAGAACGAAGGAGTGGTCGCCTCCAGCGCCTGGCCGTATCAGGTCAACGGCCTGATCAACGAGAAACAGCCGATCGCTTCGACCATCCCGAAAGAAGGCGCCACCGGCTGGGCCGACACCACCATGTTGCACGCCGAGGCCAAGCACCCGAACTGCGCGTACAAGTGGATGGACTGGTCGCTGCAGCCGAAAGTCCAGGGTGACGTGGCGGCGTGGTTTGGTTCGCTGCCAGCCGTGCCGGCGGCGTGCAAGGAGAGCGAACTGCTCGGCGCCGAGGGTTGCAAGACCAACGGTTTCGACCAGTTCGACAAGATCGCCTTCTGGAAAACCCCGCAGGCCGAGGGCGGCAAGTTCGTGCCTTATAGCCGCTGGACCCAGGACTACATCGCGATCATGGGCGGCCGCTGACAAGCCGCTCACCTGTGGCGAGGGAGCTTGCTCCCGCTGGGTGGCGAAGCCACCCCAAGACCTGTCAATGCGGTCTGCCAGTCAAATCGCACATGGCCAATTGGGAGTGCTGCGCACTCCAGCGGGAGCAAGCTCCCTCGCCACAAAAGCAACAGGATTCAGTTTTTTCAGAAGTCCAGGCAGGGCCGCTGCGACGGCCCACGCCTTTTTGGAGCACCGCACCATGACGCTTGCAGTCCAGTTCACCAACGTTTCCCGGCAGTTCGGCGAAGTGAAGGCCGTTGACCGGGTTTCCATCGACATCCAGGACGGCGAGTTCTTTTCCATGCTCGGCCCTTCCGGCTCGGGCAAGACCACCTGCCTGCGCCTGATCGCCGGTTTCGAACAACCGAGCGCCGGTTCGATCCGTATTCACGGCGCGGAAGCCGCCGGTTTGCCGCCGTATCAACGTGATGTGAACACCGTCTTCCAGGACTACGCGCTGTTCCCGCACATGAACGTGCTGGACAACGTCGCCTATGGCTTGAAGGTCAAAGGCGTGAGCAAAACCGAGCGCCACAAGCGCGCCGAAGAGGCGTTGGACATGGTCGCCCTCGGCGGTTATGGCGCACGCAAACCGGTGCAGCTGTCCGGCGGTCAGCGCCAGCGCGTGGCCCTCGCCCGTGCACTGGTCAATCGTCCGCGCGTGCTGTTGCTTGATGAGCCGTTGGGCGCGCTCGACCTGAAATTGCGCGAGCAGATGCAGAGTGAACTGAAGAAGCTGCAACGCCAGCTCGGCATCACTTTCATCTTCGTCACTCACGACCAGACCGAGGCGCTGTCGATGTCCGATCGCGTCGCTGTATTCAACAAGGGCCGCATCGAACAGGTCGACACCCCGCGCAATCTGTACATGAAACCCACCACCACGTTCGTCGCCGAATTCGTCGGCACCTCGAACGTGATTCGCGGCGATCTGGCGCGCCAGCTCAGCGGCCATCCGCAGCCATTTTCGATTCGCCCCGAGCACGTGCGTTTCGCCGAAGGGCCGCTCGCCAGCCATGAAATCGAAGTCAGCGGTCTGCTCCACGACATCCAGTATCAGGGCAGCGCCACGCGCTATGAGTTGACGCTGGAAAACGGCCAGACCCTGAGCATCAGCCACGCCAACAATCAGTGGATCGACAGCAGCGCGCAGCACCAGACCGGCCAGCGCCTGAGCGCACGCTGGGCGCGGGAAGCGATGATTCCACTGCACGACACCGTGGCGAGCGGGGTGTGAAATGAGCACGCTCGCAATGACTCAAGCGCCGCCGCTGCGGCGGTTTTCCAACCTGCTCTACCGCAAGCCGAATCTGTACCTGTCGCTGCTGCTGGTGCCGCCACTGCTGTGGTTTGGCGCGATCTATCTCGGCTCGCTGCTGATGCTGTTGTGGCAGGGTTTCTACACCTTCGACGACTTCACCATGGCGGTCACTCCCGACCTGACCCTGGCGAATTTTGCCGCGCTGTTTCAGCCGTCGAACTTCGACATCATCCTGCGCACGCTGAGCATGGCCATCGTCGTGTCGATCGCCAGCGCCATCGTCGCCTTCCCGATTGCCTATTACATGGCGCGCTACACTACCGGCAAGACCAAGGCGTTTTTCTACATCGCGGTGATGATGCCGATGTGGGCCAGTTACATCGTCAAGGCCTACGCCTGGACGTTGCTGTTGGCCAAGGGTGGCGTCGCGCAATGGTTCGTCCAGCACCTGGGACTGGAGCCAGTGTTGCAGTTCATTCTGGGGATTCCCGGGGTGGGCGGCAGCACCCTGTCGACCTCGCATCTGGGACGGTTCATGGTGTTCGTCTACATCTGGCTGCCGTTCATGATTCTGCCGATTCAGGCCTCGCTGGAGCGCTTGCCGCCGTCGCTGTTGCAGGCTTCTGCCGACCTTGGCGCCAAGCCGCGTCAGACCTTCATGCAGGTGATCTTGCCGCTGTCGGTGCCCGGAATTGCGGCCGGTTCGATCTTCACCTTTTCCCTGACCCTGGGCGATTTCATCGTGCCGCAACTGGTCGGCCCGCCGGGCTACTTCGTCGGCAGCATGGTGTACGCGCAGCAAGGTGCGATCGGCAACATGCCGATGGCGGCGGCGTTCACGTTGGTGCCGATTGTGTTGATCGCGGTTTACCTGTCCATCGTCAAACGTCTGGGGGCCTTCGATGCACTCTGAAAAGGCTTCATTGGGTTTGCGCATGGCAGCCTGGGGCGGGCTGGTGTTTCTGCACTTCCCGATCCTGATCATCTTTCTTTACGCCTTCAACACCGAGGAAGCGGCGTTCAGCTTTCCGCCGAAAGGCTTCACCCTGCACTGGTTCAGCGTGGCGTTTTCACGGCCGGACGTGCTGGAGGCAATCAAGCTCTCGCTGCAGATCGCGGCCATCGCCACCTTGATTGCGATGGTGCTCGGCACCTTGGCTTCCGCCGCGTTGTATCGCCGCGATTTCTTCGGCAAGCAGGGCATTTCGCTGATGCTGATTTTGCCGATCGCGCTGCCGGGGATCATCACCGGGATCGCGCTGCTGGCAACGTTCAAGACGCTGGGGATCGAGCCGGGGATGTTCACCATCATCGTCGGTCACGCGACGTTCTGCGTGGTGATCGTCTACAACAACGTCATCGCCCGCCTGCGCCGCACCTCGCACAGCCTGATCGAGGCCTCGATGGATCTCGGCGCCGACGGCTGGCAGACCTTTCGCTACATCATCCTGCCGAACCTCGGCTCGGCGTTGCTGGCCGGTGGCATGTTGGCGTTTGCGCTGTCGTTCGACGAAATCATCGTCACTACGTTTACCGCCGGGCATGAGCGCACGTTGCCGTTGTGGCTGCTCAACCAGCTCAGCCGCCCACGGGATGTGCCGGTGACCAATGTCGTCGCCATGCTAGTGATGATGGTGACCATGCTGCCGATCCTGGGGGCGTATTACCTGACCCAGGGTGGCGAGAGCGTCGCGGGCAGTGGCGGTAAATAAATCCTCCCTGTAGGAGCTGCCGAAGGCTGCGATCTTTTGATGTTGTTTTTTAAGATCAAGATCAAAAGATCGCAGCCTTCGGCAGCTCCTACAGGGGTTCGGTTTCGACAGAACAATAAAAGTGTTAGTGAGGACAACAGACATGCAAACCAGACTCTTGATCAACGGCCATCTGGTCAACGGCGAAGGCCCCGCCCAACCGGTGCTCAACCCGGCGCTCGGCAGTGTGCTGGTGGAAATCAACGAAGCCAGCGAGGCCCAGGTCGATGCCGCCGTGCGCGCCGCCGACAATGCCTTTGCCGAGTGGTCGCAAACCGCGCCGAAGGACCGCTCGCTGCTGCTGCTCAAACTTGCCGACGCCATCGAAGCCCATGGCGAGGAACTGGCGAAACTCGAATCCGACAACTGCGGCAAACCCTACAGCGCCGCACTCAACGACGAGATCCCGGCGATTGCCGATGTGTTCCGTTTCTTCGCCGGCGCCAGCCGTTGCATGAGCGGTTCGGCCGGTGGCGAATACCTGCCAGGCCACACTTCGATGATCCGCCGCGACCCGGTGGGCGTGATCGCGTCCATCGCGCCGTGGAACTACCCGTTGATGATGGTCGCCTGGAAAATTGCCCCGGCGCTGGCCGCCGGTAATACCGTGGTGCTCAAGCCGTCAGAACAAACCCCGCTGACCGCGTTGCGTCTGGCCGAACTGGCGTCGGAAATCTTCCCGGCAGGCGTACTCAATCTGGTGTTCGGTCGCGGTCCTACCGTCGGCAGCCCGTTGGTCACGCATTCGAAAGTGCGCATGGTCTCGCTGACTGGCTCCATCGCTACGGGCGCCAACATCATTGCCAGCACCGCCGACAGCGTCAAACGCATGCACATGGAACTGGGCGGCAAGGCGCCGGTGATCATCTTCGACGACGCCGATATCGATGCAGCGGTGGAAGGCATTCGCACCTTCGGTTTCTACAACGCCGGGCAGGACTGCACCGCCGCGTGCCGGATCTACGCGCAGCAGGGCATTTACGACAAGTTTGTCGAGAAGCTTGGCGCGGCGGTCAGCAGCATCAAGTATGGCTTGCAGGATGATCCGTCGACCGAGTTGGGACCGCTGATCACCGCGCAACATCGCGACCGCGTCGCCGCTTTCGTCGAACGCGCCGTGGCGCAGTCGCACATTCGCTTGATCACCGGCGGCAAGGCTGTGGAAGGCAACGGTTTCTTCTTCGAACCGACGGTGCTGGCCGACGCGCAACAGGATGACGAGATCGTTCGCCGCGAGGTGTTCGGGCCGGTGGTGTCGGTGACCAAATTCACCGATGAAGCGCAGGCGCTGGAGTGGGCCAACGATTCCGACTACGGCCTCGCCTCCTCGGTGTGGACGGCGGATGTCGGACGCGCCCATCGCTTGTCCGCGCGGTTGCAGTACGGCTGCACCTGGGTCAACACGCACTTCATGCTCGTCAGCGAAATGCCCCATGGCGGTCAGAAATTGTCCGGCTACGGCAAGGACATGTCCATGTACGGGCTGGAGGACTACACCACGGTTCGGCATGTGATGTTCAAGCACTAAAAGCATCGCTGGCAAGCCAGCTCCCACAAGGTTCAGTGCAGCTCTTGTGGGAGCTGGCTCGCCAGCGATGGCGTCACCTCGGTTTCAGGAAGGAAACCGGCATTACGCACCACCAGGATCCCAAAACAATAACCACCGACCCGGGCGGCGCCCGCAAAGCCCCGCCACGGCCTCGGCCATCCGAAATCTGCCGATTTCCCGGAGCAAACACCCATGAGTGCCTCACCCGAACTCTCGGCCGCCGTTGCCGACAGCGATGCCGAACAACTGCGCAAACTCGGCTACACCTCGAACTTCAACCGCAGCATGAGCCTGTGGGAAAACTTCGCGCTGGGCTTCACTTATCTGTCACCGGTCGTAGGGGTTTATACCCTGTTCGGCCTGTGCCTCGCGGCCGGCGGGCCACCGATGTTCTGGGCTTACTTGCTGGTCGGTTTCGGCCAGTTGCTGGTGTGCCTGATCTTCGGCGAAGTGGTCTCGCAGTTCCCGATTTCCGGTGGCGTTTATCCATGGGCGCGGCGTCTGGTCGGCAAGAAATGGGCATGGATGGTCGGCTGGATCTACTCCATCGCCCTGTGCGTGACCATTGCTGCGGTGGCTGTCGGTGCCGGCCCGTATCTGGCGGCGATGCTCGGGTTTGAACCGAGCAACAACACCAACATCGTCATCGCGCTGGTGCTGACCTTGTTCGCCACGCTGGTCAATCTGAGCGGCACCAAAGTGCTGGCGCGCATCGCGATGTTCGGCTTCCTCTGCGAACTGGTCGGTGCGGTGATCGTCGGCGTGTACCTGCTGATCTTCGAACGTCATCAGCCGTTGAGCGTGCTGTTCAACACCTTCGACATCCGCGTCGACGGCTCGTACCTGCCAGCCTTCCTCACCGCTTCGCTGGCCGGGATGTTCCTCTACTACGGCTTCGAGGCCTGCGGCGACGTCGCCGAAGAAACTCCGAACCCGAGCGCAAAAATCCCGGTGGCCATGCGCATGACCATCTACATCGGCGGCATCGCGGCGATGTTCGCCTGCCTGGCGCTGATCCTCGCCGTGCCGGACATGCAAGCGGTGATCAACGGCACCGACAAGGACCCGGTCACCACCATCCTCAACAATGCCTTCGGCCCGATCGGCTCGAAAGTGGTGATGGGCGTAGTGATGATTTCCTTCATCTCCTGCGTCATCAGCCTGCAGGCTGCGGCGAGCCGTCTGCTGTACTCCTACGCTCGCGACGAAATGGTCATCGGCAGCCGACTGCTGAAAAAGATTTCTCCTACCACCCAGGTGCCGGTTGCCGCGCTGTTCGTCTCCGGTGTCCTGCCCGCCCTGATCATCGCCCTCGGCTTCTTCCTGCAAGACGCCGTGGCCACCATCGTCAGCTTCGCCGCCATCGGCATCTACCTCGCGTTCCAGATGATCGTGCTGGCCGCTTTGTATGCACGCAGCAAAGGCTGGAAACCCAGCGGCAAATTCACCCTCGGCGCCTGGGGCTGGCCGGTGAACATCGGCGCGCTGGTGTACGGCGTTGGCGCAATCATCAACATGGCCTGGCCACGTACGCCGGATGCGGCGTGGTACGTGAACTATGCGATGGTGCTGAGCACGGCCATCGTGATTGGATTGGGGTTGGCTTATATGTGGATTGGCAAGCCGTATGACCATGGGAAGGCGCCGGCTGGGGATGCGTGGAAGGTGAGTCGCTAAGAACCTGCCATCCCGGCACCGACAAGGTGCCGGGGTTCAGGAAGGCCGAGAAAAAACATCAAAAAGAAAGCTCTGCCTGATCGTGCTTCAGCAAGGAAATACGATCGAACAACCTGATTTTTTCATTGGCTTTTTGCCTGGCGTGATCGGACATGAATGCAATCAACTCTTCGAGCTGACTGACGTCTCCGACCACTTTGAATTCCTTTTCCTTGTTGACGAAGACAAGCGATTTCTTCTTTCTCGATAACAGTTCAATGACGTTGCTGAGCGTACCGGTGCTCTTTGCATCCCAGATCATCAAGCCGTAATCAGCCGCTTCAGCCATCACCACGTCTTTTTCGGTGAAGAAGGCTCTCGACCCTTTGGAGTGTTTGGAGTCGACTGTTCTGGCGGGCCATTTCCCAAGGTTATTCCTCGGTGCCGAACCGCTGCAGAACACCGTGGTTCTGGATCGCTCAAGACTGAGCAGATACTCCTGAATGGAGGTGTCGGCGCCACCTGCATCACCCACCACCACCTCAAAATCGGACGCAACGATATTATTGATACGCTCTTTAACCTTCGGATCAAGGTTCTTGATGTTGATAGAGCCAGCAATAAATACAGTCGTCATTGAGTTCACTTCCAAGTTAGCGCCGCTACGTAAATCTTCCCTACCTTGGGATATTTACGCAAAACAGCGCAGGCCGCGTCCATCGACGCCCCGCTATCAAACAGATCATCTACAACCAAAACATTCCAGCGCCCATCCGTGGTGATTTCGTCATTGACGCTGAAACTGTCTCCAATCGCAGCAACCTTGTCTGCTTTGGAGTGCAAATCCTTGAGCGATTTTCCAGTGGCCGCTTTCCGAAGCAAATCAGAGAAAACCGGCAGCCCAGTAATTTGTCCCAACGCCAGGGCAACCTCGGTTACCGGTTGTCGCTGACGAATATTTGAAGCAGGCATAGGTACTACAAATCCGACCTGATCCAGTTTTGGGAACACATTTGTCGCTACCGCTTGGGCGAGTGGGTCGACCTGAGTCCAATCCTTCTGGTATTTGAGCTGGTAGGTCGCTTCGCCGATCTCGGTGCGCTGGTTATCGAAGCATGGATGCCCGCGATCATCGTTGCCAAGAAAGGTACTACTTACCATGTGTTTGTCCAGCACCCAGCCCTGATCCCAAGGTCCATCGATCTGTTTGAGGGATACCTTCATTGAATTCTCCAGTATTCATAACAATCTTTTGAGCCCTGAAACCAAGGGCCGAGCATCTGTAGCGATGCGCGAGATTCAAACAAATAGCGGAAAAAACACTGGTTAGGGGTCGTTTCACTGGCGCCAGTGCAAAAACAGGCATCTCCTACAGACGCAGCCCTCCTGAAAAAGCTCCGTTTCCTACAGTTAGTGTCGATAGCGCAGACTTGGCGCGGAGAGCATCCGGGAGATAGTCTTCTTTCCGGCTGTGAAATCAGCAGCCCGGTGTCGAAGCCGGAACAAAATCAACATGGCGCAACCGCGCTCATTTGAGTGGCGGCTCTATTCTGAATATTGGAGTCGACAAATGCCTAAACAAATCAAAAACACCTCTGAAAACTTTCCTCACTTCACCCCCACCGTCTTCACGCGCCACAACCGCTTCCTCCACGCCTTCATGCAAGACCACGAAGCCTGGTTCTGCGTTCAGGATCTAGGTCGCCTGATGGGCTATCCGCTAAACGAACGCCTCACCCTGAAACTCGATCCCGATCAGCGCCGCCATGTCCTCCTGCGTCGGGATGGCGAAATTATCGATTGCGCGATGGTCAGCGAATCCGGCCTGTTCGCACTGCTCGTTCATCACTTCGTTCCGGAAAACCGCAACCTGCGCCAATGGCTGAGCCATGAAGTGATTCCGATGTTGCGCGAAACCAGCGCGGTATCTCTGGAGAACTGCCCGAGCCTGAGTTCGGTGAACTGGGCTGGCGTCACTGTGCCGCTGCTGCACTGGCAGCAACAGGCGTGGGTCAAATGGCGTGACGTGCCGGAGTTGATGCACGGCCAGCAGCCGTATCCGGTGCTCGGAACCTGTAGCTGAAGCCCATCTAACAAAAAACCTGTGGCGAGGGAGCTTGTCGAATCGTCGCACCGTCCCACTGGGTCGCGCAGCGGCCCCTCTACAAAAAGCAGGGGACTGCTGCGCAGTCCAGCGGGACGGTGCGACGATTCGACAAGCTCCCTCGCCACACTCTTACGCGCCGTTAAAACCGCGAAACACTGCGCATCGCATCCACCAGATACCGCATCGCTATCCGGTCACTCTCCGACAACTCGCGATAACGCTCCACCAGCTTCAGCTCTTCAGAACTCAATCGACGTCTTCTGCGCCCGCTGCCGAGGCAGGGAAAGATGCCGAGCATTTCGGCGATGCCTTGAATTTTTGCCATGGACGATGTCCTTCTCTGATACTTCGAAGAATTGCTTGATCACCACATCGCCCTGCCCCTTACAGCAGCGCCTGTGCCCTGCCGGTCGCGCCGGCCATGCCCATAGAATAGAAATTTAATCGGCGCTGAAAAGCGGTTTTTAGAGTAATTAGTCGAGAAAAGCAGATATGCCCTGTAAATCAGAAAGTGCCGTCAGACATTTAACCGACATGTCTTGTTTCATTGACACTCTGTCACCGTGTATCAACGAATTTTGCTCGGCGAGCGAACCGTTTAAGCTAGCCGGCATCTGTTTATAGTCCGTTGCGTTTGGCCGAAGGCTTGTCCGAACCGTAATTTCTGATCCAGCACGTGCCAGGAACGGCGCGGGATTGCTCACGACAGGTTGTATTTATGCACCGCAGGAATTTGCTCAAAGCGTCGATGGCCATTGCGGCTTACACCGGTCTCTCCGCTTCCGGCCTGCTGGCCGCCCGGGCCTGGGCCGCCAATGGTGGCGCCGCCGATGGTGAAGCGCAGGCCTTCGACTTCGAAGCGCTCAAGCGTCAGGCCAAGCAACTGGCCGGCTCGGCCTATCAGGACACTAAACAGGTGCTGCCGCCGACTCTGGCGACCATGACCCCGCAGAACTTCAACGCGATCCGCTACGACGGCGATCATTCGCTGTGGAAGGAAAACAAGGGTCAGCTGGACGTGCAGTTCTTCCATGTCGGCATGGGTTTCCGCCAGCCGGTGCGCATGTACAGCGTCGATCCCAAGACCCGCACGGCCCGCGAAGTCCACTTCCGCCCGACGCTGTTCAACTACGAGAACACCTCGGTCGATACCCAGCAGCTCAAGGGTGACCTGGGCTTTGCCGGCTTCAAGCTGTTCAAGGCGCCGGAGCTGGATCGCCATGACGTGGTGTCATTCCTCGGCGCCAGCTATTTCCGCGCGGTGGATGCCACTGGCCAATATGGCCTCTCCGCTCGCGGCCTGGCCGTCGACACCTACGCGAAAAAGCGCGAAGAATTCCCTGACTTCACCAAGTTCTGGTTCGAGACTCCGGAGCAGAACGCCACCCGTTTCGTGGTCTACGCCCTGCTCGACTCGCCGAGCGCCACCGGTGCCTACCGCTTCGACATCGATTGCCAGGCCGAGCGCGTGGTGATGGAGATCGACGCCCACATCAATGCGCGTACCGCCATCGAACAACTGGGCATCGCGCCGATGACCAGCATGTTCAGCTGCGGCACCCACGAACGCCGCATGTGCGACACCATCCACCCGCAAATCCACGACTCGGATCGCCTGGCGATGTGGCGTGGCAACGGTGAGTGGATCTGCCGCCCGCTGAACAACCCGGCGACCCTGCAGTTCAACGCGTTCGCCGACACCGATCCGAAAGGCTTCGGACTGGTGCAGACCGATCACGAATTCGCCAACTATCAGGACACCGTCGACTGGTACAGCAAGCGCCCTAGCCTGTGGGTCGAACCGACCACCGCGTGGGGCGAAGGCTCTATCGATCTGCTGGAAATTCCAACCACCGGCGAAACCCTCGACAACATCGTCGCGTTCTGGACGCCGAAGAAACCGGTGGCCGCTGGCGACTCGCTGAACTACGGCTACAAACTCTACTGGAGCGCCCTACCGCCAGTCGGCACACCGCTGGCGCGAGTGCATGCGACCCGTTCGGGCATGGGTGGCTTCGTCGAAGGCTGGGCACCGGGCGAGCATTACCCGCCGGTCTGGGCGCGACGTTTTGCCGTGGACTTTACCGGTGGCGGCCTGGATCGCCTGCCGCAGGGCACCGGGATCGAACCGGTGGTCACTTGCTCCAACGGCAAGGTGCAAGACTTCAGCGTGCTGGTGCTCGATGACATCAAGGGCTACCGGATCCTGTTCGACTGGTACCCGACCAGCGACAGTGTCGAGCCGGTGGAACTGCGCCTGTTCATCCGCACCAATGACCGCACGTTGAGCGAGACCTGGTTGTACCAGTACTTCCCGCCGGCGCCGGACAAGCGCAAGTATCCTTGAAGGTTGTCTAGCGTCTGATCGGACCTCATCGCTGGCAAGCCAGCTCCCACAAGTTCGGCGCCGTCCACAAATTTCGTGATCGACACCGACCATTGTGGGAGCTGGCTTGCCAGCGATGGCGTCCGTCAGGCCAGCGGCAAATACAAATGGATATCGCAGGGTTCCAGAGCGAATAAATCCGGATCCGCCTGATCAACCAGCCGGCACCCCTGACGCTGATAAAACTCCACGGTATTACGCGATTCAGTCGCTGAAACATACAACGCCTCGGCACCGAATCGCCGCCCCTGCTCGCAGGCCAGCGCAAACAACTTCACTCCCAGCCCCTGCCCCCGATAGTCGCGGCTGATGTGCAGAAACTTCATCTGCCGCATGCTCAGCCCCTGATTGTGCATAACCCGGTTATCCACAACGACCGCCGCGACCAGCGCCTGCCCATCGAAAACCCCGTATAACCAGCCACCGCGCCGCAAGCACTGCGCCAGCGTCAGCGCATTCTCTTCGGCTTCGCCTTCCGGCCAGCCACGCATGTCGAAATGCACCGGATACAGAATCAATTCACCGTTTTCCAGCCGATAGCACTCCTCCACCAGCTCGCTGCGGTCGATCTGTGCCAGCAATGGCAAGTCGTGTTCGCTCAGTTCTCGTTCGCTCAACATGGCAGTCTTCCCTGATATCCGCGAACGGCAGGCAAGAAAAAACCCGCCGGTTCAATGGCGGGTTTTATAGACGTTGCGCCGGTTTGAAATCAATCGCGCAGATCAGACTCGTGAATCGGCTGATCACGATGAGTCGCACGCTGATACTGCGCCGGCCACACCGCTTTGCGCCCACCCAGATCATCGTCGGCATGCAGCGGCCAGTACGGGTCACGCAGCAGCTCCCGGGCAAGGAAGATGATGTCGGCCTGACAGGTGCGCAGAATGTGCTCGGCCTGCGCCGGCTCGGTAATCATGCCGACGGTGCCGGTGGCGATGCCTGATTCCTTGCGTACCCGTTCGGCAAAGCGCGTCTGATAGCCCGGCCCCACGGGAATCTCGGCGTTGGCCGCCGTGCCGCCGGACGACACATCGATCAGATCCGCCCCCAGCGCCTTGAGGCGGCGCGCCAGCTCCACGGTTTCATCCGGGTTCCAGCCGTCTTCCACCCAATCGGTGGCCGACACCCGGACAAACACCGGCAACTCTTGCGGCCAGACCTCGCGCACGGCCTCGGTGACTTGCAAGACCAGCCGAATACGGTTTTCGAACGAACCACCGTATTGATCGCGGCGCTGATTGCTCAGCGGCGACAGAAACTGATGCAGCAGATAACCGTGGGCGGCATGCACCTCGACCACGCTGAAACCTGCGGTCAGTGCGCGTTTGGCCGCAGCAACGAAGGCCTGGATGACTTCGGCGATCTGCCCTTCATCCAGCTGTTTCGGTTGCGTGTGCTGCGGGTCGAAGGCAATCGGTGACGGGCCGACTGGGGTCCAGCCGCCATCCTCCGGTTTGACGCTGCCATGTTTGCCGATCCATGGCCGATGGGTGCTGGCCTTGCGCCCGGCGTGGGCCAGTTGAATGCCAGCAACCGCGCCCTGAGCGGTGATGAAGCGGGTGATGCGTTGCAGCGGTTCGATCTGTTCGTCGTTCCATAAACCGAGGTCTTCGGCGGTGATGCGCCCGTCGGCGGTGACCGCTGTGGCTTCGGTGAAAATCAGGCCGGCACCGCCCACTGCGCGGCTGCCCAGGTGCACCAGATGCCAGTCGTTGGCCAGACCGTCGACGCTGGAGTACTGGCACATCGGCGAGACGGCGATGCGATTGGGCAGGGTCAGTTGGCGAAGGGTAAAGGGTTCGAGCAGCAGACTCATGGGGCACCTCTCAAATCAGTGGGCAGGCTCCAGGGTTCTGTTTGAAAAGTCGACGAGTGACAGGAAAAGGTGCAGCACCCGCCCCCGCGGGCAAAAAATTCGACAAGACGTCACAAGGCCAATCAAGCAGTGCTTAGAGCCTAGTCGACAACCGGGGATGAGGGAGGGTTCAAGACGTTTTCCATAAGTGCCACCGAACCTGTGGCGAGGGAGCTTGCTCCCGCTCGGCTGCGCAGCAGTCGTAAAACCCTGCACTGTGATTTTCCGGTAGCAACCCGTTTGCAGGGTCTGGGGCCGCTTCGCAGCCCAGCGGGACGGTGCGACGACTCGACAAGCTCCCTCGCCACAAAAGCCCTCAGGGGGTCAGCGCGGTTCGATGTGGGCAATCATCAGTTGCACCGTCTCGTTGCCCCGAAACTCGTTGACGTCGAGCTTGTAGGCCAGCTCGACCCACTGAATGGTCGGATTCGGCCACACATCGCGGTCGATACCGAAGGCAATACCGTCGAGCTTCACCGACCCGCACTCGCTTTTCAGCACCACTTTGAGGTGCCGCTCGCCGACCACCCGTTGCTCGACCAACTGGAACACGCCATGGAACAGCGGCTCCGGGAAGTGCTGGCCCCAAGGCCCGGCATGGCGCAGGGCGCGAGCCAGTTCCAGATGGAACTCCTCGACCGCCAGCGTGCCGTCCGAGAGCATGCGCCCGGTCAGGTCTTCTTCGCGAAGTTGCCGACGCACCTCAGCGTCAAAAGCCTCGGCGAACAGCGGAAAATTCTCTTGCGGCAAGGTCAGGCCGGCCGCCATCGCGTGACCACCGTACTTGGCAATCAGGTTCGGATGCTGCGCCGCCACCACGCTCAGGGCATCGCGAATATGGAAACCCTGCACCGAACGCCCCGAGCCCTTGAGCAGGCCATCACCGGCATCGGCGAAAGCAATGGTCGGGCGGAAATAGCGCTCTTTCATCCGCGAGGCAAGAATGCCGATCACCCCTTGGTGCCATTCGGGATCGAACAGGCACAGGCCGAACGGCATCGACTCCACCGGCAAATCCTTGAGCTGGGCCAGCGCCTCGCGCTGCATGCCCTGCTCGATGGATTTGCGGTCCTGGTTCATGCCGTCCAGTTGCGCGGCCATTTCCCGCGCCAGATTGGCGTCGGAGGTGAGCAGGCATTCGATACCCAGGCTCATGTCGTCCAGGCGCCCCGCCGCGTTCAGGCGCGGGCCAACAATAAAGCCCAGATCCGTGGAGGTAGTCCGCGCCGCGTCACGCTTGGCGACTTCGAGAATCGCCTTGATCCCCGGCCGTGCGCGCCCGGCGCGAATCCGCTCGAGGCCCTGATGCACCAGAATCCGGTTGTTGGCGTCCAGCGGCACCACGTCGGCGACGCTGCCCAGCGCCACCAGATCCAGCAGTTCGCCGATGTTCGGCTGCGACTTGCTCTCGTACCAGCCGAGATTGCGCAGGCGCGCGCGCAAGGCCATCAACACGTAGAAAATCACCCCGACCCCGGCCAGCGCCTTGCTCGGAAACTCGCAACCGGGCTGGTTCGGATTGACCAGCGCATCGGCCAGCGGCAGTTCATCACCGGGCAAGTGGTGGTCGGTGATCAAGACTTTCAGCCCTGCGCGCTTGGCGGCGGCCACGCCTTCGACGCTGGAGATGCCGTTGTCGACGGTGATCAGCAACTGCGGCTCGCGGGTCAGGGCGACTTCGACGATTTCCGGGGTCAGGCCATAGCCGTATTCGAAGCGGTTCGGCACCAGATAATCGACATGCGCCGCGCCCAGCAGACGCAAGCCGAGCACGCCGACCGTACTGGCCGTCGCGCCATCGGCGTCAAAGTCGCCGACGATCAGAATCCGTTGACGCTGCTCCAGTGCCGTCACCAGCAGATCCACCGCCGCCTCAATGCCCTTGAGCTGCTGAAACGGAATCAGCCGCGCCAGACTTTTATCCAGCTCCGATTCGGACTGCACACCCCGCGCCGCGTACAAACGGGTCAGCAAAGGTGGCAGGTCACCGAGAAACGGCAGCGTGGCAGGCAACGGGCGAGGATCAATACGCATGGGCTAACGGAAACTTCTCTTAAGTACGTGGGATTAATCAGCGGACGGCGCGGGATCAGCCGCGCTCGCCTGCCAGCCATTCCAGTTGGACTTCGTGCTGACCGCGGTCGTCGGTGACGAAGATCGTGCCTTCGCTGATCATCACGTCCCACTTGATGACACGCGGCATGTCCTTGGCCAGGGTTTCCAGCACTTCCTGCGGCACGGCGGCGATACTGACGTTTTTCAGGTTCTTGGCTACCGGTACGACTTTGCCTTCCCATACACGCAGGCTGCCATAGGCCAGCAGGCTGGTGCGTTCGGTGCGACGCGAGCACCAGGTCAGGCGATCGGCGTCCGGCTGGCCGACTTCGATCCAGTGCAGCACGCGGTCATCCAGGCTTTTTTCCCACAGTGCAGGTTCATCCACATCCGACAGACCACGGCCGAACGACAGCAGTTCGTTGTACCAGAGGGCGTAGGCCAGCAGCCGCACGGTCATGCGTTCTTCGGTTTCCGAAGGGTGACGGGCGATGGTCTGCTTGACGCTCTCGTAGACGCCACGGTCGAGGTCGGTGAGGTTCAGTTCGAATTTGTAGGTGGTAGACGGCTGGGCCATGAACGGGCTTCTTGATACGAGGAAAGTCGGCAAGTCTAACCGATGCGGTAGGCAATCATCGAATTGATGGCGATCAACCTGCGGCGTCTGACAGCCGGCTATGTTAAAACGCTGTATCCGCTCAGCCTTGTCCTACAGGATTCAGTATGCCGTTCGCCAACAAACCGCTCAGCGGTGTGAAAGTCATTGAATTGGGTACGTTGATTGCCGGGCCGTTTGCCTCGCGCATTTGCGGCGAGTTCGGCGCCGAAGTGATCAAGATCGAATCGCCCGACGGCGGTGATCCGCTGCGCAAGTGGCGCAAATTGTATGAAGGCACCTCGCTGTGGTGGTTCGTCCAGGCGCGCAACAAGAAGTCGCTGACCCTGAACCTCAAGCATCCGGAAGGTCTGGCGATCCTGAAAAAACTGCTGGGCGAAGCCGACATCCTGATCGAAAACTTTCGCCCCGGCGTGCTGGAAAAACTCGGGCTGAGCTGGGAAACCCTGCACGCGCTGAATCCGAAACTGGTGATGGTGCGCCTCTCGGGCTTCGGCCAGACCGGGCCGATGAAAGATCAACCGGGCTTCGGTGCGGTCGGCGAATCCATGGGCGGCTTGCGCTACATCACCGGTTTCGACGACCGGCCACCGGTGCGCACCGGGATCTCCATCGGTGACTCGATTGCCGCGCTGTGGGGCGTGATCGGTGCGTTGATGGCGCTGCGTCATCGTGAGGTCAACGGTGGTCTCGGCCAAGTCGTCGATGTCGCGTTGTACGAGGCGATTTTCGCCATGATGGAAAGCATGGTGCCGGAGTTCGACGTGTTCGGTTTCATCCGCGAGCGCACCGGCAACATCATGCCAGGCATCACGCCGTCATCGATCCACACCAGCGCCGACGGCAAGCACGTGCAGATCGGCGCCAATGGTGACGCGATCTTCAAGCGCTTCATGCTGATCATCGGCCGCGAGGATCTGGCCAACGACCCGACGCTGGCCAGTAATGACGGGCGCGACATTCGCCGTGACGAGTTGTACGGCGTGATCGACCGCTGGGTCAATTCACTGCCGCTGCAAAGCGTGCTCGACCTGCTCAATCAGGCGGAAGTGCCGGCCAGCCGGATCTTCAGTGCCGAGGACATGTTCAGCGATCCGCAGTACCTCGCCCGGGAAATGTTCCTGCAGGCGAAACTGCCGGACGGCAAGCCTTTCAAGATGCCGGGCATCGTGCCGAAACTCTCCGAGACACCGGGCACTTCCGAATGGGTCGGGCCGCAACTCGGTGAACACAATGCGCAGGTACTGCACGATCTTGGCTACGACGAACAGCAGATCGCCCGCTTGCGCGCAGACGGAGCTATTTAAGCTGAAACATTGGCAGACATCGGCCGCCAACCGCGCTCACCATTGGTGGACGTGGCGGCTGTTCGGCCTGTTGTTTCTGCTCGTCCTGCCCACTTGGGCGCAAGCGAAACCCACGCTGGTCTGGCTGTTGCGCGACCTGCCGCCCCTGACCATCTTCGAAGGCCCGAAAAAGGGCCAGGGCGTGATCGATCAACTGCTGCCGATGCTGATCGCCGGCATGCCGCAATACGAACACACGCTGATGCGGGTCAATCGCGCCCGTGGCATGCAGATGCTGCACGAGCCGTCCTTCACTTGCGACCCCTCGCTGATCTGGAGCAAGGAGCGTACACAATGGATCGCCTTCTCTATCCCGGCGTTTCGCGCTGTCAGTAATGGTCTGGTGGTGCGTCAGAAAGATCGCAACGTACTGGCGCCGTTCCTGATCGACGGTGAAGTCGATCTGACGGCATTTCTGGCCAACGGCGAAACCAAGGTCGGAGTGGTCGCCGAGCGCAGTTACGGCGAGTATCTCGACACGCTACTCAAGCAGGCCCCGGACGGTGCGCTGACGCCGCATTATGGCAACGACGCCCTTAGCAGCCTGCTGTCGATGCAACGCCTGGGGCGTCTGCAAGTAGTGTTGGGTTACTGGCCGGAGATCCGCTATCAGGCGCAGCAGGCGCAAATTGCCGAAGATGAATTGGTGTTCTACCCGATTCGCGGCACCGGCAAGTATCTGTCTGGCTATGTCGGATGTTCCGATACGCCCCAGGGCCGTCAGGCGATCAGCGAGATCAACCAACTGCTGCGTACCCTGCCCCATGAGCAAATGAACCAGTCGTACGCCGACTGGCTGGACCCCGAAATGCGCACGGATTACCTGCAACAGGCGCGGATTTTTTTCGAGCAGCAAGCCGCACCATAAAACCTGCGGGCAAAAAGAAACCCCGAGAAGTGGGGAGACGACTCGGGGTTAAACGCGGTCTACATAAAGACCCGTAGCAGCAAGCGACAAGCACCGGAGCACAATGCTTGATCCTGCTGTTATGGGGTCTGACTGACGGGGATGCAGGAAGGTTCCCACAAAAAATATTTCATCTTCACAATGCTGCACGCTTATCGAGTGCCGCGTTGCGCAAGGCCGCGATCACACAGGGTTCCAGTCGCCCCTCGGCGATCAGGACGTCGCGGTGCAAACCGTCGACCACATCGGTCAGCAGGCGCTTGTCGCTCAACTGCGCCTGATTGAATTCGCGCTCCACCACGAGGGCGCCGCTGCTGTTCCTCAAGGTCACCAGGCACTCGCCATGGGCACCGCGGGGGGTCAACGTCACCTGATACGGGCTCAGAGCCTCACCGAGCAATAGACTGATACTTTCCATCTCGATCTCCACTCAATAGTCCGAAAACATTGTGCCTGGGGCGTGTTCACCATAAATGACCACCGGCCCGAGAAGAAAGTTCTGAATACCGCGCTGCTCCCGGAGCAGTGAGCGGTCTGTCAGAGCATGCACGGTGAAGATGACAGAAACATAACCGTCGGCTCAAGCTCGCGCCGGCTGGGCTGCCGCTTGCAGGTAGGTGTCCAGCAGCCCGCGCATCAGCACTGCCGAGACCGGCGTCTGCAGGCGCCCCAGCAGCGTCAACGCCTGCTCGTGCAGCAGGCTTTCGAGATCGCTCAGCAGACCCGGTGCTACTCGCCCCAGCAGAATGAGCGCGCTGGCCTGCCGTTCGGTCGCCAGATGGCGGATCAGCGCCAGGCCTTCTCCGCCTTTCAGCTGCGGATCGCAGATCGCGATGTCGACCCGGGTGCGCCGCTCCAGCGAGCTGCGTGCCGAGGCCAGCGATGGTGCCGTGAGTACGTCATAAATACCGACCGCGTTGAGCATCTGGTGCAACGCCATCATTCGATAAGGATCAGGTTCGAGAATCAGGACTTTGAGCGAGCGCATGGGCGACCTCGGAAACGGCAATCGCGGACGCGTCCGCAGTTGCTGCCCACTTTAGGGCAGCCTCCTTCAGTCCCCCATCGGAAAAAGAGGCGCGTGACATAGGAAATTTCCCTATATCGATGCGGACACTATCCCGCCGCCGCATCACGCTGGGTGATATCCGTCCAGCCCCCGAGCAGACCGCGCAATTCCCCATTGGCGCTGTAGAACGGGACGGTCCACTGGTAGATTTCCCGATTGCCATCGCTGAATTGCAAACGGCGTCGGCTGAAGCGGGTCCTGCGTGTTCTCAACTGAATCATGAACTCAGCATGCAGCATGTCGGCGGTGGCTCGCGGCAGCGCATCGACATCGATCAAGCGGCATCCCTGCACCTGTTCAAAACGGAGCGACAACGCCTCTTCATAACTTTTGTTGCACAGGATCAGGCGCCCTTCCAAGTCACGGACAAATACCGGATCAGGCATGGCATCAATCAATGCGCGCTGGAAGACCAACTGATCGCCGAGTTCGCCTTGCACGTCCCGATGCTGTTTGATCACGGCCGCCATGCGCCGATTCCATAACAGCGACATCACACAAAAGCCGCCCACCAAAACCATCCCCCAGCAGCTTGAGCGGAGCCAGTGCTGCCAACCGGCGGCGGCCGGTTTCGGCCCGATGCCGCCCAGCCATTTCAGGCGAATGGCCCGCAGTTCGGAGGCCGGGAACGCTTCGAGCGCCTTGTTCAGAATGCTCAGTAATTGCGGCTGGCCTCTGCGCACCGCCAAAAGATCGGCTTCCCATTTGCCTTCCAGCAGTTCGCCGACCTGGAGCAGGCCTGAGGGATAGAGCTGCGCACCGATTTCATTTTCGATGGTGGCATAGGCCTCACCGCTTTCGACCAGCGCCCGCGCCTCGGCATAGGTTTTCACCGAACGTAATTCGATGGACGGATAATCGCGTCGGATCACCCCCTCCAGCGCATGCCGACCCGGCAATACCAGTACCCGTTTGGCCAACTGCTCCAGCGATTGCACCCCCGGCTCGCCGGCGCGGCCGACAAATACCCAGCCGGCACCGCCAAAGGCATGACTGAAATCCAGACTCAATCGGCGCTCATCATTCATCGCCAGGGTCGTGCTCATATCGGCGGCACCGGTCTCCAGGCGCTCGAGCATTTGCGCGGTGGAAAACGACTCGCGGTAAACGAATTGCAACCCGGTCATGGCACTGATGCGTTTGAGCACATCGTTGTTCAAGCCGCTCCAATGACCATGCTCATCCAGAAACAGGTACAACGGGTACTGCTCCGCCGCCACGATCACCGTCGGGTTATCGCGAACCCATTGCCGCTCGGCTTCATTCAGCACGACGGTGCCGATGTTCAACTGCTCTTCATCATGCGCCAGATGCGCCGCAACGCCCACGCGCCAGCCAACCAACAGGCACAGCAGAAAAACCCGCTTCAGGGCGTGTTTCCATCCTCTTTCAAACAGCATTGCCACTTCCTTCGAGATCGACTCACCCGTCCTTCATGGGCGAAAACCCGAGCAGTGTGGCAGCACAAACAAAAAAGCCCGTCAGGAGACGGGCTTCAAAATGTGACAGCTTTTTCGGCTTACAGCGGCTTGCCGCGGTTGCCATGCTGGCTGACAAAGGCCTGTACGGCTTTCAGCTCGTTTGGCAGAACGGTGCAGCGCTCGTTTCGCTCAAACAAATCAGAAAGATGTGCAGGCAGTTCGAGAGCTTTTCCTACACCCGCTTTCTCCACGGCATCCGGGAATTTCACCGGATGCGCAGTGCCCAGGATCACCATTGGGATGTCCAGGCTGCGACGGCATTCGCGGGCAGCACGCACGCCAATGGCGGTGTGCGGGTCGAGCACTTCGCCGCACTGCGCGTAGACTTCGGCGATGGTTTCGCAGGTTTGTGCATCGTCCACGGCCAGCGAGTCGAACAGCTTGCGGGCTTCGGTCCAGCGCTCTTGCTCGACGCTGAAACCACCGCCCTGCTTGAACGAATCCATCAAACCGGCGATCGCCGCACCGTTGCGACCGTGCAGGTCGAACAGCAGGCGTTCGAAGTTCGACGAGACCATGATGTCCATCGACGGCGACAGCGTGGCGTGCAGGGTTTCCTTGACATACTGGTTGCCGCTCATGAAGCGGTGCAGGATGTCGTTGCGGTTGGTCGCGACGATCAACTGGTTGATCGGCAGGCCCATGTTGCGCGCCAGATAACCGGCGAAGATGTCGCCGAAGTTGCCGGTCGGTACCGAGAACGCCACCGAACGCGCCGGGCCGCCCAACTGCAGGGCTGCGTGGAAGTAGTAGACGATCTGGGCCATGATCCGCGCCCAGTTGATCGAGTTCACCGCTACCAGGCGCGTGCCCTTGAGGAAGCTCTGGTCGGCGAAGCTGTTCTTGACCATTTCCTGGCAGTCATCGAAGTTGCCTTCGATGGCGATGTTGTGGATGTTCTCGCCGACAATCGTCGTCATCTGCCGACGCTGCACTTCGGACACACGGTTGTGCGGGTGCAAGATGAAGATGTCGACGTTTTCGCAGTGCTTGCAGCCTTCGATGGCGGCCGAACCGGTGTCACCCGAGGTGGCACCGACGATGACCACGCGCTCGCCGCGCTTTTCCAGCACGTAGTCGAGCAGACGACCGAGCAGTTGCAGGGCGAAGTCCTTGAACGCCAGGGTCGGGCCGTGGAACAGCTCCAATACCCATTCGTTGCCGTTGAGCTGACGCAGCGGCGCAACGGCGCTGTGCGAGAACACACCGTAGGTTTCTTCGAGGATCTTTTTGAAATCGGCGTCCGGGATGCTGCCGGTGACAAACGGGCGCATCACGCGGAAAGCCAGCTCGTGATACGGCAGGCCGGCCCAGGAAGCGATTTCTTCCTGGGTGAAACGTGGCAGGTTTTCCGGGACGTACAGACCGCCGTCGGTGGCAAGACCTGCCAGCAGGACGTCTTCGAAATTCAGGGCCGGTGCCTGGCCGCGGGTACTGATGTAACGCATGACTGACTCCAATGGAGAGTGTGCACAACAGTGGCCCCTTTCACGGGGCCATTGCAGGCCAACGACTTAGTTCAGGTGCTCGACGCGGATCCGCACAACCGGACCATTCACGCCGGCCAGGGCTTCGAGGGCGGCGATCGCATCGTTGATACGCTGCTCGACCACGCGGTGGGTCAGCAGGATCATCGGCACCAGGCCGTCGTGTTCCTCGACTTCCTTCTGCATGATCGACTCGATGTTGATGCCGCGCTCCGAGAGGATGCTCGCCACCTGAGCCAGTACGCCCGGATGGTCCTTGGCCTGGATGCGCAGGTAGTAGGCGCTTTCGCAGGCTTCGATCGGCAGGATCGGATGCGCTGACAGCGAATCCGGCTGGAAGGCCAGGTGCGGTACGCGGTTTTCCGGATCGGAAGTCATGGCGCGAACCACGTCCACCAGGTCGGCGATCACCGACGAAGCGGTCGGCTCCATGCCGGCACCGGCGCCATAGAACAGCGTCGAACCGGCGGCGTCACCGTTGACCATCACCGCGTTCATCACGCCGTTGACGTTGGCGATCAGACGATCGGCCGGGATCAGCGTCGGGTGCACGCGCAGCTCGATGCCGGCAGCGGTGCTGCGCGCCACACCGAGGTGCTTGATGCGGTAGCCCAGCGCTTCGGCGTAGTTCACGTCAGCGGTGGTCAGCTTGGTGATGCCTTCGGTGTAAGCCTTGTCGAATTGCAGCGGAACGCCGAACGCGATCGACGCCAGAATCGTCAGCTTGTGCGCCGCATCGATGCCTTCGACGTCGAAGGTCGGATCGGCTTCGGCGTAGCCCAGCGCCTGCGCTTCGGCCAGCACGTCTTCGAAGGTGCGACCCTTCTCGCGCATTTCGGTGAGGATGAAGTTACCGGTGCCGTTGATGATCCCGGCGACCCAGTTGATGCGGTTGGCGGACAGGCCTTCACGGATCGCCTTGATCACCGGAATACCACCGGCCACAGCCGCTTCGAACGCCACGATCACGCCTTTCTCGCGTGCCTTGGCGAAAATCTCATTACCGTGAACGGCAATCAGTGCCTTGTTCGCGGTGACCACATGCTTGCCATTCTCGATGGCCTTGAGTACCAGCTCGCGGGCAACGGTGTAGCCGCCCATCAGCTCTATGACGATGTCGATCTCAGGGTTCGTGGCCACTTCGAAGACATCGTTGGTAATCGCAATACCGGTCGTCTGGAACTGAGGCTTTGGCGTGCGCGTGGCAATTTGCGCCACTTCGATCCCACGCCCGGCACGACGAGCAATTTCCTCGGCGTTGCGCTGAAGTACGTTGAAGGTACCGCCACCGACGGTCCCTAACCCACAGATGCCTACTTTGACCGGATTCACTGTGAACTCCCCATGAAACGGCCGACGCAAGGTCGGCCGGAAAACAACCGCGTGTTCGCGGCTCTCTATTAATGGCCCGGCGAAGTTACCGCCGGACCATGATCGTCAAAGGCTGACCGTGACGATGCGAATTACTTGGCGCCCAGCGCCAGTTTGGCGACTTGTGGCGCCGGCTGGTAGCCCGGAATGACTTGTCCGTCGGCCAAAACGATGGCCGGTGTGCCGTTCACGCCGATCGACTGACCCAAAGCGAACTGTTTGGAAACCGGGTTGGCGCACTTGGCGGCCTTGATTTCCTTGCCATCGACCATTTTGTCCATGGCGGCTTTCTTGTCGGTCGAGCACCACACGGCCTGCAGTTGTTCGTCACCCGGCGAGCCGAGGCCCTGACGCGGGAACGCCACGTAGCGCACTTCGATGCCGCGCTTGTTCAGCTCAGGCACTTCGGCGTGCAGCTTGTGGCAGTACGGGCAGGTGGTGTCGGTGAACACGGTGATGTGCGATTTGGTCTCGCCCACCGCCGGATACACCACGGTTTCGGCCACTGGAATGGCATTGATCAGTTTGGAGATGCCCAGGCGTTCGGTCTTCTCGGTCAGGTTGACCGGTTTGCCGTCCTTGAGCTGAAACAGGTAGCCCTGAACGATGTACTGGCCGTCGGCGCTGGCGTACAGCACGCGGCTGCCCTTGAGCTTGACTTCATACATGCCCGGCAACGGGCTGGCACTGATGCTTTCTACCGGAACCTCGAGCTCGAGTTTTTCCAGGCTTTGACGAATGGCTTTGTCGGCCGCGTCATCGGCGACGGCAAAGGTGCTGACCAACGCAATGGCTGCGGCGGCGAAAATCTGGGTCAGACGCATGAGAACTCCTGAAGGCGGACAAATGAAACGGTCAGAACGCCCGTGCCGGAACACCGGGTCATAACCGTCCATCGTGCAAACCGGCAAAGCCTAACACATAAGGCCCGCATGGCCGAATGCGCCTGTCGCCAGACACTCACTGCTGGGGATGACTCGAATTTCCCTGTGGCGAGGGAGCTTGCTCCCGCTCGGCTGCGCAGCAGTCGTAGATATTGCACAATCGATGCGACTGACAGATTTCGGGGGCGCTTCGCACCCCAGCGGGAGCAAGCTCCCTCGCCACAAAAAGCTGACTTTGCATCAGCCTCTTGGGTGGTGCTTGGCGTGCAGGTCCTGCAGGCGGGCGCGGGCCACATGGGTGTAAATCTGTGTGGTCGACAGGTCACTATGGCCGAGCAGCATCTGCACCACCCGCAGATCGGCGCCGTGGTTGAGCAGGTGCGTGGCGAACGCATGACGCAGGGTGTGCGGCGACAGCGATTTGCCGATCCCGGCGACCTTGGCCCAATGCTTGATGCGGTGCCAGAAGGTCTGGCGGGTCATCTGCTCGCCGCGCTGGCTGGGGAACAGCACATCGCTGGGGCGTCCGCCGAGTAGCTCGCTGCGGCCATCGCGCATGTAACGCTCGACCCAGACAATCGCCTCCTCGCCCATCGGCACCAGCCGCTCCTTGCTGCCCTTGCCCATCACCCGCAGCACGCCCTGACGCAGGTTGACCTGCTCCAGCGTCAGGCTGACCAGTTCGGTCACCCGTAGGCCGCAGGCGTACAGCACTTCCAGCATGGCGCGGTCACGCTGACCGATGGCTTCGCTCAGATCCGGTGCCTTGAGCAGCGCTTCGACGTCAGCTTCCGACAACGACTTGGGCAACGGCCGGCCCAGTTGCGGCATGTCGACGCGCAAGGTCGGATCGACGCTGATCAGCTTTTCCCGCAGCAGGTAGCGATAAAAGCCACGTACACCGGAGAGAAATCTGGCGGTGGAGCGCGGTTTGTAGTTCTGCTCCAGGCGCCAGGACAGGTGATCGAGGATCAACTCGCGACCGGCATTGATCAGCTCGAGGTTTTTCTCCTGCAGCCAGCCGTTGAACAGCGCCAGATCGCTGCGGTAGGCACCGCGGGTGTTGTCGGACAGGCCTTTTTCCAGCCACAGGGCGTCGAGGAATTGGTCAATCAGCGGATGGTCGATGGCAGGCATGGGCGCTCAAGACACACAACCTCCGGGGCTGTGCGCAAATGTAGAGTGAACTGTAGGAATGGCCGCTAGTCTTTCATAGCCCGCAATTTCAAGGAACAGGGAGCTTCAATGAACGAGCAGCAAATTCTCTTGGCATTTGGCGGGATCGGCGCCGCTGCGCTGGGTTGCCAGTGGCTGGCGTGGCGCTTGAAGCTTCCGGCGATTCTTTTTCTGTTGCTGACCGGGATACTCGCCGGGCCGGTGCTCGGCTGGCTCGACCCGCAGGAAATGTTCGGCCCGCTGCTGATGCCGCTGGTGTCGCTGGCGGTAGCGTTGATCCTGTTTGAAGGCAGTCTGACCCTGCACCTGTCGGAATGGCGCGAGATCGGCAGCGTCGTACATCGGCTGGTGACAATCGGCGCGCTCACGACCTGGGTGGTGATCGCGGTCGCAACCCACTTCTTGCTCGGCTTCGACTGGCTGCTGGCGATCCTGTTCGGCAGCCTGACGCTGGTGACCGGGCCGACGGTGATCGTGCCGATGCTGCGGGTGGTGCGACCGAAAGCCTCGATCGCCAATATTCTGCGCTGGGAAGGCATCGTCATTGACCCGATCGGTGCCCTGCTCGCGGTGGTGGTCTACAGCTTTATCATTGCCCGCGCCGAGGGCAACGGCCTCGAACAGAGCCTGCTGACCTTCGGCGGCGTGATTGTCTGCGGCAGCGTATTCGGGGTGGTCGGCGGCTGGGTGCTGGGCACCGTCATCCGGCGTCAGTGGTTGCCGGAATACCTGCACAACCTCGCCTCGCTGGCGGCGGTGCTGGGGATTTTCATTGCGTCCAATCAGGTGATGCACGAGTCCGGCCTGCTCGCGGTGACGCTGATGGGCATGTGGCTGGCGAACATGAAGGGCGTGGATGTGCGGCACATCCTGCACTTCAAGGAAAACCTCAGCGTGCTGCTGATTTCCGGACTGTTCATTCTGCTGGCGGCGCGCCTGGATCTGCATGCCTTGATCGGCCTCGGGCCGTTGGTGCTGATTCTGTTGCTGGTGATTCAGTTGATTGCACGCCCGTTGAACGTGCTGTTGAGCACGGCCGGCTCCAGCCTGAGCTGGCGTGAACGCGCCCTGCTGTGCTGGATCGCCCCGCGCGGGATCGTGGCGGCAGCAGTGTCGGCGATTTTCGCGATTCGCCTGGATCAAGCCGGGCACGAAGGTGCGCTGCTGCTGGTGCCACTGACCTTCGCCGTGATCATCGGCACCGTGGTGCTGCAAAGCGCAACAGCCCGCCCTTTGGCGCGCTTGCTGAACGTCGCCGAACCGGCGCCGAGCGGTTTCCTGATCGTCGGCGCCAACGGCCCGGCGCGTCTGCTGGGCAAATCGTTGCAGCAACTGGGCAGTCGAGTGCTGCTGACCGATTCGAGTTGGGAAAACATTCGTGCGGCGCGCATGGAAGGTTTGCCGACGTATTTTGGTAACCCGGCTTCGCAGCATGCCGATGCGCATCTGGATCTGGTGGGTTTGGGGCACTTGCTGGCGCTATCGCCTTCAGGCGAGCTGAACACTTTGGCGGCCATGCGTTTTCGTCATGACTTCGGTCATCAACGCCTGTTTGGTCTGGCCAGCGGTCAGGAAAGCCGTCGCAGTGACAAGCACCGGGCGAGTCTTGAGCATCGCGGCAATCAGCTGGGGAGCGAGGCCCTGACCTACGCCAAGCTCGCCAGTCTGATCAGCAACGGCGCCGAGCTGTACAGCACGACGTTGACCGATGGGTTTGGCTGGGAAGATTACCAGGCACTGCATGGTAATCGGGCGACCTTGCTGTTCATGCGTGACGACAGTGGCTGGGTGCATGTGGTGACGCCGGAGACTGCTTTGAAACCGGGATCCGGGTGGACGTTGTTGGCGTTGATTCAGCCTGAGAGCAGCGGCGCCTGATAAATCGAATCGCGAGCAGGCTCACTCCTACAGTGTCCGTGTCGTAAAAAAGGTGTGGACGACACAGACACTGTAGGAGTGAGCCTGCTCGCGATGGCCGCGACTCGGATTCAGATCAGACTGCAAACCCAGGCAGCACCGGCACCGGCCGCTTGTCATCGTCGATGGCGACAAAGCTGAACTGCCCATGAATCGCTTTCTCACGCCCATCACAGCTCATGCTTTCCACGAACACTTCCACCTCGACCTTGAGGCTGGTGTTGCCGACCTTGATCACTTTGCCGACCAGCTCGACGATGGAACCGGCCGGGATCGCGTGATTGAAGTCGATGCGGTCAGTTGAGACAGTCACCAGCGGCAAACGGCAGAAGCGCGTGGCGGTGATGAACGACACTTCGTCCATCCATGCCAGGGCGGTGCCGCCGAACAGGGTGTTGTGGTGGTTGGTGGTCGGCGGGAAGACGGCTTTGGTTACGCGGGTTACCGAGAGTTCGGTGCGGCGCTGGATTTCCTGGTCGCGGGTGGTCATGGGTTATTGCTCGTAAATCGCGGGCTTCCAAATACAAAGCAAGATCAAAAGATCGCAGCCTTCGGCAGCTCCTACAGGGGGCGGGTTAAATTGCAGGCAACAAAAAAGCAGCCCGTAGGCTGCTTTTTTCTGCATCGGAAGCTGGACTTAAGCCAGTTTTTCCTTGATGCGAGCTGCTTTACCCGACAGGTCGCGCAGGTAGTACAGCTTGGCTTTACGTACGTCACCGCGACGTTTGACAGCCATGCTGTCGATCTGCGGGGAGTAGGTCTGGAAAGTACGTTCTACGCCAACACCGTTGGAGATTTTACGAACGGTGAACGCACTGTTCACGCCGCGGTTGCGCTTGGCGATTACAACGCCTTCGAACGCTTGCAGACGGGAACGATCGCCTTCCTTCACTTTCACCTGAACGACAATGGTGTCGCCCGGGGCAAAGGTAGGGATTTCTTTGGTCATCTGCTCTGCTTCGAGTGCAAGGATGATTTTGTTGGTCATGCTGTGCTCCTAAGGTAAATCAACTGATCTACCATCGATACGTTGTTAACTATCGTCCCGCTCGCGGATGTATTCCTCGAGCAGCTTCTTCTCTTCTCCAGAAAGCGAGCGGCTTTCCAGAAGATCGGCGCGTCGTTCATAGGTCCTACCAAGGGACTGCTGTAAACGCCAACGCCGGATATGCGCGTGATTGCCACTTAGCAACACGTCGGGAACACGCTGATCCGCATACACCTCAGGTCGGGTGTAGTGCGGGCAATCCAGCAGACCATCCGTAAAGGAATCTTCCTCAGCGGAATCCGCATGCCCTAAAGCTCCGGGCAGCAGTCGTGTAACCGCATCGATCATGACCATGGCCGGCAGCTCGCCGCCAGACAGTACATAGTCACCAATCGACCACTCTTCATCGACATGAGCCTCAATAAAGCGCTCGTCAATGCCTTCATAGCGGCCGGCAATCAGGATCAATGCATCCGATTTTGCCAACTCGCGTACCGCCGACTGAGTCAGTTGACGGCCTTGGGGGGACAGGTAAATCACCTTCGCCGCCTCCCCGGCTGCTGCCTTGGCCTGAACCAGAGCATCTTCCAGGGGCTTGATCTTCATCACCATGCCCGGACCACCGCCAAACGGGCGATCGTCCACAGTGTGATGCCGATCCGTCGTGTAATCCCGCGGATTCCAACAGGTCAGCTGCAACAGCCCCTGTTTGACCGCACGACTGGTAATGCCGTACTCACTGATGGCCGAGAACATCTCGGGGAACAACGTTATGACGTCTACGCGCAGGCTGGCCATTGCTTAGAAGTCCGCGTCCCATTCCACCCGCATAACGCCTGCATCCAGATCGATGGTCAGCACGCATTGCTCTGTATAGGGCAACAAACGCTCACGATCATCCAGGCTGCCCGCGCAGGGCTTGACCACCAATACATCGTTCGCGCCGGTCTCCAACAGGTGATCAACCTTGCCGAACAATTGCTCGTCCTGGTTGATGACGCTCAGACCCTGCAACTGGTACCAGTAGTACTCGTCGCCTGTCAGGTTGGGCAAAAGGCTTCGCGAGATGCAAATCTCATAACCGCTCAGAAGACGGGCTTCATCGCGATCGTCGAGGCCTTTGAGCTTGGCAACCAGATCCTTTTGAGTGGATCGGCCGCTGACCAGCTCGACCTGTTTCACCACGCCTTCGCGCCGAAGCGTCCAGTTGCGGTAGTCCAACAGGTTTTCAATCGGATCGGTAAAGGAAAAGACCTTCACCTCGCCGCGAACGCCGTGAACCGAAAAAATCTTGCCGACAACGATCAGGTCATCAGCTTTTTCTGGCGTCGCGCTCATACTGCTCAGGCTGCAGCCTTGGCAGATTCCTTCAGCAACTGAGCAACACGCTCAGAAGGCTGTGCACCAACGCTCAGCCAGTAGGCTACGCGCTCTTGGTTCACGGACAGACGGATTTCCTGACCACGGGCAACAGGGTTGAAGAAGCCAACCTGTTCTTTGTGGGAGCCGTCACGCGGGTTACGCGAGTCGGTTACGGTCAGGTGGTAAAACGGGCGCTTTTTGGAGCCGCCAAGGGCAAGACGGATTGTTAGCATGTGAACATCGTTCCTGTAGTCGGTGCTGCAAATCTAAATGCACAGCGGGCATGGGTGCCCGAAAGGCCGCATATTCTAAGGAATATCCGGACTTTTGCAAATGACTTTTTCCGGCGCCCATGGCATGCCGTGCGGATTTGCATATAGAGCCGTCGATGAAAACGGCCAGTCAGCTCCCGCCGAGTGCGGGTTTGCTGTTGATCCTGCGTCCTTGCAGGGTCTGCGCCGGTGCGACGACCGGCGAAGTCATGGTGTCCTGAATCACATTTTCGGCATGCCGCCGCCGGGCAACATACCGCCCATGCCGCGCATCATTTTCGCCATTCCGCCTTTGGCGGTGAATTTCTTCATCATCTTCTGCATCTGCTTGTGCTGCTTGATCAAGCGACCGATGTCCTGCACCTGAGTGCCGGAACCCATGGCGATCCGGCGTTTGCGCGAACCGCTGATCAGCTCAGGGTCGCGGCGCTCGGCCGGGGTCATGGAGTTGATGATGGCTTCCATCTGCTTGAACTGCTTCTCTGCGGCGTTCTGGGCATTGCCCATCTGCGACAGGTTGACGCCGCCGATGCTCGGCAGTTTGTCCATGAGCCCGCCGAGGCCGCCCATGTTCTTCATCTGTTGCAGCTGATCGCGGAAGTCTTCGAGGTCAAAGCCCTTGCCCTTCTTCAGCTTCTTGGCCAGCTTGTCGGCCTTGTCCTTGTCGAGGGTCGCTTCAGCCTGTTCGATCAGGCTGAGCACGTCGCCCATGCCGAGGATCCGCGAAGCGATACGCTCAGGGTGGAACGGATCGAGCGCTTCGCTCTTCTCGCCCATACCGATGAACTTGATCGGCTTGCCGGTGATCGCGCGGACCGACAGTGCGGCACCGCCACGGGCATCGCCGTCGACCTTGGTCAGGATCACCCCGGTCAGCGGCAGCGCATCACCGAAGGCCTTGGCCGTGTTGGCGGCGTCCTGACCGGTCATGGCGTCGACCACGAACAGGGTTTCCACCGGGTTGATCGCGGCGTGCAGCGCCTTGATTTCACCCATCATCTCTTCATCGATGTGCAGACGACCGGCGGTGTCGACGATGACCACGTCGATGAATTTCAGTTTTGCTTCTTTAATAGCCGCGTTGGCGATGTCGACCGGCTTCTGGCTCAGGTCGGACGGAAAGAACGTCACGCCGATGTCGTTGGCCAGGGTTTCCAGCTGTTTGATCGCAGCCGGACGGTAGATGTCCGCCGAGACGACCATCACCGACTTCTTCTTGCGCTCTTTAAGGAAGCGCGCGAGTTTGCCGGCGGTGGTGGTTTTACCCGCACCCTGCAGACCGGCCATCAGAATCACGGCGGGCGGCACGGCGCTCAGGTTCAAGTCTTCGTTGGCCGCGCCCATCAGGCTTTCGAGTTCGGCCTGGACGATCTTCACGAATGCCTGGCCCGGCGTCAGGCTGCGCGACACCTCGGTGCCGACAGCGCGCTCCTTGACCGAATTGACGAAGTCCTTGACCACCGGCAGGGCGACGTCGGCTTCGAGCAACGCCATGCGCACTTCGCGCAGGGTGTCTTTGATATTGTCTTCAGTCAGCTTGGCCTTGCCGGTGACATGGCGCAGCGTCTGCGAGAGACGGTCGGTTAAGTTTTCAAACATTGCGCGATCCTTTCAGGCCCTGTGTAGACCGGGATAATGGCGGCCCAGACCGGATTCAACATGTGCTCGGCGAGCCTGCGGCGTGGGCAGGTCGCGGATTATAGCGAAGACTGCGTCGGGCGGACACCTCGCACTTTCGTGGTGTGGCGGTTCTATGCCAAACTCAGCGCCTTTCGGGCCTGCCTAACAGGATTTATGCTCCCCTTGTCACCCAGTTTGCTGACTACCATCGCCGCCGCGCTTCTTTATGCCGCTGCGACCCTTTATCAGGGCACCCGCCTGGCCTCCGGTGCCAAGGCGAACAAGCGCCTGCTGGTTACGCTCGGCATCCTCGCCGTGCTGGCCCACAGCGCCAGCCTGCTCACTCACCTGCTGACGCCGATCGGCCTGGGCCTGGACTTCTTCAGCGCCGCCAGCCTGATCGCCGCGGCCGTCATTGCCCTGACGCTGCTGGCCTGCTCGCGGATCCCGGTGGAAAACCTGCTGGTGCTGCTGTTCCCGCTCGGCGCGGCGACAGTGTTGCTGGCACAGTTCGCCCCGGCCGGCACGGTGCAGATCATTGACGAAGAGCCGGGCATCCTCGCCCACATCCTGCTGTCGATCCTCGCCTACGGCATGTTCACCATCGCGGTGTTCCAGGCCTTGTTGCTGCTGGTGCAGGATCACCAGCTCAAGCACAAGCACCCGTCGGGCCTGATCAAGAACTTCCCGCCGTTGCAAACCATGGAAAGCCTGTTGTTCGGCTTCCTCTGGGCCGGCTGGACGCTGCTGTCGCTGTCGCTGATCTCCGGCTGGCTGTTCGTCGAGAACCTGTTCGCCCAGCATCTGGTGCACAAGACCCTGCTGGCGTGCCTGGCCTGGATCGTGTTCAGCGTGCTGCTGTGGGGCCGTAATCGCCTCGGCTGGCGCGGCCACAAGGCAATTCGCTGGACCCTCGCCGGTTTCTGCCTGCTGATGTTGGCGTATTTCGGCAGCAAACTGGTTCGTGAATACATCCTGCACATCTGACGGGCGGCATAAATGGACGGTTTGCCCATAGGGCCGATGCTCGCGGTATTTGTCCTGCTGATTTTATGGTCGGGGCTGTTTACCGCCGTCGAAATCGCGCAGCAGCACTTGCTCGCGCAACGCACCGCCTCGCGCGCCAGCGATAAGCCGCTGGCGAAGCTGAGCTTCCCGCTCGACAGTCTGATCCTGTGCAACACCCTGTGCCGCGCCCTTGCGGTGGTCATTGCCACGCTGCTGGCAATCTTCCTTTGCGAAGAAAACGGCCCGTGGGCCGCCTGCCTCGGCGCTGGCGCCGTGTTGCTGGTATTTGCCGATTACTTTCCGCGCACCGTGGCCCAGCGTTATCCGGATGCCGTGCTGTCGTTCGGCAATACCTTGCTGGCCGTTCCGCTGAAGATCCTTTACCCGCTGGCCTGGCTGCTGAGCCGCATCAGCGGTCTGTTGCTGCGCCCCTTCGCGCGCAAAGCCCAGGTGGTGCAGCAAAGCGAAGACGAAGAACCTGCCGACCCGAACGACGACCCGGAGCATCCGTCTCGTACCCACCCGGTTTCCGGGATCCACGCGCTGGACAACATCACGGTCAACGACATTCTGGTGCCGCGCAGCGATGTCGACGGCATCAACCTCGACGACTCGATCGAAGCGATCATCGAACAACTGCGCCAGAACAAACGCACACGCCTGCCGGTGTTCCACAGCGACATCAACCAGGTCGAAGCGGTACTCAACACCCGGCAGATCCGCCATCTGCTCAACGATGGCCAACTGACCCGCGAAGCGCTGCTGGCCGCCAGCTACGAACCGTACTTCGTCCCGGAAAGCACGCCGCTGCAACTGCAACTGCTGAATTTCCACAAGCAGCAACGCCGCTTGGGCATGGTGGTGGACGAGTACGGCGAAGTGCTGGGCATCGTCACCCTGGAAGACATTCTCGAAGAAATCGTCGGCGAATTCGAAAGCGAGCACAGCCTCGACAACCCGCACATCCATCCGCAGCCAGACGGGCGCATGGTGATCGACGGCACTGCGTCGATCCGCGAGCTGAACAAATGCCTGGGCTGGCATTTGCCGAGCGACGGGCCGAAAACCCTCAACGGTCTGGTGACCGAGGCGCTGGAGACCATTCCGGACAGCGCGGTGTGTCTGAAGATCGGGCGTTACCGGCTGGAGATTCTCGAGACCGAGGACAACCGGGTGAGCAAGGTGCTGATCTGGCATACGAGCGCGGTGCCCGCCAAGGTTTAAGCGCTTTTGTGGCGAGGGAGCTTGCTCCCGCTGGGTTGCGAAGCAGCCCTGGCTTTTGATTTACCCACAGATTCATGCGGCCGCTGCGCGCCCGAGCGGGAGCAAGCTCCCTCGCCACAGAAAGCCCGACAGCAGCGATCTTTGCTCTTGTTCATTCGTTAGCCCCCTTCCTATAATCGAGCCGCTTACCCAAGCGATGCCGAGCCCTGTGCTTACCCCGCACTAAGGCGGTTTCGGCCATTTTCCGCACTACCCCGGCGACTGTTCCTACTCGAAACAGCGCTCGCGCCTCATCCCACATCCCTGGGTGCTCGACCATAATAATTCGCTCCAACGGAGCCATGACTGTCAGGGATCACCGCATGACGACCAGTACCGCTTACAGCGCCACCGCGCCTGCCCAGCCGACCAACTCCGCCACCCGCGTGGCAACGGCGAGTTTCATCGGCACCGCCATCGAGTTCTACGACTTCTACGTTTACGCCACGGCCGCCGCACTGGTGATCGGGCCGGTGTTCTTTCCGCAGACGTCCGGCACTGCGCAGATGCTCTCGGCATTTCTCACCTTCGGCATCGCCTTCCTCGCCCGCCCGCTGGGCTCGGCATTGTTCGGCCACTTTGGTGATCGCATCGGGCGCAAATCGACGCTGGTCGCCTCGCTGTTGCTGATGGGCGTGTGCACCACGCTGATCGGCGTGCTGCCGGGTTACGACAGCATTGGCGCCTGGGCACCGATTCTATTGTGCGTATTACGCTTTGGTCAGGGGCTGGGCCTGGGCGGCGAATGGGGTGGCGCGGCGTTGCTGGCCACGGAGAATGCGCCCAAGGGCAAACGAGCGTGGTTCGGCATGTTTCCGCAGCTTGGCCCGTCGATTGGGTTTCTCGCGGCCAACGGCCTGTTCCTGACCCTGGCCATGACCCTCAACGACGAGCAGTTCCGCAGCTGGGGCTGGCGGATTCCGTTTCTGCTCAGCGCGGTGCTGGTGATGGTCGGCCTGTATGTGCGCTTGAAACTCCACGAAACCCCGGTATTCGCCAACGCCATCGCCCGTCAGGAGCGAGTGAAGGTGCCGTTGGTCGAGCTGTTCAGCCAGTACTGGGCGCCCACCCTGCTCGGCGCGGCGGCGATGGTGGTGTGCTACGCGCTGTTTTACATCTCGACGGTGTTTTCCCTGAGCTACGGCGTATCCACCCTCGGCTACAGCCGCGAGACGTTTCTTGGGCTGCTGTGTTTTGCCGTGCTGTTCATGGCCGCGGCAACGCCGTTGTCCGCCTGGGCGAGTGACCGTTACGGGCGCAAACCGGTGCTGATCGTTGGCGGCGTGCTGGCAATTCTGTCCGGGTTCCTGATGGAGCCGTTGCTGACACAGGGCTCGACCTGGGGCGTGGCGCTGTTTCTGTGCATCGAGCTGTTCTTGATGGGCGTGACGTTTGCCCCGATGGGCGCGCTGCTGCCGGAACTGTTTCCGACCCACGTGCGCTATACCGGCGCATCGGCCGCTTACAACCTCGGCGGGATCGTCGGCGCCTCGGCGGCTCCGTTCTTCGCGCAGAAACTGGTGGCGATGGGTGGTTTGAGTTATGTCGGCGGGTATGTGTCGGCGGCAGCGGTGCTCAGCCTGATTGCTGTGCTGTGCCTGAAGGAAACGCGCAATAACGATCTGAATCAGGTTGCCTGATAGATCGCTATCGCGGGCAAGCCCGCTCCCACAGGGTTCTCTGTTGATCACAAATTTTGTGCACCACCAAAAAATCTGTGGGAGCGGGCTTGCCCGCGATGGTCGCGACTCGGTTTAGAGTTCTACGACAACAGCCTGAGCCGCCCGGGTCGCCTTGGCACGCGCAGCCTCGATCGACTCATCCCGCGCCAACGCTACGCCCATCCGGCGCTGACCGTTGACTTCAGGCTTGCCGAACAGACGCAATGCCGTATCCGGCTCGCTCAACGCAGCGCCCAGATTGGCGAACGCAGTCTGGGTCGACTGCCCTTCCACCAGAATCACCGCCGAAGCCGACGGACCGAACTGACGGATCAGCGGCACCGGCAGACCGAGAATGGCGCGGGCGTGAAGGGCGAACTGCGACAGGTCCTGGGAAATCAAGGTCACCAGACCGGTGTCATGCGGGCGCGGCGAAACTTCGCTGAACCACACCTGATCGCCTTTGATGAACAATTCCACGCCGAACAGACCACGACCACCCAGAGCCTCGGTCACGGCTTTGGCCACGCGCTCGGACTCAGCCAGAGCAATCGGGCTCATGGCCTGCGGCTGCCAGGATTCCTGATAGTCGCCCTTCTCCTGACGGTGGCCGACCGGTGCGCAGAACGTGGTGCCGCCGATGTGGCGCACGGTCAGCAAGGTGATTTCGTAGTCGAAATCGATGAAGCCTTCGATGATCACCCGACCTTTGCCGGCGCGACCGCCCTCTTGCGCGTAATCCCAGGCTTTCTGCACGTCATCGGCGCTGCGCAGCAGGCTCTGGCCTTTGCCCGACGAGCTCATGACTGGCTTGACCACGCACGGGAAGCCCAGGTCCTGAACGGCTTTGCTGTAGTCCTCGAAGGTGTCGGCAAAGTGGTACGGCGAGGTTGGCAGGTCCAGCTCTTCAGCGGCCAGACGGCGGATGCCTTCGCGGTTCATGGTCAGTTGCGCGGCGCGCGCGGTCGGGATCACGGTGAAGCCTTCGGCTTCCAGCTCGACCAGCGTGGCGGTGGCGATGGCTTCGATTTCCGGCACGATGAAGTGCGGCTTCTCGGCTTCGATGACTGCACGCAGGGCCGCGCCGTCGAGCATGTTGATCACGTGGCTGCGGTGCGCAACCTGCATGGCCGGCGCGTTGGCGTAACGGTCGACGGCAATCACTTCAACGCCCAGGCGTTGCAGCTCGATCACCACTTCCTTGCCCAACTCACCACAGCCACACAGCAATACGCGGGTCGCGGTTGGCGACAATGGAGTTCCGATACGGGTCATCTCAGGTCCTCAAAGAAGCGGATCATCGAGGAAAGCAACGCCAGACGCGCTTTCCATGGGGAGAAAGCGCGGCATTTTACATGAACCGCAGGGTTTGGCTCAGCTCGCGACAGCCTGTTTGCGCTCGCGCCAGGCCATGATCAGCCAGACGGCAGTGACGCCGGCAACCTTCGAGACCAGTGCGGTGATGATCACCGGCGGCGTCATCAGGTCGATCATGCCGAAAAAGATAAAAGTATCGAGAGGAATGCTCAGCGCCGAGCTGATCCACAGGCGGTCGCGCAACGGCCGTTTGGTGACGCTGAACACCAGCCAGTCGATGATTTCCGACACTGCGAACGCCGTGGCGCTGGCCAGGGCGATGGACGGATCGGAAGTGACGTAAGACAGCACCAGCGCCGCCAGCATCGCCACGAGCGCACCGTGGCCGAAGCGGGTTTGCACCATGTCGCGCAACACGAACACCAACCCGCCCCAGGCCGACCAGATGATGTCCAGATGTGGCGCGGTGGAGAAAGCGAAGTTGATCAGCACGACGCTGCTGATGTAGGCGATGAGGAAAATCATGGTGGCGACCTGTCAGATTGGCGCACAGGTTACTGGACCCGCAGATCAAGAGCCACCCCCTCACCCCAGCCCTCTCCCCCAAGGGGGCGAGGGGGAAAGGGAGCCGATTGGGGGGCTTTTCAAAAATTGAGTTCGTCTCAATAGTTCAGGTCGATGTAGCTTGAACTATCAACCCGGTCAGTTCCCTCTCCCTCCGGGAGAGGGTTAGGGTGAGGGCACCCTCAAGCCGATCACGATTTCGAAGGGATCATCCACACCAACCCACTGGCCTTCGCCCGTTCATGACACAACCCCAGCACCACCCGCCGCTCATCGTTGGTCATGCGCCCCCAGCGGGTGATCTCCGCGACCGTGCGCTGGCAGCCGGTGCAAATATCGTCCTCATCCAGTGCGCAGATATTCACGCATGGCGAGGCGACCGGTCTTTCAGGCGTGCTCATTCTTCCTGCTCGACCAGGTCACGCGCATAGCGCTGCGAGTTGTGCACATAGTGCGCGGCGCTGGCTTCGAGCATTTTCTTCTGCGGCTCGGTGAGTTCACGCACGACCTTGCCCGGCGAGCCCATCACCAGCGAGCCATCGGGGATCTCCTTGCCTTCGCCGATCAGCGAATTGGCGCCGATGATGCAGTTCTTGCCGATTTTCGCGCCGTTGAGGATCACCGCGTTGATGCCGATCAGGCTGTAGTCGCCGACGGTGCAGCCATGCAGCATGGCGTTGTGACCGATGGTCACGCCGGTGCCGATGGTCAGCGGATAGCCCATGTCGGTGTGCATCACCGTGCCGTCCTGGACGTTGCTGTTCTTGCCGATCAGGATCAGTTCGTTGTCGCCGCGCAGCACGGCGTTGAACCAGACGTTGGCGCCCTCTTCCAGTCTGACCTTGCCCACCAGCACGGCATTGGGCGCGACCCAGCTCTGTGGATGGGTTTCGACGCGGGCGTCGCCCAGGCGGTATTTCATCTTGTTTTCCTCAGGGCTCACGTTGACGGGCCATTCGAGCGATGGCTTCAGGTGTTGATATAGCTTTTGGGCGGACGATGCAGACTGATCTTTTCGTCATAGAGCAGATTGATCAGTTCGACGATCATGATAGCGGTCAAACCCCAAATCTTGAATTCGCCATAGCGATAACTCGGCACATACCAGCTGCGGCCCTGGTAATCGATACGGTGCGTGTGTTCGCGCGGATCTTTACGGAAGAACTCCAGCGGCACGTTGAATACCGCTGCGATCTCGGCATCGTTGGCCTGGTATTCGACGAAGTCGGGGATCACCCCGACATACGGCGTAACCCTGATGCCGTGCAGGGAGATCAGCGGGCTGAGCGGGCCGATGACCTCGACCAGCCCCGGTGGCAGGCCGATTTCTTCCTCGGCTTCGCGCAGAGCGGTGAAGATCAGATCGGGGTCTTCCGGGTCACGGCGTCCGCCGGGGAAGGCCACCTCGCCGCCATGGGTCGAGAGGCCGCTGGCGCGCAGGGTCAGCACCAGCTCGGGCTCGTCACTGCGGGTGATCGGCACCAGGACAGCGGCCTCGGGGAAACGTTTATCGGTCTCCAGCGTGCGCGGTGTGTGGTTGCTTACCCTATGCAGTAGCTCGTCCAGCATGAGTGTTCTCGATCTGTGCCTTACCCTGCATCATGCACCAATCATTGCAGCCGCCCAAGCCCCTGACCGGGCCATGTCGCGAAACGACAACTTGCCGACCGGCACCGCTGCACGCCAAGATAGGCGCAGCATTCAGGAACCCCAGCATGAAATTTTGCAGCCAGTGCGGCAACCCGGTGACCCAGCGCATTCCCGAAGGCGACTCGCGGCTGCGATTTGTCTGCGACAGCTGTCAGACCATTCACTATCAAAACCCCAATATCGTCGCTGGTTGCGTCGCGACCTGGGGCAGCAAAGTGTTGCTCTGCCGCCGTGCCATCGAGCCACGCCTCGGTTACTGGACGCTGCCTGCCGGTTTCATGGAAAACGGCGAAACCATCGAGCAGGCCGCGATCCGCGAAACCGCCGAGGAAGCCTGCGCCCGGGTGCGCAACCTGAGCATCTATACCCTGATCGATGTGCCGCACATCAGTCAGGTGCATGTGTTCTTCCGCGCCGAACTGGCCGATCTGGACTTTGCCGCCGGCCCCGAGAGCCTGGAAGTGCAACTATTCGACGAAGCCGACATCCCGTGGGACGAGCTGGCTTTCCGCACCGTGGGGCGTACCTTAGAATGCTTCTTCGCGGATCGACGGATCGAGGCGTATCCGGTTCGTTCGGAATCGATTCCGCCGTTGGTCCAGCCCGCCATCAGCTGACTCAAAAAATCAAAGATCAAAAGATCACAGCCTGCGGCAGCTCCTACACTTAACATTGCGTCACTCTTGGGGAATCGTTTCAATGCGCTGGTTGCTTGCCCTGCTTTGCCTGTCGTTCGTCACGGTCTCACAAGCCTCCTTCGTGACCACCGTCACGCCGTCGAATACCCCGATGATCGAAAAAATCCTGGTGCTCAAATCGGCGCATCAACTGCAGCTGATTGCCGACGGCAAACCGATCAAGACCTATCGCATTTCCCTGGGCAAGGGCGCGAAAAAAGGACCGAAACTGATTGAAGGCGACAAACGCACGCCGGAAGGTTTCTACTGGATCGACTGGCGCAAGGTCAGTGAAAAATTCAACCTGGCGATGCACATCTCCTACCCGAACATCAGCGATTCGGCCCGCGCCCGCCGCGAAGGCGTCGAGCCTGGCGGGATGATCATGATCCACGGCACCCCGGATTCGGAAGAAACTCCCGAAGACCTGTTCCACACCCTGGACTGGACCGACGGCTGCATCGCCATGCGCAACATGGACATGCGTGAAGTCTGGGGTCTGGTGCCGGACGGTACGATGATCGAGATTCGCCCTTAGGCTGACCGAAAACCTATGGCGAGGGAGCTTGTCGAATCGACGCACCGTCCCGCTCGGCTGCGCAGCAGTCGTAAAAGCTGAACGCGCGGTATGTCAGACAGTTAGCGGAGATAGGGTTTGGGGCCGCTTCGCAGCCCAGCGGGAGCAAGCTCCCTCGCCACAGATATGAGCACTACCGCTACCTTTGGTCGCTCTCGAAAAAATAAATCAAAAGATCGCAGCCTGCGGCAGCGCCTACAGGGTTGATACCACTTCCCACTGTAGGAGCTGCCGCAGGCTGCGATCTTTTGTTTTTTGAAGCCCACCGCTAATACCACTTCAAACCACACCCCCCGAAACCCGCCATTTCATTGGGCCACAGCTCGATTCCCCGCGTTGACATGGTATTCAAGTGGTATTAATTTCCGCCCCACAAGCGAGCCACAACAATCCTATACTCGCGTCGGAAATGACCTACATGAACGACCTCCAGGCCCTACGCCCAGATGACTCCCAGCCGACGCCGCTGTACCTGCAGCTGGCGCGCAATCTGGAATCGGCGATCCATTCCGGGCACTGGAAGGCCGAGCAGGCCATGCCCTCCGAGCGCAACCTCAGCGAGCAACTGGGGATCTCCCGGGTCACCGCGCGCAAGGCGCTGGAAGTGCTGCTCGATCAAGGTCTGATCCGCCGCCTGCAAGGTTCCGGCACCTTCATCACCCCCCGGCTGGAACAACCGCTGTCACGCCTCTCGGGCTTCAGCGAAATGCTTCGCCTCAAGGGCTTCGTCCCCAGCTCGCAGTGGCTGGAACGCGAAATCACCCTGCCGACCCACGAAGAACTGATCCGCCTGAGCCTGTCGCCGAACGACAAGGTCGCGCGCATGAAACGCCTGCGCAAGGCCGACGACACGGTGATGGCCATCGAGATGAGCACCCTGCCCGCCTCGATCATGCCCAAGCCGCACCTGGTCGGCGATTCGCTTTACGAATACCTCGACGGCATCGGCAAACCCATCGTTCGCGCCCTGCAGCACATTCAGGCGATCAACGCCTCGGACGAGTTCGCAGCGCTGGTCGGCATCGCCCCCGGCACCGCCATGCTGCTGATGACCCGGGTCGGCTACCTGGAAGACAACACGCCGATCGAAGTCACCGACACCTATTGCCGCAACGACTACTACGACTTTGTTGCAGAGCTGCGTCGTTAAGAGCAGCCATAAGCGAGAACCGAAATGTCCGAAGACAACATCCTTACCGCCAGCGGCTGGGTTCGCGGTCGGCTGATCCACGAACACGGCAAAGTCGTGTCGATCGAAGGCGTGCCCTGCGATCCGGCCGACAATGACCTGCCCTACCTGCTGCCGGGTTTCATCGATCTGCACGTCCACGGCGGTGGTGGCAAAGACATCATGGAAGGCGCCAGCGCCTTCGAAACCATCACCAAAACCCACGTACGTTTCGGCACCACTTCGCTGCTGGCCACCACCATGACCGCGCCGAGTGCCGAGATCTCCAGCGTGCTGAAAGAGGTCGGCGAGTTCTGCGAACAACGTCCGCACGGCACCGCCCGAGTACTCGGCGTACACCTCGAAGGCCCGTACATCAACCCCGGCAAACTCGGCGCGCAACCGAATTTCGCCCACACCGCGTTGATGGCTGAAGTCGAGGAATACCTGGCGCTGGCGCCGATCCGGGTGATCACCATCGCTCCGGAAATCGCCGGCCACGACGGCTTGATTCGTGAACTGAGCAGCCGCGGCATCCGCATGCAGATCGGCCACACCCTCGGCAGCTACGAGGAAGGCGTCGCCGCCCTGGATGCCGGCGCCACCAGTTTCACCCATTTGTACAACGCCATGAGCCCGCTGCATCACCGCGAACCGGGGATCGTCGGCGCCGCGTTGGCCCATGCCAAATTCGCCGAACTGATCCCGGACTTGCTGCACGTGCACCCCGGTGCGATCCGCGTGGCACTGCGTTCGATCCCGTGCCTGTACTGCGTCACCGATTCGACCGCCGCCGCCGGCATGCCCGACGGTGAATACAAGCTCGGCAGCCACACCGTGACCAAATGCCTGGGCGGCGTGCGCCTGCCCGACGGCACGCTGGCCGGCAGCACCCTGACCATGGATCAGGCCCTGCGCAATCTGGTGAAGATCGGACTGCCGATCGCCGAGGCCTCGCAGCGCCTGTCGCAATTTCCCGCCGACTACCTCGGCATCAACGAACGCGGGCGCCTCGAACCGGGTGCCTGGGCCGACTGCGTGCGGCTGGATCGCTCACTCACACTGACCGCCGTCATGGTCGAAGGAGAAGACATTGACTTCAAAAATGCTTGAAGAGGCGCTGTCCTCGTTCGAGGCCGTGCAAGCCCAACTGCAACAGCTCGACCCGCAAATGATCGAGATCGCCGGGCGTCTGCGCCGGCAGCCGCCGCAAGTGGCGATGACCGTCGCGCGCGGCAGTTCCGACCACGCGGCGAGCTACTTCGCCTACCTGACCATGCAGCAACTGGGGGTGCCGGTGGCGTCGTTGCCGATGTCGGTGGTGACCATGCAGCAGGCGCCGCTGAAGGTCAGCGGTCAAGTCGCGTTCGCCTTTTCGCAATCGGGGCAAAGTCCGGATCTGGTCAACAGCCTGCGCCTGCTGCGCAAGCGTGGCGCGCTCAGTGTGTCGATGGTCAACGCCGCCGATTCACCACTGGAAGCGGCCTGCGAATTCAGCCTGCCACTGCTCGCCGGCACCGAAAGCAGCGTCGCCGCGACCAAGAGTTTCATCGCCACCCTCAGCGCCAGCGCCCGCCTGATCGCGCACTGGAAAGAGGACAACGAACTGTTGGAGGCGCACAACGCCTTGCCCGAAGGCCTGCGCGAAGCAGCGAAACAGGACTGGAGCGTGGCCATCGAAGCGCTGCGCGATTGCGAACGCCTGATGGTCATTGGTCGTGGCGCCGGTTTTGCCATCGCTCAGGAAGCCGCGCTGAAATTCAAGGAAACCTCGGCAATTCAGGCCGAAGCCTTCAGCAGTGCCGAAGTCCGCCACGGCCCGATGGCGCTGATCGACGAGCACTACCCGCTGCTGGTGTTCGCCCCACGCGGTGCCGAGCAGGCCGGTCTGATCAGCCTTGCGGCGGAGATGCGGCAACGCGGCGCCCGTGTATTGCTCGCGGCGCCGGACGACATCCTTGAACGCGACCTGACCCTGAGTCGCGCCGAACACCCGGCCCTCGATCCGATTCTGGCGATCCAGAGCTTCTACGTGATGGCCGCCGGCCTGGCCGTGGCCCGCGGCATGGACCCGGACCAGCCGCGCCACCTGAGCAAAGTGACCCGTACGCACTAACCACTGCTGAACGATGCACAACCCTGTCGGCGGACGGAAAACCGTTGATTGATGCACAACCCTGTAGGAGCTGCCGCAGGCTGCGATCTTTTGATTTTGACGTTGAAAAAACAAGATCAAAAGATCGCAGCCTGCGGCAGCTCCTACAGGGGACAGCGAAATTACTGATGAGACCGAGCCATGCACAACAACAATAAAGAGCTGACCCTCAGCGCCCCGCTCAGCGGCCCGGTGCTCACGCTCGCCAAAGTCCCGGACGCGGTGTTCGCCAGCGGCGCGATGGGTGACGGCATCGCCATCGACCCGCTGAATGACACCCTGTACTCGCCCTGCGCCGGGGAGATCATCCATGTCGCCCGCACCGGCCACGCGCTGACCGTGCGCGCCGACAACGGCGCGGAAATCCTCCTGCATCTGGGCCTGGACACCGTTGAACTGAACGGCGAAGGCTTCTCGATGCTGGTCAAGCAAGGCACCCGGGTCAGCAACGGCCAGCCGTTGTTGCGCTACGACCTGGACAAGGTCGGCCAGCAATGCAAAAGCCTGGTCAGCCTGTTGATCCTGACTAACAGCCAGGATTTCCAGGTGCGCCCGATCACGCTTAAAGCGGTGAAAGTTGGCGAACCGTTGTTGCACATCGTCGCGCGCAACAATGCCACGGCGGCGACTGAACAGATGGGTGGCCCAGAGGTTCAGGGTCAAGTATTGGTCGCTCATCGCGGCGGCTTGCATGCGCGCCCGGCCGCGCTGATTCGCCAGACCGCACAAGGCTTCAAGAGCCAGTCGCACCTGCACTTCGCCGGCAAATCGGCGCCGTGCAACAGCCTGATCGGGCTGATGGGTCTGGCCATCGGCGAACAGGATCAAGTGCAGGTCAGCTGCCAGGGACCGGACGCCGAAGCCGCGCTGCAAGCCTTGCTCAATGCGTTGGCGACGGCTCTGCCCGACGATCATCACGCCGCTGCTCCGGTCAGCGCCGCACCGCAAAAACGCCCGGCCGAAGCTGGCGTGCTGCAAGGGGTGTGCGCCGCACCGGGACTGGTCGGCGGGCCGCTGTTTCGCCTCAACGCGATCAGCCTGCCGGCGGATGCGGGCAAGCATGATCCGCTGGTGCAACAGCAAGTGCTTGAGTCGGCGCTGAATCAGGTTCGCGGCGAAATCAACGCGACCCTCGCCCAAGCGAAAAAGCACCGGAACAGCGACGAAGAAGCGATCTTCGCCGCGCATCTGGCACTGCTCGAAGACCCGGCCCTGCTCGATGCCGCGCAGCATGCTATCGACCAAGGCACGGCGGCGACTCACGCCTGGAGCCAGTCGATCGACGTGCAGTGCGAAGTGCTGCAACATACCGGCAGTGCGCTGCTGGCCGAACGCGCCAACGACCTGCGCGACCTCAAGCAACGGGTGCTGCGCGCCCTGCTCGGCGAAGCCTGGCATTACGATGTGCCGGCCGGGGCCATCGTCGCTGCGCATGAACTGACGCCGTCGGACCTTCTGCAACTCAGCGCGCAAGGCGTCGCCGGGTTGTGCATGGCCGAAGGCGGCGCGACGTCGCACGTGGCGATTCTGGCGCGCGGCAAAGGCCTGCCGTGCCTGGTGGCGCTGGGTTCGGTTCTGCTCGATCAGCCACAAGGTCAGTCTGTGGTGCTGGATGCCGATGGCGGCCGCCTCGAACTGACGCCGAACGCCGAACGCCAGGCCGAAGTGCAGCAGGCGCAAATCGACCGTCAGCAACGCCGCGATGCGCAACAAGCCAACGCTCACTTGCCGGCCGAAACCCGCAACGGTGTGCACATCGAAGTGGTTGCCAATGTTGCCTCCAGCCATGAGGCGGCGGACGCCTTTGCCAACGGCGCCGATGGCGTTGGCCTGTTGCGCACCGAGTTTCTGTTCGTCGACCGGCAAACGGCGCCGGACGTCGAAGAACAGCGCTCTGCCTATCAAGCCGTGCTCGATGCGATGGGTGAGCACTCGGTGATCATCCGCACCATCGATGTCGGTGGCGACAAGCAACTCGACTACCTGCCGCTGCCCGCCGAAGCCAACCCGGTGCTCGGCTTGCGTGGCATTCGTCTGGCTCAGGCCCGCCCGGAAATCCTTGATCAGCAACTGCGCGCGCTGCTGCAAGTCAGCCCGCTGCGCCGTTGCCGGATCCTGTTGCCGATGGTCACCGAAGTCGACGAACTGCTGCACATCCGCCAACGGGTCGATGCGCTGTGCCTGGAGTTGGGCATCAATCAGCGCCCGGAAATCGGTGTGATGATCGAAGTGCCCGCCGCCGCGCTGCAAGCCGAACAACTGGCCGAGCACGCCGACTTCCTGTCGATCGGCACCAACGACCTGTCGCAATACACCCTGGCCATGGACCGCGACCACGCAGGTTTGGCCGCTCGGGTCGATGCGCTACACCCGGCGCTGCTGCGGCTGATCGCCATGACCTGCGCAGGTGCAGCGGTGCACAAGCGCTGGGTCGGCGTGTGCGGTGCCCTCGCTTCCGATCCGCTGGCAACCCCGGTGCTGATCGGCCTCGGCGTGACCGAGCTGTCGGTGAGCCCGGTACAGATCGGTGAAATCAAGGATCGCGTGCGCCAGTTGCACGAGGCCGAATGCCAACGCCTCAGCCTCGACCTGTTGAAACTCAACAGCGCTGCTGCGGTACGTCAGGCCTGCCACCAGCATTGGCCTCTGCACTAACAACAAGCTCTCTATAAAGAGCAGGGAGAACCACCATGTACCAACTCTTCATCGAAGGCCTGCAACGCCTCGGCCGTGCGCTGATGCTGCCGATCGCGATCCTGCCGATTGCCGGCCTGCTGCTGCGTCTGGGTGACACCGACCTGTTGAACATCGCGATCATTCACGATGCCGGCCAAGTCATTTTCGCCAACCTGGCGATGATCTTCGCCATCGGCATCGCCGTCGGTTTCGCCAAGGACAACAACGGCACCGCCGGCCTGGCCGGGGTGATCGGTTATCTGGTGATGATCTCCACGCTCAAGGTGCTCGACCCGAGCATCAACATGGGCATGCTCGCCGGGATCGTCAGCGGCCTGATGGCCGGCGCACTGTACAACCGCTTCAAGGACATCAAGCTGCCGGAATACCTGGCGTTCTTCGGTGGCCGGCGGTTTGTGCCGATTGTCACTGGCTTCGCCGCCGTCGGTTTGGGCGTGGTGTTCGGCTACATCTGGCCGCCGATCCAGCACGGCATCAACGCTTTTGGTGCGCTGATGATGGAAAGCGGCAGCATCGGCGCGTTCGTGTTTGGCGTGTTCAACCGCCTGCTGATCGTTACTGGCCTGCACCACATCCTCAACAACATGGCGTGGTTCGTGTTCGGCAACTTCACCGATCCAACGACCGGTGCTCTGGTGACGGGTGACCTGTCGCGCTACTTCGCCGGCGACCCGAAGGGTGGCCAGTTCATGACCGGCATGTTCCCGATGATGATCTTCGGCCTGCCCGCCGCGTGTCTGGCGATGTACCGCAACGCCCTGCCGGAGCGGCGCAAGGTCATGGGCGGGATCTTCCTGTCGATGGCGCTGACATCATTCCTGACCGGGGTGACCGAACCGATTGAATTCGCCTTCATGTTTTTGGCGCCACTGCTGTATCTGCTACATGCGCTGCTGACCGGGTTGTCGATGGCGATCACCAATGCGCTGAACATCCATTTGGGTTTTACCTTCTCTGGCGGCTTCATCGACATGGTGCTGGGTTGGGGGCGCTCGACCAATGGCTGGTTGGTGATTCCGGTCGGGCTGGCGTACGCCGTGGTGTATTACGCGGTGTTTGATTTCTGTATCCGCCGCTTCAATCTGAAGACGCCGGGGCGTGAGGACGTGGCCGCCACCGAGAAGTCGGTGCTCACGGAAAACGAACGTGCGGCGGCGTACATCAAGGCCTTGGGCGGTGCCGAGAATCTGCTTACCGTGGGCGCCTGCACGACTCGTCTGCGCCTTGAAATGGTTGATCGCAACAAGGCTTCCGACGCTGACTTGAAGGCACTGGGTGCGATGGCCGTGGTACGCCCGGGCAAGGGCGGCAGTTTGCAGGTTGTTGTGGGGCCATTGGCCGACAGCATCGCCGATGAAATCCGCCTCGCCATGCCGGCGCTGGGGCGTGCACTTGTGGCTGCGCCTGCGGTGGTGGTCGAGGAATCGAAAGCTGCGTTGGTCGCTGCACCGGAAGCTCAACAATGGCTGACGGCACTGGGCGGTAGCGAGAATGTGCTGCAACTGGACTGCATCGCGCTGACGCGTATTCGCCTGCAATTGGCCGATGGAAAAGCGTTGTCCGAGGCTCAGTTGAAAGCGTTGGGTTGCCAGGGTGTCAGCCCCTTGGAAGATGGGGTCTGGCATTTGTTGATTGGTGAGAAAGCGGCGAGTTTGAGTGGGGCGATTGAGGCGTTGGTTAATCGGAGTGAGGTCAGCGCCAAGGTTTAACCCTCGGCAAAATTCACCAGCCTCACTGATAAACGGAAAGCCGCTGGGCTGTGGAGCTCAGCGGCTTTTTATCGGGTGTTTACTTGGCGGCGACAACGGTAAACCTGTGTGCTGCGGAAGTGCCAGCCTCTCCTTTGGCCGTGATCGAATGAACCCCCACTGACAACCCTGTCAAGTGAAAGAGCCAATCGCCTGCAGCGTTAGCGGTTACGCGCCCCTTCACAGCAGCATTGTCAAAAATTTCGACGGTATCAGCAGCAGGCGCCAGGCCACTCAACTCAACAGCGGTGGCCGAGGTGGTACCACCGTTTGGAATCTCCGCACCTTTACTGTCTTTTAAAGAGGTAATTACTGGCACAGTATTTTTTTCAGTAGACATAGCAAAATCCTTCTTACCCGTTGTGGTTGGAGGTCTCATCAGATAGAAGTTGGCCGAAGCGCACCACTGTCAGAAATTACAGGTAAGCGGTGGTTTCCGATGATCGGTCATCATCAAGGCAAACCTGGGCATTGAATCCAAAAGTCGGTTGCCGACGGCTCGCTCCCACGCGAGGTCTCAACTCCCCAGAAAGGAGATGAGGTCCGCGACGGGACGAGCCGGTTTGCGATGATCATCCGATGAATCAGGTTTGCGGATCGACCCGGTCCAGCGCGCGGTTTACCGCCAGTTCGGCGAGCATGACGATTTGCTGGATCGCCAGTGCGGTGCTGCGTTGCAGGCCGCTGAGTTCGTTGGCGAAGTTGCTGGCCATGGCACTGGCGCAGGCCAACGATTCGTAGGCGTGGGCCAGCAGGGTTTCGGGGTCGACGTTGGGGTTGACCATGAACATTGTGCTGGGCTGATGCGCCTGAGCGGTTTGCGGAGTGAAGTAGAAATCGACAGCGCGCTTGATGGCTTCACGGTCTTTCGTCAGGTCTTCGACGCGGATAGCGTCTACGGGGGGTGCTGTGGTTTCGTGGGGTGGGTCGGGGATCAGTTTGTCCAAAATTCAACTCCTGCTACGGCGTGTGAAGATGCCATCGTTCGCCGGATCTCACGCGGCAAAGAGGTGGCAGCTATGTGCAGGGTGAGATCCACCGGAGCAGGCAACCGGCCAGACCGAAGTCTGCCCGCACACAGCCGCCATAAAGCAGGCAGCAGATTGAGCTGGCGCCAATTATCGTGGTGTTGGCGCTAGTTGCAAGCATTCCGGGGATCTCACGCCCGGTCGCTGAATTGGCAGCGACAGACAAAGCCTAGAGAGCGGGCGTCCGACGGACAACCTGAAAACCTTGTGGGAAGGTTCTGGTTATTCGACACATCATTAAACAACCAAAAACAAACCCTCTCCCTAGCCCTCTCCCAGAGGGAGAGGGGACTGACCGAGGTGTTTGGTGGATGTACGCCGACGTGAAATACCGAATCGAATTCAGACTCTGAAACAGATCAAAAGCCCCTCACCCCCCCCTCACCCAGAGGAGAAGGGACTGACCGAGGTGTTTGGTGGATGTACGCCGACGTGAAATACCGAGTCGAACTCATATCCTGAAAAGCCCAAAAATCGGCCCCCTCTCCCTCGGGAAAGGGCTGGGCGGTCGGCGTTCCGATGAGGGGCAGCTCCAACACAAATCAAAAACCGAACACCCCGTGCTCTTCACCACTCAACAGGATGAGCGCAAGCTCGGCTGCAGCTTTTGATCTTGATCCACCGGCCCCGTCGGCAGGCTGAGTGGAGGGATTGATCCGGAGGGTGGGAGCGCAGCGACCGTTCGACGAAGTCGAACACATCGAGAGGAGGTGCAGCGAAGCAAACCGGAGGCGATGCGCCCGGATCAATCCCGGAGCGAAGGAACCCCGAGCCTCAGCGAGCGGGCCGAACGTTGGGGCAAGCGTTTTTTGCTTACTTTTTTAGGCGCTTGTAAAAAAGTGAGTCGCCGTAAGGGCGAAACCGCCAGCCGCAGCAACCAAAAGAATGGATATTCACCCAATCAACAAGAGCATGGTCGACTATAAGGGCGCCATCGCCGGCAAGCCAACTTCCACAGTTAAATGAGTTAACCCCTCAAATCGTGGCCAACAAAAAACCCGCAGAATTTGCTTTCCGCGGGTTTACATTTTGCCTCTAGAAACTCATCTGCCACTGCCCGGTCAACGCTTGATTACGACTATTGCTACCCACCTCGGCGTTGTAACCAATACTCAGGGTTTGGCGTGCAGAGATCCCGACGTCCACACCTGCCCCGACTATCAGGCTGTCGCGATCCAAAGCACTGCCCTGGACATTGAACCCGGAGCCACCCAAAACAAAGGCCTGACGGGTTTCACTTTCTACGTCGCCGTAAGTGTGGCGCCAGCCAAGGCTACCCCTCGGCGTTACGCTGATACCGTTCTGCAACTGATTAAGCTGCGCCAGTCGCACGCCGAACGTGCTGCTGAAGTTATCCTGGGTCTGGGAGTCCACGGCCAACGCGGCCAAGCCGCCTTTTTCAGTGAACCCTTCGCGGTGATAACGCTGGTACCCCAGATTGGCGAATGGCTCGACGTTGAGCCGGCCACTGCCCAACAAATAGCCCAGTTCCGCAAAGGCTTGTTGGCTGTCGGCATCGTAGTTGCCTTTTGGCCGGTCGCTGAAGCCTTCGAATTCAACCGTTCGCTTATTATCTCCGTCATGGCCGCTGTAAGCCGCCCCCAGGCGTAACGCCAGAGGCCCATCCTGGCGCATGGCGTACGCGCCGACATGCCAACTGTGCAGCGTGCCCTCGAAGCTATGGCTGTCGAGGTCAGTCTTCGAATAACCACCGAGTACGCCCATGCGCCATTCGGGCGAAAGCGACCAATCCACGCCCAGCACAGTGCCAGCCGTTCGTTGCTCAAAACTGGAATTGCCCTGTTCGCCGTCGAGCTTGCCGTAGCTGCCAATGCCTTGCAGCCATACGCGGCCCGGTGCGCTTGGATCGTTCAGATTGCGAACAGTGTTCGCAACGTCAGTGGCCGCCAGAACTGGGGTCTGCGATGAATCAAGCCCCACCCGCAAGCCGCTATCGCTGCCCATTTGCTGCATCGCTGTACGCATGCTGGTCATTACCGACGAACTGGCGGCCAGTGTGGCGCTGCTCAAATTGGCATTGCTGCCAGCAGCGAGACTTTCGATGGCTGCACTAATGCCTGCAGCACCTTGAGAGATCGTCATGACAGCGTTGTAAAGGACGTTGGACTTATCCCCATTGACCGGAAATCCAGACCCTGGAGGCCCGAAGATCGGGTCGAAATCGAGTGCAGGGCTTATCGTTTGGATACTTTCAGCGGCATGGATACCGTTCGCAGTTCGAGCATAACGACTAAGGTCCAGCTTATGAGGAACGTCCACCCGATTGAAGGCATCGCTGATCGTCTCTGCCGCTCTGACTTGATTGAAAAAACCTCCGGCAACAACCGAGGCCATACATACGGTGAAACGATGACGGGTAAGAAACATGCGAGAAATCCTTTTGTCGTTATGACTCGATCATCCTATATAGCGCTTTGGCATTACCAGCAAAAAGCAGGCAAAAAAAACCGCTGAAATCACTTTCAGCGGTTCTTTTATCAGCGGCCAAAGACTCAGAAATCTTCCAGCCGCCACACCTCATAAGCCGGCGTCTCGTACGGATGACTGAGCTTCAACGCCGCCACAACAGCCACGATCAACTCATCCACCACCACAAGCTCAACCTTCCATTCCTCAACCCGCTCAACCTGCCCCGCCTCGCCAATGAACGGCTGACTGCCGTGCAAAGGCCGAAACTGACCAGACCCAAGCACCTGCCAAGCACAGTGGTCATAGTCCCCGATCCGCCCACCACCGGCAGCGAATACAGCGTCCTTGACCACCTCGACATGACTGTCAGGAACAAAAAACCCGAGCTTGTACACGACGCTTAGTTCACCCAGACACGCGCGTTACGGAACATGCGCATCCAAGGAGCATCCTCGGTCCAGTCTTCCGAACGCCACGAGTTCTGCACCGCGCGGAACACCCGCTCCGGGTGCGGCATCATGATCGTCACACGACCGTCGCGGCTGGTGAGACCGGTAATCCCGCGCGGCGAACCGTTCGGGTTGGCCGGGTAGGCTTCGGTGACCTTACCGTGGTTGTCGACGAAACGCATCGCCACGCAACCCGACAGATCGGCTTCCAGCAGGGCTTCTTCGCTGGAGAACTCGGCATGGCCTTCACCGTGCGCGATGGCGATCGGCATGCGCGAACCGGCCATGCCCTGCAGGAAGATCGAGTTCGATTCCTGGATCTGCACCATCGCCACGCGCGCTTCGAACTGCTCGGAGCGGTTGCGCACGAAGTGCGGCCAGAACTCGCTGCCCGGGATCAGCTCGTGCAGGTTGGACATCATCTGGCAACCGTTGCACACGCCGAGGGTGAAGCTGTCGTTACGCTCGAAGAAGCCCTGGAACGCATCGCGGGCACGGCTGTTGAACAGTGCCGACTTGGCCCAGCCTTCACCGGCGCCGAGGACGTCGCCGTAGGAGAAACCACCGCAGGCCACCAGACCTTTGAACTCGTTCAGGTCGACACGGCCGGCGAGAATGTCGCTCATGTGCACGTCGATCGCGTTGAAACCGGCGCGGTCGAACGCGGCGGCCATTTCCACCTGACCGTTGACGCCCTGCTCACGCAGCACGGCCACCTGTGGGCGGATGCCTTTCTTGATGTAAGGCGCGGCGATGTCCTGATTGACGTCGTAGCTCAGCTTGACGCTCAGGCCCGGGTTGTCTTCTTCCAGCAGCGCGTCGAACTCTTGCTCGGCGCAGTCGGCGTTGTCGCGCAGACGCTGGATCTGGTAGCTGGTCTCGGCCCACTGACGCTGCAGCAGACGACGCTGGCCTTCGAACACGGTGTCACCGTTGAAGGTGATGTTGATCTGGCCATTGTTGATCGGCTGGCCGATCACCGACACACAGTCACCCAGACCGGCCGCGCTGAATTGCGCGAGGATATCCGGGGTGGCGTCCTGACGGACCTGGATCACTGCACCCAGTTCTTCGTTGAACAGGATCGCAGCGATTTCGGCCGAATTTTCGGCAACGCTGTCCAGGTTCAGGCTCAGACCGCAGTGGCCGGCGAACGCCATTTCCACCACGGAGGTCAGCAGACCACCGTCGCAACGGTCGTGGTAAGCCAGCAGGTGACCGTCGGCGTTGAGGCCCTGGATCACCGCGAAGAAGGCTTTCAGGTCTTCGGCGTCGTCGACGTCCGGCGCGTGTTTGCCGAGCTTGCCGTGAACCTGAGCGAGGATCGAGGCACCCATACGGTTCTGACCGCGACCAAGGTCGATCAGGATCAGGTCGGTGGTGCCCTTGTCCATGCGCAGTTCCGGGGTCAGGGTCTGACGGATGTCAGCCACTGGGGCGAAACCGGTCACGATCAGCGACATTGGCGAGGTCACGGTTTTTTCTTCACCGTTGTCGTTCCAGCGGGTGGCCATGGACATCGAGTCCTTGCCGACCGGGATGGTGATGCCCAGTTCAGGGCACAGTTCCATGCCGACCGCTTTCACGGTGTCGTACAGACGTGCATCTTCGCCCGGGTGGCCGGCAGCGGACATCCAGTTCGCCGACAGTTTGATGTCGGAGATCTTGTTGATGCGCGAAGCGGCAATGTTGGTCAGGGTTTCGCCGATGGCCATGCGGCCCGACGCCGGGGCGTCCAGCAGCGCCAGCGGAGTGCGCTCGCCCATGGCCATCGCTTCACCGGTGTAGACGTCGAAACTGGTGGCGGTGACGGCGACGTCGGCCACCGGAACCTGCCATGGGCCGACCATCTGGTCACGGGCCACGAGGCCGGTGATGGTGCGGTCGCCGATGGTGATCAGGAAGCTTTTGCTCGCTACGGCCGGGTGGTGCAGAACGCGTTCGATGGATTCGCTGATGTCGAGGTTCGACGGATCGAAGTCATCGCCCAGCTCGGCTTCGCGAACCACCGAACGGTGCATGCGCGGGGCCTTGCCCAGCAACACTTCCAGCGGCATGTCCACCGGGTTGTTGCCGAAGTGGCTGTCGGTCACGGTCAGTTGCGGCTCGGCAGTGGCTTCGCCGACCACGGCGAACGGGCAACGCTCACGTTCGCAGATCGCCTTGAAGCGCTCGAAGTCGGCCGGGCCGACCGCCAGAACGTAACGTTCCTGGGATTCGTTGGACCAGATTTCGTGCGGGGCCATGCCCGGCTCGTCGTTGGGAATGTTGCGCAGTTCGAAACGGCCACCACGGTCGCCGTCGTTGACCAGTTCCGGGAAGGCGTTGGACAGACCGCCCGCACCCACGTCGTGGATGAAGCTGATCGGGTTCTTGTCGCCCAGCTGCCAGCAACGGTCGATGACTTCCTGGCAGCGACGCTCCATCTCAGGGTTTTCACGCTGTACGGAAGCGAAGTCGAGGTCCGCCGAGCTGGTGCCGGTGGCCATCGAGGACGCAGCGCCGCCGCCCAGACCGATGAGCATCGCCGGGCCGCCGAGCACGATCAGCTTGGAGCCGACCAGAATCTCGCCTTTCTTGACGTGTTCTTCGCGGATGTTGCCCATGCCGCCCGCGAGCATGATCGGCTTGTGGTAACCACGAACTTCGTCACCGTGCGGGGTGCTGATCGATTGTTCGAAGGTACGGAAGTAGCCGGTCAGGGCCGGACGACCGAATTCGTTGTTGAACGCAGCGCCACCCAGCGGGCCTTCGATCATGATGTCCAGCGCGGTGACGATGCGCTCAGGCTTGCCGTACGGCACTTCCCACGGCTGTTCGAAGCCCGGAATCTGCAGGTTGGACACGGTGAAACCGGTCAGGCCGGCCTTTGGCTTGGCGCCACGACCGGTTGCACCTTCGTCGCGGATCTCGCCACCGGAACCGGTGGACGCGCCCGGGAACGGGGCGATCGCGGTCGGGTGGTTGTGGGTCTCGACCTTCATCAGGATGTGCACCGGCTCCTGCACCGCGCCGTACTGGCGGGTTTCCGGATCCGGGAAGAAGCGGCCGGCGACGTTGCCGACGATCACCGAAGCGTTGTCCTTATAAGCGGACAGCACGCCTTCGTTGTGCATCTGATAGGTGTTCTTGATCATGCCGAACAGGCTTTTTTCCTGGCTCTCGCCGTCAATATCCCAACTGGCGTTGAAGATCTTGTGGCGGCAGTGCTCGGAGTTGGCCTGGGCGAACATCATCAGTTCGATGTCGTGCGGGTTGCGCTTGAGACCGTTGAAGGCGTTGACCAGATAGTCGATCTCGTCTTCGGCCAGGGCCAGGCCCAGCTCGGTGTTGGCTTTTTCCAGTGCGGCGCGGCCGCCACCGAGGATGTCGATCGCGGTCAGCGGCTTCGGCTCGGCGTGGCTGAACAGACCGGCAGCCTGTTCCAGATTGCCCAGAACGATCTGGGTCATGCGGTCATGCAGCACGTCGGCGATTTGCTGGGCCTCGGCGTCGCTGAACTGGCCGGCGACGTAGAACGCGATGCCGCGCTCCAGGCGCTGGATCTTGCTCAGGCCGCAGTTGCGGGCGATGTCGCTGGCCTTGCTCGACCATGGCGAGATGGTGCCGAACCGCGGCAATACCAGAAACAGACGGCCGGTCGGCTCTTGTACCGGAACGCTTGGGCCGTACTTCAGAAGGCGCGCAAGCACCTGCTGTTCGTCGCCGGTCAGGACGCCGGTGACTTCGGCGAAGTGAGCGAATTCAGCATACAGGCCACTGACAGCTGGAACCTTCTGGCTCAGTTGCTCAAGGAGTTTGCTGTGGCGAAAGGCAGAAAGGGCAGGAGCGCCGCGCAGGATCAACATCTTCGGGACAGCCTCGGGAAGGGGTGTGCTTTGAGGCCGTGCATTCTAGCCTAAACCGCCCTCAACATCACCCGAAACGCTACGCACGGTTGCACTCGGATATCAATCTGTGTTTCTGCCTTTGAAGTCAAATTTCGAGGGTGTGCGGGCAGCGCTTATTTTTTCTGTCACAAAATGCCGTTCAGCCCCATTCCTGCGGGGTTTCGTGCAGTTTTGTGATCTCTAGCAGACAAGCCCCTCACTGTCGAGATATGGCGCCCGCAGCCGTTTGCGTATACTGCGCAGATGTTTTTCCCAACGGCTTTGCGTCCGCGGTACGCCAGATGGCTGATCGCAACCGGACTCTTCCTGATGCTCGGTGGCTGTGTTGATAAACCCAACACACTCGAGCGCGTAAAGGAGGATGGTGTGCTGCGGGTGATTACCCGTAACAGCCCCGCCACCTACTTTCAGGATCGCAGCGGTGAAACCGGCTTCGAATACGAGCTGGTGAAGCGCTTCGCCGACGATTTGGGTGTTGAACTGAAGATCGAGACCGCCGACAACCTCGACGACCTGTTCAACCAGATCGGCAAGCCGAACGGCCCGGTGCTGGCGGCGGCGGGTCTGGTCAGCAGCGATGAGCGCAAGAAGCAGGTGCGCTTCTCCCACTCCTACCTCGAAGTCACGCCGCAGATCATCTATCGCAACGGCCAGTCGCGCCCTACCGATCCAGGTGATCTGGTCGGCAAAAAGATCATGGTACTCAAGGGCAGCACCCACGCCGAGCAACTGGCGGAGCTGAAAAAGAAGTTTCCGGGCATCGAGTACGAAGAATCCGACGCTGTTGAAGTGGTCGATCTGCTGCGCATGGTCGATGAAGGCCAGATCGACCTGACGCTGGTCGACTCCAACGAAGTGGCGATGAACCAGGTGTACTTCACCAACATCCGCGTGGCCTTCGACCTCGGCGATGCGCGCAGCCAGAGTTGGGCGGTGGCCGCTGGCGAAGACAACAGCCTGCTCAACGAGATCAACGCCTACCTCGACAAGGTGCAGAAGAACGGCACCCTGCAGCGCCTGAAAGACCGTTACTACGGCCACGTCGATGTCCTCGGCTACATGGGCGCCACCACCTTCGCCCAACACTTGCAGCAACGCCTGCCCAAATACGAACAGCACTTCAAGACCTACGCCAAGAAAGAGAAAGTCGACTGGCGCCTGCTGGCGGCCATCGGTTATCAGGAATCGCTTTGGCAACCGGCGGTCACCTCGAAAACCGGCGTGCGCGGTCTGATGATGCTGACCCAGAACACCGCTCAGGCCATGGGCGTGTCGAACCGTCTCGATCCCAAGCAAAGCATCATGGGCGGCGCCAAGTACCTGGCTTATATGAAGGATCAGCTCGACGAATCGATTCAGGAGCCGGACCGCACCTGGTTTGCGCTGGCGGCGTACAACGTCGGCAGCGGTCACCTCGATGACGCACGCAAACTGGCGTCTCGTGAAGGCCTGAATCCGGACAAGTGGCTGGACGTGAAGAAGATGCTGCCGCGCCTGTCGCAGAAGCAGTGGTACAGCAAGACCCGCTACGGCTACGCCCGGGGCGGCGAGCCGGTGCATTTCGTGGCGAACATCCGTCGCTACTACGACATCCTGACCTGGGTGACCCAGCCGCAGCTTGAAGGCGATCAGGTGGCCGAGGGCAATCTGCATGTGCCGGGGATCGATAAGACCAAGCCGGCGCAAGAGCCTGCCCCGCTCTAAAAGCAAAAGATCGCAGCCTTCGGCAGCTCCTACAGGGTTTTGCGTACATCTGTAGGAGCTGCCGAAGGCTGCGATCTTTAGATCTTTAGCCTTTGAGCGCAGCCGCCAGTATCAACGCCTTCATCTCGGACACCGCAGACTTGAACCCGACGAACAACGCATGCGCCACCAGCGCATGGCCGATGTTCAGTTCGTTGATGCCCTTGATCGCCGCCACGGCTTCGACGTTGTGATAATGCAGGCCATGCCCGGCGTTGACGATCAGGCCCTGCGCCAGACCAAACGCCACGCCGTCCGCCACACGCTGCAACTCTTCAGCAACCTCGGTCGGGGTTTCGGCATCGGCGTAACGCCCGGTGTGCAGTTCGATGGCCGGCGCACCGACGCGCTTCGACGCGGCGATCTGGCGCTCGTCAGCATCGATGAACAGCGACACTTCGCTGCCGATCTTCGACAGGCGCTCGACCGCTGCCTTGATGCGCTCTTCCTGCCCCGCTACATCCAGACCGCCTTCAGTGGTCAGCTCCTGACGGGTTTCCGGGACCAGGCAGATGTGCGCCGGACGGATGCGCTCGGCGAAAGCCATCATTTCTTCGGTGACGCCCATTTCGAAGTTCATGCGGGTCTGCAGCACATCCTTGAGCAACAGCACGTCGCGCTCCTGGATGTGCCGGCGGTCTTCGCGCAGGTGCACGGTGATGCCGTCGGCGCCCGCCTCTTCCGCGTCCAGCGCTGCCTTGACCGGATCCGGGTAGCGTGTGCCACGGGCCTGACGCAGGGTGGCGACGTGGTCGATGTTCACGCCAAGAAGAATGCGATTGCTGGTGGTCACGGATGCGCTCCTGAAGGGAAAGATTCGGCGCACAGCATATCAGGGCTTGCGAAATAGCTCGCGGCTGACGAGGGGACGGCCACCCAGATGAACGGCCAGTGCCTGACGCATCAGACGCTTGGCCGCCGACAGCGCGCCGGGAGCGGTCCAGTCGGCTTCGGCCATGGCCAGCAATTCGGTGCCGTTGAACAAACCCGGCTGCAACAGGAAGACACGTTCAAGCCCGGCATCCACTTGCAGACGATAAAGACCGTCCGGCGCGACCGGATCGCTGTGGATATCGGTATTCAGGGAGAAGCCGTAACCGAGATCGTCCAGCAGGCGCCATTCGAACGAGCGCAACAACGGCTCCAGCGGGCGACCTTCGGCCAGGGCCAGCAGTGTTGCAGCGTAATGATCAAACACCGCCGGGTGCGGATCTTCAGCAGGCAGCAGGCGGATCAGCAACTCATTGAGGTAGAGGCCACTGAACAGCGCCTCGCCAACCATCCAGGTCGCGTTGCCGGCACTTTCCATGCGCCCGACATTTTTCAGTTCACCCTTGCCACGAAACTCGACTTCCAGCGGCACGAATGGTCGCGCCAGTGTCCCGGCCTTGCCCCGCGCACTGCGCAACACCGCCCGCAGCCGCCCTTGCGGCGTAAGGAAGTCGACCAGCGCGCTGGTTTCACGGTAGGCGCGCGAATGCAGGACGTAGGCGAGTTGGGCGGGAGATGGGGTTTGCGACATAAGCCGAAAGATCTCTGAAGATCATCAATTGTGGCGAGGGAGCTTGCTCCCGCCGGGTTGCGAAGCAGCCCCAAGATCAGCGATTTGGTGTGTCAGGCACACCGAGGCGCCCGATTTCACGACTGCTTCGCAGCCGAGCGGGAGCAAGCTCCCTCGCCACAGAAGCCCGCTCGCACAGCGAAACCAACGTTTACAGGTCGCCGTAACCCAGCGAACGCAGTGCACGCTCGTCGTCGGACCAGCCGCCCTTCACCTTGACCCACAGGTTGAGCATGATCTTGGAGTCGAACAGCAGCTCCATGTCCTTGCGCGCTTCGGTGCCGATGCGTTTGATGCGCTCGCCCTTGTCGCCAATGATGATCTTCTTCTGCCCGTCACGCTCGACGAGGATCAGCGCATGAATATGCAGGGTCTTGCCCTGCTGCTTGAACTCTTCGATCTCGACGGTGATCTGGTACGGCAGTTCGGCGCCCATCTGGCGCATGATTTTCTCGCGCACCAGTTCGGCGGCAAGGAAACGGCTGCTGCGGTCGGTGATCTGGTCTTCCGGGAAGAAGTGATCATTCTCCGGCAGGTGATCGGCGATGACCTTTTCCAGCGCGTCGAGGTTGTGCCCGTGCTGCGCGGAAATCGGGATGATCTGCGCGTTCGGCAGCTGTTCCTGCAACCACGACAGGTGCGGCATCAGCTCGGCCTTGTCTTCGATGCGGTCGGTCTTGTTCAGCGCGACGATCAGCGGGCCGGTCACGTACTGCACGCGCTCCAGCACCATCTGGTCTTCTTCGGTCCACTTGGTGCGGTCGACCACGAAGATCACCACGTCGACGTCTTTCAACGCCGCCGAAGCGGTTTTGTTCATGTAGCGGTTCAGGGCCTTTTCGCCACCCTTGTGCATGCCGGGGGTGTCGACGTAGATCGCCTGCACGTCACCCTCGGTCTTGATCCCGAGCATGTTGTGACGGGTGGTCTGCGGCTTGCGCGAGGTGATCGCCAGTTTCTGGCCGAGGATGTGGTTGAGCAGCGTCGACTTGCCGACGTTGGGACGGCCGACGATGGCAACGTAGCCACAGCGAGTTGCGTTTGTATCAGTCATTGCCATTCTCCACGCCCAGGGCAATCAGTGCTGCGGCGGCCGCTACCTGCTCGGCAATACGACGGCTCACACCCTGACCTCGGCTTTTTTCATTCAATAAGACCACTTCGCACTCGACGAAGAAGGTACGGCAGTGCGGCTCACCCTGGATATCCACCACTTCATAGCGTGGCAGTTCGCAACCGCGCGATTGCAGGTGTTCCTGCAGGCGGGTCTTGGGATCCTTGTTGGTGTCGACCAGCGTCAGGCCTTCGAACTCACCGGCCAGCCAGGCCAGTACGCGCTCGCGAGCGACGTCCATGCCGGCATCGAGGTAGATCGCACCGATCAGCGCTTCGAGGGCATCGGCCAGAATCGATTCGCGGCGGAAGCCACCGCTTTTCAGTTCGCCCGAGCCCAGACGCAGGTAGTCGCCCAAGTCAAAACCACGGGCCAGCACGGCCAGTGTCTCACCCTTCACCAGGCGTGCGCGCAAACGCGACAACTGGCCTTCGCGGGCCAGCGGGAAGCGATCGAACAGCGCCTCGCCGGCGACGAAGTTGAGGATGGCATCGCCGAGGAATTCCAGGCGTTCGTTGTTACGCCCGGCAAAGCTGCGGTGCGTGAGGGCCAGCAGCATCAGCTCCTGATCCTTGAAGGTGTAACCGAGCTGGCGCTCGAGACGGCTTAGAGAAACGCTCACGGTTTACCCACGCTGAGTTCGTGGCTGGATTCCACTGCCATCGCCGGGGTACGGCGCAGGCCTGGGACAATTAACGCTGTGTTCAAAAATGACGTCCTGAATATCGTGGCTTCATGCCCTGGCGCCGATTTGTGTCGACTCCAGAAATGCATTCGGCGCTGTGGTCAACAGCGCCGTGATTGATTACTTGATCAGGCCAACCCGCGAGAAATTCGGCAGGTGGCTGAGTTTCGGTTCCGGCCAGCTCATCCAGACAGCGAAGGCTTTGCCGACGATATTCTGGTCGGGAACCATGCCCAGCAGATCCTTGGGAATGTTCGGGTCATCCCAGTAGCGACTGTCGTTGGAGTTGTCGCGGTTGTCACCCATCATGAAGTAATGGCCGGCCGGCACGGTCCAGGTATGGTCCGGGGTAGCACGGTAGCGGCTCATTTCCTTGCGGATCAGGTGTTCGGCAGCGCCGAGTTTTTCCTTGTAGAGCTCCGCGCTGCCCAGCGTGCCCGGCTCGGAGCCGACCAGTTGCTCGGCAATCGACTCGCCATTGACCAACAGACGCTTGTCGGCGGTGTAACGCACCGTGTCGCCTGGCAGGCCGACTACACGCTTGATGTAGTTGACGTTCGGGTCGCTCGGGTAGCGGAACACCATCACATCGCCACGCTGTGGATCACCGACTTCGATGACTTTCTTGTCGATCACCGGCAGGCGGATCCCGTAAGAAAACTTGTTCACCAGAATGAAGTCGCCCACGTCCAGGGTCGGTTTCATCGAGCCGGATGGAATCTGGAACGGTTCCACCAGGAACGAACGCAGCACCAGCACGATGAACAGCACCGGAAAGAACGACTTGCCGTATTCAACCAGCAACGGCTCTTTGTTCAGCTTCTCGACCACCACGGGCTCGGGCTGGCTGACACTGCCTTGATAGGAGGCAATGGCAGCACGCCGACGCGGTGCCAGGAACAGCAGATCGAGCAACGCCAACAGGCCGCAGACGAACACGGCGATGACCAGCAACAGCGGGAAATTTAGTGACATAGGACCTGACTATTCCAACCTGAGCACGGCAAGGAAGGCTTCTTGTGGAATTTCCACGTTGCCGACCTGCTTCATGCGTTTCTTACCGGCCTTTTGCTTTTCAAGCAGCTTTTTCTTACGGCTTACGTCACCGCCGTAGCATTTGGCCAATACGTTCTTTCTGAGTGCCTTGACGGTTGTCCGGGCAACGATCTGACCGCCAATGGCCGCCTGGATCGCCACGTCGAACATCTGACGAGGAATCAGTTCTTTCATCTTCTCGGTCAACTGGCGACCTTTGAAGTGCGAATTGTCACGGTGCACGATCAACGCCAGGGCGTCGACCTTGTCACCGTTGATCAGCACGTCCAGTTTCACCAGATTAGCCGATTGGTAACGATCGAAATGGTAATCCAGCGAAGCATAGCCGCGGCTGGTGGATTTGAGGCGATCGAAGAAGTCCAGGACCACTTCGTTCATCGGCAGGTCGTAGGTCACTTGAACCTGATTGCCGAGGAACAGCATGTCGACCTGTACGCCGCGTTTCTCGATGCACAGGGTGATGACGTTGCCCAGGTGTTCCTGCGGAACCAGGATGTTGGCCCGCACGATCGGCTCGCGCATGTCTTCGATTGCCGACACATCCGGAAGCTTGGATGGGTTGTCGACGTAAATCGTTTCACCGGTTTTCAGCACCAGCTCGAAAATTACCGTTGGCGCGGTGGTGATCAGGTCCAGGTCGTATTCGCGCTCCAGGCGCTCCTGGATGATCTCCATGTGCAGCATGCCGAGGAACCCGCAACGGAAGCCGAAGCCCAGGGCGTCGGAGCTTTCCGGGGTGTACTGCAGCGACGAGTCGTTCAGGGTCAGTTTCTGCAGCGCTTCGCGGAAGTCCTCGAAGTCGTCGGAGCTGACCGGGAACAGGCCGGCGTAAACCTGCGGCTGGATGCGTTTGAAACCGGGCAGAACCGGCACATCCGGGGTCGAGCTCAGGGTCAGGGTGTCACCGACCGGTGCACCGTGAATGTCCTTGATGCTGGCGATGATGAAGCCCACTTCGCCAGCCTTGAGGTCCGCGGTAGCGGTGTGCTTCGGGTTGAATACACCGACGCTGTCGACCAGGTGGATCTTGCCGGTGGATTTCACCAGGATCTTGTCGCCCTTCTTCACGCGGCCATGACGCACGCGCACCAGGGAGACAACGCCCAGGTAGTTGTCGAACCAGGAGTCGATGATCAACGCTTGCAGCGGATCTTCGATATTGCCGGTCGGCGCAGGAATGGTCGCGACCAGACGCTCGAGCACTTCGTCGACACCCAGGCCGGTCTTGGCGCTGCAGGTGACGGCGTCGGTGGCGTCGATGCCGATGATCTTCTCGATCTCGTCCTTGACGCGGTCCGGTTCGGCCTGTGGCAGGTCGATCTTGTTCAGCACCGGCATGACTTCGAGGCCTTGCTCGATGGCGGTGTAGCAGTTGGCCACGGACTGGGCTTCAACACCCTGACCGGCATCGACCACCAGCAATGCCCCTTCACACGCGGCCAGGGAACGGCTGACTTCGTAGGTGAAGTCGACGTGGCCCGGGGTGTCAATGAAGTTCAGCTGGTAGGTGACGCCGTCTTTGGCTTTGTAATAGAGGGTAACGCTGTGGGCCTTGATGGTGATCCCGCGTTCGCGCTCCAGATCCATGGAATCCAGTACCTGGGCTTCCATTTCACGCTCGGCCAGGCCACCGCACATCTGGATGAAACGGTCAGCCAGCGTCGACTTGCCATGGTCAATGTGGGCGATGATGGAGAAATTGCGGATATGACTCAAATCACTCACGGATCAACACTCAAAAAGGCTGCAGGCTTGGCCCGCCGAAAAATAGCCGGGAATTGTACCTGATACACGGCGCAAGCGTCACGTTCGCCTGTCACCCCGATTGCATACGAAAACGCCCCGATCTGTCGACCGAGGCGTTTTCGCGGTTAAAGCGTTGGCAACAACGCGGCCATCAACCGGCCCGTCGCAGCAACCACACACCCGCCAATGCACAGACCGTGGCCGGCACCAGCACCGCGAACAGCGGCGAGAAACCGAACACCAGGCTCGACGGGCCGAGCAGATCCTGGACGATGCGGAAGGTGAAGCCCACCAGCACGCCGGTGAACACCCGCTGCCCGAGGGTCACCGAGCGCAACGGACCGAAGATGAAGGAGATCGCCATCAGCACCAGCGCGGCGGTGACCAGCGGCTGCAACACCTTGACCCAAAATGCCAGCCAGTAGCGGCCGTTGCTCAGGCCCTGATCCGCCAGATAGTGGATGTAGCCCCACAGACCGGAAATCGACAGCGACTCAGGCGCCATCACCACTGTGTTGAGCAATTGCGGGCTCAGCGACACGTCCCACTCCTCGCTCGGCGCGTTCACCACTTCGGTGCTGCGCTCGTGGAACACCGTGGTGGTCACGTCGCTGAGCAGCCAGCGCTTGCCGTCGAACTCCGCACGCTTGGCGAAGCTGGAACTGAGCAAGTGACGCTCTTTGTCGAAGTGATAGCGGGTCACGCCATACAACAGGCCGTCGGGTTGCACGGCGTTGATATGGATGAATTCCTCACCCTGACGGTGCCACATGCCGTGCTTGGCGCTCTGCGCGTCGCCACTGCCTTGCGCCAGCGAGCGATTGGCTTGGGCCATGCTTTCGGTCGCCGGCGCCACGTATTCGCCGATCAGTACGCCGGCCAACATGAGCACCAGCATTGGCTTCATGACCGCCCAGACGATGCGCCCGATGGACACACCCGCGGCACGCATGACCGTCAGCTCGCTGCTGCTGGCCAGACTGCCGAGGCCGATCAGACAGCCGATCAGCGCGGCCATCGGCAACATTTCATACAGGCGACGCGGCGCGGTGAGCAGGACGAAGCTCAGCACGTCGGTCAATGTGTAGGTATCGCTGACGTCGCTCATCTCGTCGATGAAGGCGAACAGGGTCGCCAGACCCAGAATGATCGCCAGCACGGCGATGATCGCCACGAATACGCTGCTGCCGATGTAGCGGTCGAGTTTAACCACGGGCCACCTCCAGCGCAGCGCTGCGACGGCTGGCCAGCTTCAGGCGCAACGGCTCCCAGTACAGCAGGCCGAGACCGATGACCAGGAAGATCCCGTGCACCCACCACAGGCCAAGGGCCGGTGGGATCTTGCCTTTTTCGAGGGCGCCGCGGGCGGCAATCAGGATAGTCAGGTAAGCCATATAAAGAAGAATCGCCGGCAGCAGCTTCAGGAAACGGCCCTGACGCGGATTGACCCGCGACAGCGGCACCGCCATCAGGGTCACGATGAAGACCAGCAACGGCAACGAAATTCGCCATTGCAGCTCGGCCCTGGAACGCTCGTCGTCGGCGCCCAGCAGGGTCGAAGTCGGGATCGCGTCACGGTCGGTGACTTCGTCACTGGCGTCGGGTTTTGGCAGCAATACGCCGTAGGTGTCGTATTTGATCGCGCGGTAATCGGCCTGACCCGGGCTGCCGTCATAGCGATAGCCATTGTGCAGGATCAGGTAGCGGTTGCCGTCCGAGTGGATCTCCTGACGGCCCTTTTCGGCCACCAGCACGGAAATCCCGCGGTCCTTCTGATTGGCCCCGAGATTTTTCTGCGAGATGAACACGCCGCCGAGGTTGACGCGGTCGTCGGTCAGGCTTTCGGTGTAGGTCACCCGAGTGCCGTCACGCAAAGCCTGAAAACGGCCAGGCTCGAGGGTATCGAACTCTGTCAGGGCGTCCTGCTTGTTCAGCAGCAACTGAAACTGGTTGGCGCCTTGCGGGGCCAGACTCAGGCTCAGCCACGCCACCACCAGTGCTACCAGCGTCGCCGGGAACAGGGTCATGCGCAGCAGACGCTGCTGACTCATGCCGGTGGCCGAAAGCACGGTCATTTCGCTTTCGAGGTACAACCGGCCGTAAGCCAGCAGGATCCCGAGAAACAGGCCCAACGGCAGGATCAGCTGCATGAAGCCCGGCAGACGGTAACCCATGATCAGGAACAGCGATCCCGGATCGAGTTGGCCCGCAGCGGCCTGGGCAAGGTATTTGATGAAGCGACCGCTCATGATGATGACCAGCAGCACGGCGCTGACGGCGCTCAGGGTCAACATCACTTCACGGGACAGATAACGGAAGACGATCAAACCAGACACTCCAGGGTTGTCAGGCTAAGGCGGCCAAACAAGCAAACGTCTCGACCGGCCCGCAAGGCAGAGCCGTCGAAAAAAGATGCGGCATTATCCTGTGATTGAGGGCGCCTGTCACTGCGCACACTCACCCAAGCGTAGATTCCGTTGAAGATCGCACAACCGAGGGTTGTCAGGCGCGGTGAGCGAGGTTCAAACTGCCGCCTTCGTCGCAGGCACAGACCTGCGCCTCTTCTATCTATAAGCAGGCGACTGCGGACACCGTCGAGCGCCTGTGTGTTGACCATTCATTCAGGGATCCGGACATGGAACTGGTTGTAAAAAGCGTTAGCCCAGAAACGTTGAAAACCGCCACCCTGGTGGTTGCCGTCGGCGAAGGCCGCAAACTCGGCGTGGCTGCCAGACAGGTCGACGAGTTGAGCGGTGGCGCGATCAGCGCCGTGCTCAAGCGTGGCGACCTGGCCGGCAAGGTCGGTCAAAGCCTGCTGCTGCATAGCCTGCCGAACCTGAAAGCCGAACGCGTGCTGCTGGTCGGCGTGGGCAAGGATGAAGAACTGGGCGACCGTCCGTTCCGCAAAATCGTTGCCGGCATCCTCAATACGCTCAAAGGCCTGGGCGGCAGCGACGCCGTGCTGGCGCTGGATGAAATCATCGTCAAGAACCGCGACAGCTACGGCAAAACCCGCCTGCTGGCGGAAACCCTGGTGGACGGCGAATACACCTTCGACCAGTTCAAGAGCCAGAAAGCCGAACCGCGCGCCCTGAAGAAAATCACCCTGCTGACCATCAAGGCTGCTCAGGCTGAAGTGCAGCGCGCCGTGAACCACGCCACCGCGATCGCCAACGGCATGGCCTTCACCCGTAATCTGGGCAACCTGCCGCCGAACATCTGCCACCCGACCTTCCTCGGCGAGCAAGCGAAGAACCTCGGCAAAGAGTTCAAGGATCTGAAAGTCGAAGTCCTCGACGAGAAGAAGATCAAATCCCTCGGCATGGGCTCGTTCTACGCCGTTGGCCAGGGCAGCGCCCAGCCGCCGCGCCTGATCGTCATGCAATACAACGGTGGCAAAAAATCCGAGAAGCCTTACGCGCTGGTCGGTAAAGGCATCACCTTCGACACCGGCGGCATCAGCCTGAAGCCGGGCGCCGGCATGGACGAAATGAAGTACGACATGGGCGGCGCGGCCTCGGTGTTCGGGACCCTGCGTGCCGTGCTTGAGTTGAAGCTGCCGATCAATCTGGTGTGCATCCTCGCCTGCGCGGAAAACATGCCGAGCGGCAATGCCTCGCGTCCGGGCGACATCGTCACCACCATGAGCGGCCAGACCGTGGAAATCCTCAACACCGACGCCGAAGGCCGTCTGGTGCTGTGCGATGCCCTGACCTATTCCGAGCGCTTCAAGCCGCAAGCGGTGATCGACATCGCCACCCTGACCGGTGCCTGTGTGGTTGCACTCGGTGCACACACGTCTGGCCTGCTGGGCAACAACGACGAGCTGATCGAGCAACTGCTCAGCGCCGGTAAAGCCGCTGATGACCGCGCCTGGCAGCTGCCGCTGTTCGACGAATACCAGGAGCAACTGGACAGCCCGTTCGCCGACATCGCCAACATTGGCGGGCCGAAGGCCGGCACCATCACTGCCGCGTGCTTCCTGTCGCGCTTCACCAAGAACCTCAACTGGGCGCACCTGGACATCGCGGGCACCGCGTGGACCAGCGGCGGTAAGGACAAGGGCGCCACCGGCCGTCCGGTTCCGCTGCTGACCCAATACCTGCTGGACCGCGCCAAAGCCTGAAACCGATGAACCTGGGCGGCGTCACTCTACGGTGACGCCGCTCAAGGCTCAGGAACCGCAATGACCAAAGTCGACTTCTACATCCTGCCCAGCGCCGACCCTTCGGCTCGCCTGGACTTTGCCTGCAAGCTCACCGAGAAAGCCTGGCGCATGGGCCACCGCATCTACCTGCATTGCAGCGATGCCGCTCAGCGTGACGACCTCGATGCGCGCCTGTGGGCGTTCAAGGGTGAAACCTTCGTGCCCCACGGCCCTGCCGAGAGTGAAGCGGACGGTTTGATCGTGCTGGGACTGGGTGCTGACTGCGGCGGACATCAGGATCTGCTGGTCAACCTCGACCTGAAAGTCCCGACCTTCGCCAGCCAATTCGCCCGGGTGGCGGAAGTGGTGGTGGAAGATCCGACGATTCGCGCGGCGGCACGGGAGAGTTTCCGTTTCTACCGCGAACAGGGCTATCCTCTGCAAGATCACCGTTTACAGCGACTCTGAGTACGCCGATGGACACTCCAAAACCGCTGCAAAAGCCCGCACACCTGCTGGACGATCTCGAATCGATCCGTCAGTTGCTCGGCGATGACAACCTGCAACCGCCACTGCTGACCGACACGGTCGAGGATGGCGAACAGGAACAGATTCCGATGTTGTTCGAGGCCGTCGACGCCACGCCGCCCGCCATCGAACCACCACCCGCTCCGGCCCCGGCACCTGCTGTTGCGCCTGTGGATAAAGGCCCGGACGCCCTGCTGCACCTGGACAGCGAACTGCGCGCCGCCGCGCAATTGATCATGCAGGACGTGCTCGACGACTTCGCGCCGCACATCGAAACCGAAATCAAACGCCGCCTCGAGGCGCGGATGGAACGGTTGCTGAGCCAATACGAATAGTCCGGCCCCCGGTATTTTGTGGCGAGGGAGCTTGCTCCCGTTGGGGTGCGAAGCGCCCCCCAAAACCATTCAACAGTGTTTTGTCCACGAAGCCTGCGTGGCCGTGTTACGACTGCTGCGCAGCCGAGCGGGAGCAAGCTCCCTCGCCACAGAGTTCGCGACCACATTTAGATCTCCATCCGGCCCGCCCCGCTCGCCCTCGGCCCCATGCCCCGCTATACTTCCCGGCTTTTCCTGAATAAATGCCAATAGGGTCCCGCCGCGCATGGATAAGACCTACCAGCCGCACGCCATTGAAACTTCCTGGTACAACACCTGGGAGTCCGAGAACTATTTCGCACCGCAAGGCGCGGGCGATTCCTACACCATCATGATCCCGCCGCCGAACGTCACCGGCAGCCTGCACATGGGGCACGGTTTCAACAACGCGATCATGGACGCCCTGATCCGTTTCCGCCGCATGCAGGGTCGCAACACCCTGTGGCAGCCGGGCACCGACCATGCCGGTATCGCCACGCAGATGCTGGTGGAGCGTCAACTCGAAGCCACCGGCCAGAACCGCCATGACCTGGGCCGCGAGAAATTCCTCGAGAAAGTCTGGGAGTGGAAGGATCAGTCCGGCGGCAACATCAGCCGTCAGATCCGCCGCCTCGGCTCGTCCGTGGACTGGAGCCGCGAGCGCTTCACCATGGACGACGGTCTCTCGGAAGCGGTCAAAGAAGCCTTCGTGCGCCTGCACGAAGACGGTCTGATCTACCGCGGTAAGCGCCTGGTCAACTGGGACACCAAGCTGCACACGGCGATTTCCGACCTCGAAGTGGAAAACCACGACGAAAAAGGTTTCCTGTGGAACCTCAAGTACCCGCTGGCCGACGGCGCGAAAACCGCTGAAGGCAACGATTTCCTGATCGTCGCGACCACCCGTCCGGAAACCATGCTCGGCGACTCTGCCGTCGCGGTTAACCCGAACGATGAGCGCTACAAAGCCCTGATCGGCAAATTCGTCGAGCTGCCACTGGTTGGCCGCCGCATCCCGATCATCGCCGACGATTACTGCGATCCAGAATTCGGCACCGGCTGCGTGAAAATCACCCCGGCCCACGATTTTAATGACTACGAAGTCGGCAAGCGGCACAACCTGCCGCTGCTGAACATCTTCGACAAGAACGCCAACGTGCTGCCAGCAGCCCAGGTGTTCAACCTCGACGGCACGCTGAACGACAGCATCGACGGCAAGATCCCGGCCGAGTACGCCGGTCTCGAGCGTTTCGAAGCGCGCAAGCAGATCGTTGCCGCGTTCGACGCCGCCGGCCTGCTGGTCAGCGTCGACGATCACAACCTGAAAGTGCCGAAAGGCGACCGTTCCGGTACCGTGATCGAGCCGTGGCTGACCGACCAGTGGTACGTGTCGACCAAACCGCTGGCTGAGCCGGCGATTGCTGCCGTTGAAGACGGCCGTATCCAGTTCGTGCCCAAGCAGTACGAAAACATGTACTTCTCGTGGATGCGCGACATCCAGGACTGGTGCATCAGCCGTCAGCTGTGGTGGGGCCACCGGATTCCGGCCTGGTACGACGAGTCGGGCAAGGTCTACGTCGGTCGCGACGAAGCCGAAGTGCGCGCCAAGCACAACCTCGGCCCGGACGTTGCACTGCAACAGGACAACGACGTGCTCGACACCTGGTTCAGCTCGGGTCTGTGGACGTTCTCCACCCTCGGCTGGCCGGAAAAGACCGAATTCCTGAAGAAATTCCACTCCACCGACGTGCTGGTCACCGGTTTCGACATCATTTTCTTCTGGGTTGCCCGGATGATCATGCTGACAATGCACCTGATCAAGAACGAGGACGGTACCCCGCAAGTACCGTTCAAGACCGTTTACGTGCACGGTCTGGTGCGTGATGGCCAGGGCCAGAAGATGTCCAAGTCCAAGGGCAACGTCCTGGACCCGCTGGACATCATCGACGGTATCGAGCTGGAAGCCCTGGTGCAGAAACGCACCTCCGGCATGATGCAGCCGAAACTGGCGAAGAAGATCGAGAAGCAGACCCGCGACGAGTTCGCCGACGGCATCGCCAGCTACGGCACCGACGCCCTGCGCTTCACTTTCTGCTCGCTGGCGTCCACCGGTCGCGACATCAAGTTCGACATGGGCCGCGTCGAAGGCTATCGCAACTTCTGCAACAAGATCTGGAACGCCGCGCGTTATGTTCTGGACAAAGGCGAAGACTGCGGCCAGAACGGCGAAGCCTACGAGCTGTCGCTGGCGGATCGCTGGATCATCTCGCAGCTGCAGCGCACCGAAGCCGAAGTGACCCGCCAACTGGATCAGTTCCGTTTCGACCTCGCCGCGCAAGCGCTGTACGAGTTCATCTGGAACCAGTACTGCGACTGGTACCTGGAATTGTCCAAGCCAGTGCTGTGGGACGAAAACGCGCCGGTCGAACGTCAGCGCGGCACCCGTCGCACGCTGGTGCGCGTGCTGGAAGTGGCGCTGCGTCTGGCGCATCCGTTCATGCCGTTCATCACTGAAGAAATCTGGCAGCGCATCGCGCCGCTGGCCGGCATTCAGGGCAAGACGATCATGCTGCAACCGTGGCCGGTGGCCAACGAAGAGCGCATCGATCCGGCGGCCGAAGACGACATCGAGTGGCTCAAAGGCCTGATGCTCGGCACGCGTAACATCCGTGGCGAAATGAACATCGGCCCGGGCAAGCCGCTGCCGATCTACCTGAAGAACGTCAGCGCTGAAGACCAGCGCCGTCTGACCGAGAACGAGGCGCTGCTGAAGAAGCTGGCGCGCCTGGAATCGATCACCGTACTCGCCGCCGGTGAAGAAGCGCCGCTGTCCGCCACCGCGCTGGTCGGCGAGATGGAAGTGCTGGTGCCGATGGCCGGTCTGATCGACAAGGGCGCCGAACTGGCACGTCTGGACAAGGAAATCCTGCGTCTGCAGGGCGAAGTCCAGCGGGTTGGCGGCAAGCTGTCGAACGCCGGTTTCGTTGACAAGGCCCCGGCCGAAGTCATCGAGAAGGAACGCGCCAAACTGGCCGAGGCTGAACAGGCCTTGGGCAAACTGGCCGAGCAGCACGCGCGGATTTCCAGCCTGTAAGGGCAAGCCGCAATCAAAAAGGGAGGCCAAGTGGCCTCCCTTTTTCATTCCAGAACACCAACCCCCTGTAGGAGCTGCCGCAGGCTGCGATCTTTTGACTCTGTTTTTTAAAAACAAGATCAAAAGATCGCAGCCTGCGGCAGCTCCTACAGGGAATGGGGTTCACAGCGGCTGGATGTGGGACAATACCCGTCACTTTCAGCCATACCCGAATCGATCACACCCATGAACGCCCCCCGCACACCCAAACCTGCGCGCAAGAAGCCTGATGCCGCGACCCCGGCCAAAGCCGTCGAGCCGCGTGAAAAGGCCAGCCTGCACCCGCGCAATCGCCATCAGGGTCGTTACGACTTCCCGGCGCTGATCAAGACCACGCCGGAACTGGCGAAATTCGTGATCACCAACCCGTACGGCAAGGAAAGCATCGACTTCGCCAGCCCCGACGCGGTGCGCGTGTTCAACCGGGCGCTGCTCAAGGCGTTTTATGGCATCGAGCATTGGGACATCCCGGCCGATTATCTCTGCCCGCCGGTGCCGGGTCGTGCCGACTACGTGCACTTCCTCGCGGACTTGCTGGCGAGCATGAACGACGGCAAGGTGCCGCGTGGTGCAATCGTCAACGTGCTGGACATCGGCATGGGCGCCAACTGCGTGTATCCGCTGATCGGTAACAGCGAATACCGCTGGCACTTCCTCGGTTCGGAAATCGATCCGACCGCCGTGGCTGCCGCCCGAGCCATCGTCCAGTCCAACGGGCTGAACAAGGTGATCCAGCTACGCCAGCAGGAAAACCGCAAGCACATCCTGATCGGCTTGCTGGAGCCGGGCGAGCGCTTTGACCTGACCATGTGCAACCCGCCGTTCCACGCTTCGATGGAAGAGGCGACCAAGGGCAGCGAGCGCAAATGGCGCGCACTGGGCAAGGCCGATCCGAAACGCAAACTGCCGGTGCTGAACTTCGGTGGTCAGTCCGCCGAGCTGTGGTGTGAAGGCGGCGAAGCGCGTTTCGTGACCCAACTGATCGCCGAGAGCGCGAACTTCCAGCACAAGGTGCTGTGGTTCAGCACCCTGGTGTCGAAAGCCTCGAACCTGCCCGCCATCGAAACCGCCCTGAAAAAGGCCGGTGTGCTGGAAAGTCAGGTGGTGGAGATGTCGCAAGGGCAGAAACAGAGCCGCTTCGTGGCGTGGACCTTCCAGACCAAGTCCGAGCAGCAGATCTGGCGGCGCGAGCGCTGGGTTCGCTGATTCTGTGTAGGAGCTGCGGCACGCTGCGATCTTTTGATCCTGCTTGAAAACAAGATCAAAAGATCGCAGCCTCGTTTCACTCGTCAGCTCCTACAGGGCGGCGTAGCACCACGCCAAATCGCAGGCACAAAAAAACCGTGCCCGGATCACTCCGGTGCACGGTTTTTTTTCGCTGCGTCTTACTTGTTCACAGCGTCGGTCAGGCCTTTGGCCACAACCAGCTTGATCACTTTCTTGGCAGGGATTTCGATGGCAGCGCCAGTCGAAGGGTTACGGCCAGTGCGGGCAGGACGCTCGGTCACTTTCAGCTTGCCGATACCTGGCAAGGTGATTTCGCCGCCATTTTCCAGCTGATCAGCAACGATTTGGCCCAGTTGGTCCAGAGCGTTACGCGCGGTGGTTTTCGGCGCGTCGATAGCTTCAGCGATGTCGGCGATCAGTTGGTCTTTAGTAAGAGCCATGTAGTGTTCCTTCCCTATCAAATTCATATGGATTGCAGAGTGCAGTGTCAGCCATCGAGCCCGATCTTCTGGATCTGGCACCCTCGGCGATAACCACGACGAGTCGGGTTATAGATGCCGAAATCAGGGTTTGGTTCGACCTGACAAATGCTGAATGCACGCTTAACGCAGTGACTTCGCGTAAGACCGGGCAAAACTAGCACAGAGACGGGGAAATATCCGCCTCTAGCTACCCATTTGGTCAGCTTTATTGCTCTAAATCGGTAAAAAACTGCATAAGGCCGGGCACTTGCCCCGGATTTGCCCTTCCACCCCCTGATTACGCCGCCATGGGCCGCAATTTTTTGCTGCGCCCTGTTTTTGTAGGAGCTGCCGCAGGCTGCGATCTTTTGATCTTGTTTTTGAAAAATCAAAGTCAAAAGATCGCAGCCTTCGGCAGCTCCTACAGGGAGTCTCGGATGGAGTTTGCGGTACACTGGGCGCTTTTTCGGGGGAGCCTGCCCTCCTCCCTTCCACCAGCCGAGAAGCCCATGCCGATCCGTCATTGCATCGTCCACCTGATCGACAAAAAACCCGACGGCACGCCCGCAGTTCTGCACGCCCGTGATACAGAGCTCGCTGAATCCGCGGCCATCGAGAACATGCTCGCCGACCTCAACGAGAGCTACAACGCCAAACAGGGCAAAGCCTGGGGTCTGTTCCATCCGGAATCCGGTGCGTTCCCGTTCAGCGGCTGGCTGAAGGAATACATGGACGGCGGCAAGGACTTCACCGCGTTCAGCAAAGTCGCGGTCGAGCATCTGCAAAAGCTGATGGAAGAATCGAACCTGTCAGTCGGCGGCCACGTGCTGTTCGCCCACTATCAGCAAGGCATGACCGATTACCTCGCGATCGCCCTGTTGCACCACAGCGAAGGCGTGGCGGTGACCGATGAGCTGGACGTGACCCCGTCGCGTCACCTCGACCTCGGCCAGTTGCACCTGGCGGCGCGGATCAACGTCTCCGAGTGGCAGAACAACAAGCAGTCCAAGCAGTACATCTCGTTCATCAAGGGCAAGAACGGCAAGAAGGTTTCGGAATACTTCCGCGACTTCATCGGCTGCCAGGAAGGCGTCGACGGCCCGGGCGAAACCCGCACCCTGCTCAAGGCCTTCAGCGACTTCGTCGAGAGCGAAGACCTGCCGGAAGACTCCGCCCGCGAGAAAACCAAGACCCTGGTCGATTACGCCAGCAGCCAGGCCAAGCTCGGCGAGCCGATGGGTCTGGAAGAGCTGTCGGAGCTGATCGACGAAGAGCGGCCGAAAGCCTTCTACGACCACATCCGCAACAAAGACTACGGCCTGTCGCCGGAGATTCCGGCGGACAAACGCACCCTCAACCAGTTCCGCCGCTTCACCGGCCGCGCCGAAGGCCTGTCGATCAGCTTTGAGGCGCACCTGCTGGGCTCGAAGATCGAGTACGACGAAGAGGCTGGCACCCTGATCATCAAGGGCCTGCCGACCTCGCTCACCGATCAGCTCAAGCGCCGCAACTGATGCTCGGCAATGTGCTGAAGAAGGTTGCGCTGGTTCTCCTGGTGGTGGTGGTCTATCAGAACTGGGGCAAGATCGAGCGGGTGTTCAACCCGTCGCAGATGGTCTCCGAGCAGACGCGGGCGCAGGCCCGTGTTGTGCTGTATGCCACCGACTGGTGCGGCTACTGCAAGCAGACCAAGCGTTTTCTCGACAGCAAGGGGATTCCCTTCAAGGAATTCGACATCGAGAAGGACGCCGAGGCGCGCAAGGCGTATGAGGCGCTGGGTGGGCGCGGGATTCCGCTGATTGACGTGAATGGCACGTTGATTCGTGGGTTCGACCCGGACGAGATCCTCGCCGCCCTGAAGTAACACACACACCTGTGGCGAGGGAGCTTGCTCCCGCTGGGCTGCGAAGCGGCCCCCGCTTTTCCGGGCGAGAACACGTTCGCAGGTTTACGACTGCTGCGCAGTCGAGCGGGACGGTGCGACGATTCGACAAGCTCCCTCGCCACAGGATGTTGTGTGTAACCGTTACTTGGCTTCGATACGGAAACCAAAGCGCGGGAAGTGCACATGCACCCCACCGCCACGCGGATCTTCACGACGCAGGATCAGCTCTTCGCGGCCAGCAAACAGCAACTCACCCACCACCGGGTCAACCCCGTAGTCTGTCGCAGCAATCGCCACCTGCTGCCCCGCCTTGAAGCCGTTCGGATCGAAAAACTGCTCATCCGGCAGCGTCGCCGGCGTGGAGTTGCGCGCGACTTCCAGCGCCTCCTCGGCAGTCATCGCACTCGCTGCACCATGACCAAAGCCCAGCACACGCCCCAGCCAGGCAGTCACAGCCGGATATTCATCGACCAACGGCGCAGTGACGTGCGTCGCCTTGAGGAACCACAGCGGATGCGCCAGGGCGAAGTCGGCAATCGACGGCTCGCCGAACAGGAAGTCGCCCTGCTCGCGCTGCAACTGCTGCTCCAGCCGCGCCATGAGCGTTGGCCATTGGTGCTTGGCCTGCTCGGCGGACAGTTTGGTTGCCGTGCCACCACTGAACAATCCAGCACGGTCAGCAATGAACGCCTTGATCGCTTCCGGCGGCAACTTGCCGAAACGCACCGCCACCGATTCCGGCTGGAACACCAGGCTGACGGCATGCTGAAACACCACCGAGTCGGCCCATGCCGCGAAACTGGCGCTGATCATTTCCTGGCCTTCGGGGAAAAACGCCGGCAGGGCCTTTTCCTGCTCCAGACGACGGGCGATCAACGACGTGTCGCAATAGATGTCGGCGCCGATCTGCAACACCGGGGTCTTGCGGTAGCCGCCAGTCAGCGCGGTCAGATCCGGCTTGGGCATCACCGGCGAGATGTGCACCGAGCGCCAGGACAAGCCTTTGAAACCCAGCAGCAGGCGAGCCTTTTCGGCAAATGGAGAGGTCGGGTAATGATGCAGAATCAACTCGGACATGCTCGGCTCCGCCGCACAGAAAGTGAGTCGGCAGCTTAGCGCGCATTTGATTAGCAGCCTACAGATCTACCTGATGGGAACCGATCAGTCAGATTGATAAGACGCGACCAGACATTCCTTGGCGCTCTTGCGCAGCTTTTTGATCAGCCGTTCCTGGCGCAGCGCATCGCTCTTGTCCCGACAGAGTTCGGTGTAGACCAGCGCCATCGCCGGGCTGGACAGGAAAAAGCGTGCGCCCTTGCCGCTCTGATGCTTGGCGAAGCGGCGCACCGGGTCGTCGCTGATCCCGCAATACAGCGAACCGTTGGCCGCGCGCACGAGGTAGACGAACCAGGCCTTGCTCGCTGGCTCGACGACTTCAACCGGTTTTTCGCTGAGGCTGGTCACTTCGGGATCTGGACGTGTAGGAAACAGGCCGCGATCTTATCAGCGACCGGCCTGAAATGCCTTCAGCCCTTTCAGCGCCTGCGCACGGACCGCGTTGCGCACCAGCGGTGTCCAGCCCAGCAGCAAGCCTTTGAAACCCAACGCCTGCCGCGACCAGCGCCACAGGTCGAAGTAGTCGTGGTGTTCGCAGATCTTGCCGTCGCGAAAGACGAAGCGCGCCTGGATATCGTTGATCACCACGTTGCCGGTCTGGCTGAACAGGTAAGTCGCCACCCAGTGCGCGCCGCCGCTGCGCTCGTCGGCGCGGACATTGTCGAAGGTCAGGGAGAAGTCCTTGGCCCGAGTGGTGAGCATGCGCCACATGTCGCCGGCATCGCGCCCGCGCAGCTCACCGAAGGCCGGATCGCTGAATACCACATCGTCGGTGTAGCACGCGGCCATGGCCTCGGCGTCGAGGCGCTGGAAGGCCTGATAGAAGCGGGTGATCAACGCGGCGTGGGCTTCGCTCATGGGCAAACTCCGGGAAATGGACAGATTGCCAGCACGATAAGCTGCAAATCGCAGAAACACTATCGGCATTCGCAGAGCGAATACCCGCAGCACACAAATCCTGTAGGAGCTGCGGCACGCTGCGATCTTTTGATGTTGATCTTGAAAATCTTAAAGATCAAAAGATCAAAAGATCAAAAGATCAAAAGATCAAAAGATCGCAGCGTGCCGCAGCTCCTACAGGTGTCAGATTTTTTCGCTTTGCACTTGCACGTACAGTGCCCGGCCGGCACCCAGCCCGGCAATGATCGCACCGGTGCCAATGATGCCGAAAATCCAGCCCACCGCATTCCAGCCGCCGGTCCAGTCATGCACCACACCGACCGCGAATGGCCCCATCGACGCCAAGGTGTAGCCGAAGCCCTGGGACATGCTCGACAGGTTCGCCGCGACGTGTGAATCCCGCGAGCGCAGCACGATCAGGGTCAGCGCCAGGCTGAACGTACCGCCCTGCCCCAGACCCAGCAGAATCGCCCAGCCCCACAGCCCTTCAATCGGCGCATACAGGCAACCGAACAGACCACCGAGGGTCAGCGCCATCACCACCACGATCGCCAGACGCTGATCCTTGCCCCGGGTCGCCAGCCACGGTGCAGCCAGCGAACTGGCGAGCTGGATGATCACCGAGCCGGACAGTACCAGACCGGCCTGGGTCGGAGTCAGGCCGCGGCCGATCAGGATCGACGGCAACCAGCCGAACACGATGTACGCCAACGACGATTGCAGGCCCATGTACAAGGTCACTTGCCACGCCAGAGGATCGCGCAGCAGCCCACGCACCCGATAGGCGACGTTGTGCGCGCCGTGTTTCTGCCCGACTTGCGGCAACCAGAAGACCGCCGCCACCAACGCAGGGATTACCCAGAAGCCCAGGCCCAGCGCCCAGCTGTGGTCGAAGTGCTCGCTCAACGGCACGGTGGAACCCGCCGCCATCGCCGCGCCCAGGCACAGCGCCATGGTGTACACGCCAGTCATGGTCCCGGCGTGTTTGGCGAAGTCGCGTTTGACGATACCCGGCAGCAGCACGCCGATGATGCCGATGCTCGCCCCCCCCAGCACGCTGCCAGCAAACAGCCCGATCTCACCGAAATTGCTGCGCATGATGATCCCGCCGGCCAGGGTCAGCAGAATCCCCAGCACCACCCGTTCAGCGCCGAAACGCCGTGCCAGAATCGGCGCCAGCGGCGCGAACAAGCCCAGGCACAGCACCGGCAGCGTGGTCAGCAAACCGGCCTGCGCCGCAGACAGACCAAGGCTTTTCGACACTTCGCTGAGCAGCGGCGCCATGCTCGACAGCGCCGGGCGCAGGTTCAGCGCCACCAGAATCAGCCCCAGCAACAACAGCCACGGCCGGCGCACCAGCGGATGGCTTTGCTGCACTTGCTCGTCATCGGCCTCGGCGTCGATCAGCAGCTCTTCGAGCTCCGCCGTGCGCTTGGGGATTGGGAGGTTTTTCTCGCTTTCAAGGTTCATTGATCAACTGCCTCGATATGGCTTTGGCCCGTTCCGGGTCGCGTTGTTCGACGGCATCGAGCAACTCGATGTGCAGGTCGAACACTTCCTGACGGCGCGGGACGATGTTCAGCGTCTGGCGCAATTGCGCGCCGACGATGCTGGAGAAATAGCGATACAACTCGCTGAGGGTCGGGTTGTGCGCGGCGTCCACCAGACGGCGGTGGAACACCAGATCGCAGGAAATGTAAGTGTCGAGATCGCCGTGGTAATGGCTGCCGCTGGTGCCGAGCGCTTCGCGCAGCGCGAGCAGGTCTTCATCGGTGCGACGCAGCGCGGCCAGGCCGATCGCTTCCACTTCGAGAATGTGCCGGGTCTCGCGCGCCTGCTCCAGCGAGCAACGGGACAACGCCTTGAGCGTGTCCATCGGATCGACCACCGCCCGCAGGTAACTGCCATCGCCCTGACGGATTTCGATCAACCCGGAAAACGCCAGCACGCGCATGGCTTCGCGCACGGTGTTGCGACTGATGCCCAAATCGGCGCACAGCTCAGGCTCCGTCGGCAGCCGTTCGCCGACCTGCCACACGCCATCGGTGATGCGTTGGCGCAACTGATCCAGGGCCTGATCGACCAGGGATCGCTTGATCAAAGGTGAGATGTCTGTCATGAAATTCGCCCTTTCATCCAATCATAGGATGAATTTTCTGACATCTTAGTCAGCTGGCCGGGTTCATACAACCCCGTGTAGGAGCTGCCGCAGGCTGCGATCTTTTGATCTTGTGTTTAACGATCAACGTCAAAAGATCGCAGCCTGCGGCAGCTCCTACAGGGGAAAAATGAAAATCGTGGGCAAAAGAAAACCCGGCACTGGGCCGGGTTTGTCTGGTGCATCAACCTGAAATCAATGCAGGATCTGGCTCAGGAACAGCTTGGTACGGTCATTCTGCGGATTGTCGAAGAAGTCATTCGGTGCCGCCTGCTCGACGATCTCGCCCTTGTCCATGAAGATCACCCGATTGGCCACGGTGCGGGCGAAGCCCATTTCGTGGGTCACGCAGAGCATGGTCATGCCGTCTTCGGCGAGGCCGATCATGGTGTCCAGTACCTCTTTGACCATCTCCGGGTCGAGGGCCGAGGTCGGTTCGTCGAACAGCATGATTTTCGGTTTCATGCACAGCGCGCGAGCAATCGCCACGCGCTGTTGCTGACCGCCGGACAGTTGCCCGGGGAATTTATGCGCCTGCTCCGGAATGCGTACGCGCTCCAGGTAATGCATGGCGATTTCCTCGGCCTTGCGCTTGGGCATCTTGCGCACCCACATCGGCGCCAGCGTGCAGTTCTGCAGGATGGTCAGGTGCGGGAACAGGTTGAAGTGCTGGAACACCATGCCGACTTCGCGGCGAATCGCTTCGATCTGCTTGAGGTCGTTGGTCAGCTCCACGCCGTCGACAACGATGCGACCCTGCTGGTGTTCTTCCAGACGATTGAGGCAGCGGATGGTGGTCGACTTGCCGGAACCCGACGGACCGCACAGGACGATGCGCTCGCCCTGCTTGACGTTGAGGTTGATGTCTTTCAGCACGTGGAACTGGCCGTACCACTTGTTCACGCCCTGCATCTGGATAATGCCTTCAGGGCCGACAGGCTTTTTGATTGCTTCGCTCATTTACAGAGAACTCCTAACGCTTGTGGCCAGTGTCGAGCTTGCGTTCCAGATGCATGGAATAGCGCGACATACCAAAACAGAAAATCCAGAACACCAGGGCGGCGAATACGTAGCCTTCGGTGGCCATGCCCAGCCATTTCGGGTCGGCAGCGGCTTGCTTGACGCTGTTGAGCAGGTCGAACAGGCCGATGATGATCACCAGGCTGGTGTCCTTGAACAGCGCAATGAAGGTGTTGACGATGCCGGGGATTACCAGCTTCAAGGCCTGCGGCAGAATCACCAGGCCCATCGCGCGCCAGTAACCGAGGCCCATCGCCGCAGCCGCTTCGTACTGACCTTTGGGGATCGCTTGCAGACCGCCGCGCACCACTTCGGCGACGTAGGCCGACTGGAACAGGATCACCCCGATCAACGCCCGCAGCAGCTTGTCGAAGTTCATGCCTTCGGGCAGGAACAGCGGCAGCATCACCGAGGACATGAACAGCACGGTGATCAGCGGCACGCCACGCCAGAACTCGATGAACGTCACGCACACCACGCGAATCGCCGGCATGTTCGAGCGCCGGCCCAGCGCCAGAATGATCCCCAGCGGCAAGGCGCCGGCGATACCCACGGTGGCGATGACCAGGGTCAGCATCAGTCCGCCCCACTGGCTGGTCGCCACGGCGTCGAGGCCGAACACGCCACCGTGCAGCAGGCACCAGGCGACAATCGGGTAGATCACCAGAAAGCTCAGGCCGTACACCGCTTTACGCGGGAAGCGCGAGATGAACAGCGGCGCCACGCCGAGCACTGCCAGCCACACCGTGAGGTCAACGCGCCAGCGCAGTTCCACCGGGTAGTAGCCGTACATGAACTGGCCGAAGCGCTGCTGAATGAACACCCAGCAGGCGCCATCCTTGGTGCAGTCGGCGCGGGTGGTGCCGACCCAGTTGGCATCGAGGATCGCCCAGCTGAGGATCGGCGGCACGACGAGATAAATCAGGTAGAACGCAAACAGGGTCAGCAGGGTGTTGAGCCAGCTGGAGAACATGTTCGCGCGTATCCACGCCATCGGGCCGAAGACCTTGGCCGGCGGTGGCATGTCGGGTTTGAAAGTATGGGTTGTCATGCGCGTTTCCTCACCGCTCGATCAGCGCAATGCGCTTGTTGTACCAGTTCATCAGCAGGGAAATGCTGATACTGATCGCCAGGTACACGCTCATGGTGATGGCAATGACTTCAATGGCCTGACCGGTCTGGTTGAGCACGGTGCCGGCGAACAGCGAAACCATTTCCGGATAACCGATACCGGCGGCCAGCGACGAGTTCTTCGCCAGGTTCAGGTATTGGCTGGTCAGCGGCGGAATGATCACCCGCAGGGCTTGCGGAATGATCACCTTGCGCAGGGTCGGGCCGTTGCGCAGGCCGAGCGAACGCGCCGCCTCGGTCTGGCCATGGCTGACCGACTTGATCCCGGAGCGAACGATTTCCGCAATGAACGCGGCGGTGTACACAGTCAGCGCCAGGGTCAGCGCCAGCAGTTCCGGGATCAACACCCAGCCGCCGACAAAGTTGAAGCCCTTGAGCTGCGGCAGTTCCCAATGCAGCGGAGCGCCGAAGATCAGCGCGCACAGGGTCGGGATCACCAACAGGATCGCCAGGCCAGTCCAGAACTTGTGAAACGGTACGCCGGTGTCTTCGAAACGCTTGTTGGCCCAGCGGCACATCAGCACGATGGCAACGATGGCCAGCACCACACTGATGACGAACGCCCAGAAACCGTCAGCCATTTGCGCGGCCGGCATGTTCAGGCCCCGGCTGCTGACGAAGAAGGTGTCGCCGAAGTTGTGGCTGTTGCGCGGTCCCGGCATGGTCAGGAACACCGCGAAGTACCAGAACAGGATCTGCAGCAGCGGCGGAATGTTGCGGAACACTTCCACATACACGGTCGCCAGTTTGCTGATGATCCAGTTCGGCGACAGTCGCGCCACGCCGATGATGAAGCCCAGCAGGGTCGCCAGGATCACGCCGATAACGGTCACCAACAGGGTGTTGAGCAGGCCGATCACGAACACCCGGGCGTAGCTGTCCGCTTCGGTGTAGGAAATCAGGTGTTGAGCGATGCCGAACCCGGCACTGCGCTCCAGAAAGCCGAAACCAGAAGTGATGCCCCGATGTTGCAGGTTGGTCTGGGTGTTGTCGAACAGATACCAGCCCATGGCGACGACCGCCACGACGGTGATGATCTGAAACAGCCACGCACGCACTCGCGGATCGCTGAGGCTGAACCTCTGCTTTGGTGCGCCGATTGAATTTTGCATGAAGTGCCCCGGAAAAAATGGAACAGAACATCACCCGGCGGTTGGCCCGCCGGGTGACAGAACCATTAGCGCACTGGTGGTGCGTACTGAATGCCGCCGTTGGTCCACAGCGCGTTCAGGCCACGGTCGATTTCCAGCGGAGTGCTCTTGCCGAGGTTTTTCTCGAAGATTTCACCGTAGTTACCGACCTGCGAAACGATCTTCACAACCCAGTCCTTCGGCAGTTTCAGGTCCTTGCCGTATTCACCGTCAGCACCCAGCAGACGAGCGACGTCCGGGTTCTTGGTGGACTTGGCTTCTTCCAGCACGTTTTTCGAGGTCACGCCGGCTTCTTCAGTGTTCAGCAGCGCGTAACCCACCCAGCGAACGATCGCCAGCCACTCGTCGTCGCCATTACGCACGACCGGGCCCAGCGGTTCTTTGGAGATGGTTTCCGGCAGCACCACGTAGTCTTTTGGCGAGGCCAGTTTGCTGCGCTGTGCGTACAGCTGCGATTTGTCGGAGGTCAGCACGTCGCAACGACCGGATTCCAGCGACTTGGCGCTTTCATCGGAGGTGTCGAAAGTGATCGGGGTGTACTTCAGGCCGTTGGCACGGAAGTAGTCGGAGACGTTCAGTTCGGTGGTGGTACCGGCCTGGATGCAGATGGTTGCACCGTCCAGTTCCTTGGCACTTTTCACGCCCAGCTTGTTGTTGGCCAGGAAGCCCACGCCGTCGTAATAAGTGATGAAGCCCGGGAATTTCAGGCCCATGCCGGCGTCACGCGAGCTGGTCATGGTGGTGTTGCGCGAGAGCAGGTCGATTTCGCCGGACTGCAGCGCGGTGAAGCGCTCCTTGGCGTTCAACTGGCTGAACTTGACCTTGTTGGCGTCGCCGAATACGGCAGCGGCCACAGCGCGGCAGACGTCAGCGTCGATCCCGAGGATCTTGCCCGAAGCGTCCGGCACCGAGAAACCCGGCAGACCGTCGCTCACGCCACATTGCACGAAACCTTTCTTCTGCACGGCATCCAGGGTTGCACCCGCCTGAGCGAACCCGCTGACGCCGAGTACTGCTGCTGCAGTCACGACCGCCAGAGTGGATTTCAACATCTTCATTCAAACCTCCAGTTTTGCTCTTGTTGTGTCGGAGCTTGAGTCCAGTCGCACCCTTTTGAGGCGTTGTTGACCCGTGTTGGCTTTTTTTGGGGTCAACCGACGTAAGACCTTCGCTATGAGTCTAGTAGGAGAAAATCCACATCATGGACAACTCACTTCTCACCAATCGGCCGAACGGGCTGTAGCCCTTTCACGTTCGCTTTGCCCGTAGCGGCCATTGGCGAACATCCATCACCGGATTCTTTGCAATCCCTTCGCACGACGTACACTGATAGTGTTACCGCCACACGCGAGATCGGTTGCACGCTGAGAGCCATAGCAAAGCCCGTACCACACCGCTTGCTGAAGCGATTGCGCGACAGGTCAATAGCAAAACTTGTAGCCTTGCGACATCTTGTTAACGGATCGACCGGGCGCGCACGCAAATCACGCACTTATTGAGAGCGCCCGCACATTTTTGGAGCAGCCATGACCGAGCCCCTGATTCTTGAACCCGTAAAGCCTGCAGACGCCTGCGTTATCTGGCTGCACGGCCTCGGCGCTGACCGCTATGACTTTTTGCCGGTGGCCGAAGCGCTACAGGAAAGCCTGCTGACGACACGCTTTATATTGCCGCAGGCGCCGACCCTGCCCGTCACCATCAATGGCGGTTATGCGATGCCGAGCTGGTACGACATCAAGGCCATGAGTCCGGCGCGGGCGATCGACCGTGAGCAACTGGAAGAATCGTCAGGGCGCATCGTCAAATTGATCGATGTGCAGCGCGCCAGCGGAATAGACGCTTCGCGGATTTTTCTCGCCGGGTTTTCCCAGGGCGGCGCCGTCGTTCTGCACACCGCTTATATAAAGTGGCAAGGTCCGTTGGGTGGCGTCCTTGCACTGTCCACCTACGCACCGACCTTCACTGACGAGTTGGAGCTTTCAGCCAGTCAGCAGCGTATTCCTGCGCTGTGCCTGCACGGCCAGTTCGACGGCGTGGTGCAGAACTCGATGGGGCGCAGTGCCTATGAGCATTTGGTGAAGCATGGTGTCACCGTGACATGGCAGGAATACCCAATGGAGCACGAAGTGTTACCCGAAGAAATTCGCGACATTGGCGTCTGGCTGAGCGAACGCCTGCGTTGATTCGGCCGCTTGGCGGACCGCTTTGATCATCCCACTACGCCGCGCCCGTTTCTTGCATTACACTGGCCGGCGTACATTCCTTAACCAATTGATGAGATGACCGTGCTCGAAGCACTCAAGAAAATGTTCGGTAAAAGCGAGGCTGAGCAGCTCGCGCCAGTCCCCAGTGCGCCGTCGCACGCCCCCGGCCCTCGCAGCGATGCGCCCAAGGCTGAACGTCCGGCTCCGGTAGCGACACCCCAGCCCGAGCCGCAACCCGCCAGCGCCACCGAACCGGTCCGCGCCGAAGCGCCGAAACCACCCCGGCCGCGCCGCGAACCGAAGCCCAAGGCACCGGTCATCCCCTGGAAACTCGAAGACTTCGTCGTCGAGCCACAGGAAGGCAAAACCCGCTTCCACGATTTCAAACTCGCTCCGGAACTGATGCACGCCATTCAGGATCTGGGCTTCCCGTACTGCACGCCGATCCAGGCGCAGGTGCTGGGTTTCACCCTCGCCGGCAAAGACGCCATCGGCCGCGCGCAGACCGGTACCGGCAAGACCGCCGCGTTCCTGATCTCGATCATCACTCAGTTGCTGCAGACGCCGCCGCCGAAAGAGCGCTACATGGGCGAACCCCGTGCGCTGATCATCGCGCCGACCCGTGAGCTGGTGGTGCAGATCGCCAAGGATGCGGCCGACCTGACCAAGTACACCGGCCTCAACGTGATGACGTTCGTCGGCGGCATGGACTTCGACAAGCAGCTCAAGCACCTCGAAGCGCGCCACTGCGACATCCTCGTCGCCACCCCGGGCCGTCTGCTCGACTTCAACCAGCGCGGCGACGTGCACCTGGACATGGTCGAAGTGATGGTGCTGGACGAAGCCGACCGCATGCTCGACATGGGCTTCATCCCGCAAGTGCGGCAGATCATTCGCCAGACCCCGCCGAAGTCCGAGCGTCAGACCCTGCTGTTCTCCGCGACCTTCACCGAAGACGTGATGAACCTGGCCAAGCAATGGACCACCGATCCGGCAATCGTCGAAATCGAAGTCACCAACGTGGCCAACGAAAACGTCGAGCAGCACATCTATGCGGTGGCCGGTGCGGACAAGTACAAGTTGCTGTTCAACCTGGTCAACGACAACGGCTGGGAACGCGTGATCGTCTTCGCCAACCGCAAGGACGAAGTGCGTCGCATCGAGGAGCGCCTGGTGCGCGATGGCATCAACGCCGCGCAACTGTCCGGCGACGTGCCGCAGCACAAGCGCATCAAGACCCTCGAAGGCTTCCGCGAAGGCAAGATTCGCGTACTGGTGGCCACCGATGTTGCCGGTCGCGGCATCCACATCGACGGCATCAGCCACGTGATCAACTTCACCCTGCCGGAAGTCCCGGACGACTACGTGCACCGCATCGGCCGTACCGGTCGCGCGGGCGCTGATGGCGTATCCATCAGCTTCGCCGGTGAAGACGACTCCTACCAGTTGCCGTCGATCGAAGAGAAGCTCGGTCGCAAGATCAGCTGTGAAACACCGCCGACTCACTTGTTGCGTGCAGTGGAACGCAAGCGTCCGCAGCCGCAATAAGCGATCTGTAACGAAAAAAGCGCAGCCGGCGACGGACTGCGCTTTTTTTTGCCCGGCGTTTCAGCAGGTGCTTGCGATAGAAAACTAAAAGTCCATAATAGACAAATTAGTTTATTTCCAGATGGTGGAGCCTGACATGTCCAGTACACCCTGCGTGATCGACCAAACCCAGGCCCGCGAGCTGCTGGCGCGCATCGACGTGCCGCAGATCCTGCGCAAACTGTTCCGCGACCTCGCCGCCGGTCACGCCGTGCAACCGGCGCAGCAATTGGTTGAGTTTCCGCAGGGCGCCGGCGACTTCATCAACTATCTGGGGGTGTTGGCCGAGGATGGCGTGTACGGCGTGAAAACCTCGCCGTACATCGTCCGCGAGCAAGGGCCACTGGTCACGGCGTGGACGCTGTTGATGTCGATGAAAACCGGCCAGCCGTTGCTGCTGTGCGATGCCGGCGAACTGACCACCGCCCGTACCGCCGCGACCACTGCGGTGGCGGTCGATGCCCTCGCCCCGCTGAATGCCTCACGACTGGCGATCATCGGCAGCGGCAAGGTTGCCCAGGCGCATCTGCATTACGTGAAAGGTTTGCGTGACTGGCAGAGCATCAGCGTGTATTCGCCGAGCCTGTCTGAAGACGCTGAAACCCGTGCGCAACTGCAGGAGATATTCCCGGGGGTGCAGATCGCCGACAGCCGCGAAACCGCCGTGCACGATGCTGACGTGATCATGCTTTGCACCTCGTCCGCTAGCCCGGTGATCGATCCGGCGACCTTGAGCAAACCGGCGCTGATCACCTCGATCAGCACCAACGCGCCACGCGCCCATGAGGTGCCACCGCAAAGCCTGGGCGACATGCAGGTGTTCTGTGACTATCGTCTGACCACGCCGGGTTCGGCGGGTGAGATGTTGATCGCGACCGAACAGCATGGCTGGGACAAGTCTGCGATTGTCGGTGACCTCGCCGACCTGCTCAGCGAGAAAGTGCCGCGCCCCGGTTACGACCGTCACGTGTTTTTCCGCTCGATCGGCCTGGGCCTGGAAGACATCGCGTTGGCCAATGCGGTTTATCACCTCACGCACTGACACCTCGATCCCCTGTAGGAGCTGACGAGTGAAACGAGGCTGGGATCTTTTGATGTTCAAAAGACAAGATCAAAAGATCGCAGCCTCGTTTCACTCGTCAGCTCCTACCGGGAACCTTAATGACTCAGGAGACTTTCATGAGCCAGGCAGACTTCATCATCATCGGCGGCGGGATTGCCGGTGCTTCCACCGGTTTCTGGCTGTCGCCCCACGCCAAAGTGATTGTGCTGGAGCGTGAGTCGCACCCGGCCTATCACTCCACCGGTCGCTCGGCGGCGTTGTACACCGCAGCCTACGGCACGCCGCAGGTGCGCGCGCTGACCCTGGCCAGCCGCGAGTTTTTCGATAACCCGCCGAGTGGCTTCTGCGAGCATCCGCTGCTCACACCGCGCGGCGAAATGACCGTGGATTTCACCGGTGATGCCGCCGAACTGAACAACCAGTACCTCAGCGCCAAGGCCACGGTGCCGGAGATGCAGTTGCTCAGCGCCGATGAAGCCTGCGCCCGTCTGCCGATTCTGCGTCGGGAAAAAGTCCACGGCGCGATCTACGACCCGACCGCCAGCGACATTGACACCGACGCCCTGCACCAGGGTTACCTGCGCGGTATCCGCCGCAACAATGGCGAAGTGCACACCGACTGCGAGGTGCTGGGTCTGACGCGCGACGCCGCTGGCCTCTGGCAGGTGCAAACCAACGGCCAGACCTTCAGCGCTTCGGTCATCATCAACGCCGCCGGTGCCTGGGCCGACCAGATCGGTGCACTGGCCGGCGCACCAGCGTTGGGCCTGCAACCCAAGCGCCGCGCGGCGTTCATTTTCGCCGGCCCCGAGGGCGTGGACATTCATCACTGGCCGATGCTGGTCAGCCTCGACGAATCGTTCTACATGAAGCCCGACGCCGGCATGTTCCTCGGCTCGCCGGCCAACGCCGACCCGGTCGAACCCCACGACGTGCAGCCGGAGGAACTGGACATCGCCATGGGCATCTACCAGATCGAAGAAGCCACGACCCTGACCATCCGCCGCCCGACCCGCACCTGGGCCGGACTTCGCAGCTTCGTCGCCGACGGTGATCTGCTCAGCGGTTTCGATCCGCAGGTGCCGGGGCTGTTCTGGGTCGCAGCGCAGGGTGGTTACGGCATTCAGACCTCACCGGCCATGGGTCAGGCCAGTGCGGCGTTGGTACGCGGTGAGCCGTTGCCTGAGTCGTTGCAGCAGTTCGGTCTGAGCAGCGCCATGCTCTCTCTTTCACGACTGCGCTGATGCCCCCTGCGGATGACGCGCCCAACGGATTGCGGCACACTCGCAGCGCCCCCGTGCACGGGGGCGCTGACGCCGCCTGGAGCTCCACAATCATGACCGCCCCCGAATTCGATCCGGCACTGGATAACTTCCGTGCCATCGCCGACGCCATCGCCACGCTGTTCTTTCCGCACGCCGAAGTGGTGCTGCACGACCTGCGCACACAGAAGGTCGACTACATCGCCAACAACCTGTCCAAGCGCGAGATCGGCGACGATTCATCGCTTGAAGACATGCTCAGCGAGGACGTCAGCGAGCGGAACATCGGGCCTTATGAAAAATTGAATTGGGACGGCCAGAAGATTCGCAGCCTGAGCACCGTGCTGCGCGACAGTGAAGACCGGCCGCTGGCGGTGCTGTGCATCAACCTGAATATTTCGCTGTTCGAGAATGCCAAGGCAGCGCTCGACCTGTTCCTGTCGCCGAGCAAACTGATCCCGCAACCGGACTCACTGTTTCGCGATGACTGGCAGGAACGCATCAACACCTTCCTCCACGCCTGGCTGCGCGAGCGCCAGCTGAGCCTGAATCTGCTGACCCGCGATCACAAGCGCGAACTGGTGCTGGCGCTGCACGCCGAAGGCGCGTTCAAGGGCAAGAGCGCCTCGAACTATGTGGCCAATGTGCTGAACATGGGGCGGGCGACGGTGTACAAGCATTTGAAGGAATTGAAGGGCTGAAGATCTGCATTGGCGGTTCCGGCCCCATCGCTGGCAAGCCAGCTCCCACAGTTTTTTTGGTGTACACAAAATCTGTGCACGACTCGATCACTGTGGGAGCTGGCTTGCCAGCGATAGCAGACTATCAGTCGCCGTAAATGTCAGACTTGAAGTACTTCTGGGAAATCTTCTGATATTCGCCACTCGCACGAATCCCGTCGATGGCCGTGTTCAACTCGCCGACCAGCTCGGTATTGCCCTTGCGCACCGCAATCCCCGCGCCCTCGCCCACGTACTTCGGATCCTTCAGCTCCGGCCCGACAAACGCATAGCCCTTGCCGCGCGGCATCGACAGGAAGTCGGTCAGCGGAATGGTGTCGGCAAAAATCGCATCGAGCCGCCCGGCCGCCAGGTCCATGTAGATTTCTTCGTTATTGCCGTAGCGCTTGACGTTGATGCCCTTCGGTTCAAAGACCTCGGTGGCATAACGGTCGGTGGTGGTGGCGCGCTGCACGCCGACGGTCTTGCCCTTGAGGCTGGCGTACTGGTCATCGACCGTGGCGCCTTCCTTCATCACCAGCCGCGACGAGGTGAAGTAGTACTTGTGGGTGAAATCCACGGATTTCTTGCGGTCTTCGTTGATGGTCATCGACGACAGGGCCATGTCGATTTTCTTCACTTTCAGCGAAGGGATCAGGCCATCGAACTCACCCTCGACCCACACGCACTTGGCCTTCATCTGCGCGCACAGGGCGTTGCCGATGTCGTAGTCGAAACCGACGATTTCGCCCTTGTCGGTTTTCGAAGCGAACGGTGGATAAGCGGCCTCGATGCCGATGCGCAGGGTTTTCTCGGCGGCAAACGAGCTGGTGCACGCCAACAGGCTCAGGGCCAGACCGGTGATCAGGGGGAGTTTCTTCATGTTCGTTCTCTCGCGGGTTGTTGTTGGTTTGGCAAGACAGAAGAAAAGAGCTGAAATGGTTTTTTTGTACTTATAAATCCATATTGGACTGATGTGTACAAATCGTCAATTAGAGGAAAGAGAGGTTGTGGTGTTGCAGATGGCCTCATCGCTGGCAAGCCAGCTCCCACACGGTTCAGTGGTGTACATAAAACATGTGCACGACACAAAACACTGTGGGAGCTGGCTTGCCAGCGATGGCTGACTAAAGGGCGATGCAGAGATTACTTCTTCCAGCGATCCGCAGCAGCATGATCACTGTCACGCCCTTCGACCCAACGCGGGCCGTCGCTGGTGTTCTCTTTCTTCCAGAACGGTGCGCGGGTTTTCAGGTAGTCCATGACAAAGGCGCAGGCGTCGAACGCTGCCTGGCGATGGGCGCTGGCAGCGCCGACAAACACGATCGGCTCGCCCGGCTCCAGCGCGCCGATGCGGTGCAGCACTTCGAGCTTCAGCAGCGGCCAGCGCTGCTCGGCCTCGACGGCGATCTTGCCCAAGGCTTTTTCGGTCATGCCCGGATAGTGCTCGAGGAACATCCCCGCCACATCCAGCCCGTCGTTGAAGTCGCGCACATAACCGACAAAACTCACCACCGCGCCGACACCGACATTCGCCGCGTGCATCGCGTTGACTTCAGCGCCGGGATCGAACGCCGTGGACTGCACCCGAATCGCCATGCCTCAGCCTCCGGTCACGGTGGGGAAAAACGCCACTTCGTCGCCGTCGCTCAGCGGCTCGTCGAGCTGGCACAGGTCTTCGTTGCGTGCGCACATCAGGTTCTGTTCGCTCAACACTTCGGCGCCCTCGCGTTGCGCGAGCAGCGCACGTACAGCGTCGACCGTGGCGAAATCGCCTTCGACCTCGACCGCGTCCACGCCCAGCGCTTCACGGTAACGGGCAAAGAATTTAACCGTCAGCTTCATGGCTGCTCCGCCTGGAAATGCCCGCTCTTGCCGCCGACCTTCTCCAGCAGTTTCACGCTTTCGATGGTCATGCCGCGATCGACGGCTTTGCACATGTCGTAGAGGGTCAGGGCGGCAACACTGGCGGCGGTCAGCGCTTCCATCTCCACGCCGGTCTGCCCGGACAGTTTGCAGCGGGCGACGATGCGCACGCTGTCGGCGCCCTCAGCGCTGAGTTCGACCTTGACCCCGGTCAGCATCAGCGGATGGCACAGCGGAATCAGATCACTGGTTTTCTTCGCCGCCTGAATGCCGGCAATGCGCGCCACGGCAAACACGTCACCCTTGGGATGGCCGCCGCTGACGATCATCTGCAGAGTTTCGGGGAGCATGCGCACCAGCGCTTGAGCCGTCGCCTCACGGAACGTCACGGCTTTTTCAGTGACGTCGACCATGTTGGCGCGACCTTGGGAATCGAGATGAGTCAGCACGGGATTACTCCTGATCAGGAGCGTGGATTGTAAACCTTCGGGTCAAATTTCCGCACGCACGAATTCTTCGTGTAGGAGCTGCCGCAGGCTGCGATCTTTTGATCTTGTTTTTAACAATCAAAGTCAAAAGATCGCAGCCTGCGGCAGCTCCTACAGTGGATCGGTGGTGTTCATCAGGCTGGCATCAATCAAGGGATTTGTGGTTCAGGCATAAAAAACCGGGCGGCTTTTGGGCCGCCCGGTTTTGTGGGAAGGGTTACAGATGCGATTCGGCGTATTCGGCCAGAATCGAGCGTGGCACCCCTTGCAGGGTGATGTGCACACCGTTGGGGAAATCCTTGAAGCGTTCGGTCAGGTAGGTCAGCCCGGAGCTGGTCGCGGACAGGTAAGGGGTGTCGATTTGCGCCAGGTTGCCCAGGCACACCACTTTGGAACCGGCGCCGGCCCGGGTGATGATGGTTTTCATCTGGTGCGGCGTGAGGTTCTGGCATTCGTCGATCAGGATCAGGCTCTGCTGGAAGCTGCGACCGCGAATGTAGTTGAGCGATTTGAACTGCAACGGCACTTTGCTGAGGATGTAGTCGACGCTGCCATGGGTGTTTTCGTCATCCATGTGCAAGGCTTCGAGGTTGTCGGTGATGGCGCCCAGCCAAGGCTCCATTTTTTCCGCTTCGGTGCCGGGCAGGAAGCCGATTTCCTGATCCAGGCCCTGCACACTGCGGGTCGCGATGATCCGGCGATAGCGTTTGCTGACCATGGTCTGCTCAATCGCTGCGGCCAGCGCCAGAATGGTTTTACCGGAACCCGCTGCACCCGAAAGGTTGACCAGGTGAATGTCCGGATCCAGCAAGGCGTACAGCGCCAGACTCTGGTAGATGTCCCGTGGTTTGAGACCCCAGGCTTCCTGATGCAACAGCGGTTCCTGATGCAAGTCGAGGATCAGCAGCCTGTCTTCCTGAATTTCCTTGATCCAGCCGACAAAGCCTTGTTCGTCAATGATGAACTCGTTGATGTGCACCGCCGGCAGGTTGTCGATCAACTGCACCTGATGCCAGGTGCGGCCGTGATCCTGACGGGTTTCGACTTTGCTCACGCGGTCCCAGAAGGAGCCGGTCATGTTGTGGTAGCCGTTGGGCAGCAGGGACACGTCATCGACCAACTGGTCGGTGCTGTAGTCCTCGGCATCGATGCCGCAGGCGCGCGCCTTCAGGCGCATGTTGATGTCTTTGGTGACCAGCACCACGGCCTTCTTCGGATCACGGGTGTGCAGATCGATCAACTGGTTGATGATTTTGTTGTCGTTCAGATGCTCGGGCAGAATCAGGTTCGACTCGGCCTGTTTGCTCATCAGAATTGACAGCAAGCCCTTCGGCCCGCCCTTGCCGCGCTGGATCGGCACACCCAGCTCGACGTCCTCGGGAGAGGCATCGCCCAGGGTCTTGTCGATCAGCCGGATCGCCTGGCGGCATTCGGCAGCAACGCTGTGATGGCCGCTCTTGAGCTTGTCCAGCTCTTCGAGCACGGTCATCGGGATCGCGACGTGGTGTTCTTCGAAATTCAGCAGGGCATTTGGATCGTGAATCAATACGTTGGTATCGAGTACATAAAGGATTGGCTGGTTGGAAGAAGGGCTACGTCCGTGATCATCCATACTCGGTCACCTTTGTGGGAGCCATTCGACGCAATACCTGGGCGGTGCTGCGCCTCGAAGTGACTGCCGAATTCATCCACGAGGGCCTGGATGAACTGCACACAAAAGGAGTCTTGGAAGACGCCACCTGTGTTGCAGGTTTCGGCGGTCTGTCTTCGTAATACTCCAAAACCCATGACATAAAAAAGCACTTTGACGGTTTTTTTAAGTTTATTTTGCAGAGTGACGAAAAGCCCTTGGCGGACCGTCCAGACCCCGCTAAAGTCGGAAGTCCGCCTGCATCGAATTCTCTAGAAAAATCGCCCCAAGCCCAATGTTTCCGGGCTTTTGCCGTTTGTCAGCGAAACCCGTCCTGACAGTCTTCAAAGCCGATGCCGCTTTGCGCAGTTTGCGTGATCAGCCACGGCAACGCGGTCTTCACCGCGTCCTGTTTCATGTTGAAATTGATCACTCCGTGACGCCACAGCAGCATCAGGGTCAGCACCCGCTGCGCGCTCTGTGCGCCCTTGAGCTTGCCGGCGCCGTCCTGTGCATCGATATCCCACAGCGCCACTTGCAGGCCCTGACTGCGGAAGAAGCTGCCGGCATCAGGGCGGCGCTGACCCTCCGGCGGACGGAACAGTGGCACATAGTTCTCCGGCAACTTGTTCTTCACCAGATCGGCGCTGCGGCGCACCGAGTCCTGCCAGTCCTGCCAATAGCTGTGGGAACGGAACTCCCAACCCTGCACGCCCACACACTGTTTCGAGAACTCCGATTGCAGATTGCTCACCGAGCGATCAGCGAGCCGCGCCTGCACATCCTTGCCCAACAGGAAGAACGTGCCGCTCAGGTTGGACTTGCGCAGGTAATCGGCGATCCAGTCGGTGTTGTCCGGCTGCAGATTGGCGGCGCTGTCGAAACTCAGCAGAAACAGCCGGTCGTGCATCTCGTCGCCACCGCGCTCGTAGTCGCCAAAACGATCGACTTCGCTGCTGGTCTGCGGCGACAGCGCGGCCTTGCGCATCAGCTCGTCCAGGTACTGCAGATGAAACAGCCGGCTCGGCTCGGCCCACTTGGTGTAATAGCTGTCGTCGCTGACCACGAACTTGGCAGCCTGCTCGCGCAGGGTCGGCAGGTCTTCGACGAGGAAGCAGAACGAGGCGTCCTGATCGCAGCTCTGCTGGGCGAAGTTGTAGTTGGCCAACAGACGTTCCCAAAGCCGCTGCCGCAGGCGGCTGATCGCGTCGACGTTGATCGTGCGCAGCCCCAGACGCTGGGCCAGCGCAGCCTCGTCCAGCGCTTCGGTGCCCAGCAGCCCACGGGCGAACATGAGGATTTCCGCGCGCGAGGCGACGTCGAACAGCGTCGGGCTGCTCAGTTGTTCAGGCCAAGTGCTGCGATCCAGTGTCGCCACATCACCCGGCGCCGCCATGGCGCCGAAGCTCAACAGCCACGCGGTGAATAAAAGAACAATGCGCAAAGGGGTGTCTCCATTACCAAACCCGCGCGGCACTATAGCTGATGTGTAAGCTTCAAGGACGCTGCCCTCACCCCAGCCCTCTCCCGGAGGGAGAGGGAGCCGATCTTCATGTTTTCAAACCTGAGTTCGACTGGATATTTCAGGTCGATGTATGACTCGAGAACAACGCGGTCAGCTCCCTCTCCCTCCGGGAGAGGGCTGGGGTGAGGGAAAAATCCACCAGCCGTCGCAAATGCCCGAGCTTCCTGATACCTATTACCCTCATAGCTGGAGTCAACCCGGCCAACCCCCTAGAATCGCCCCCACGATTAAAGGAGACGACTTCATGCTGATGGTGATTTCCCCCGCCAAGACCCTCGATTATGAAACACCGCCGGCCACACAACGTTTTACCCAGCCGCAATACCTCGATCATTCCCAGGAGCTTATTCAGCAACTGCGCGAACTGAGCCCGGCGCAAATCAGCGAACTGATGCACGTGTCCGACAAGATCGGCGGCCTCAACGCAGCGCGTTTCGGTAGCTGGACGCCCGCCTTCACCCCGGAAAACGCCAAGCAGGCCCTGCTCGCGTTCAAGGGTGACGTGTACACCGGCCTCGATGCGCAATCGTTCAGCGAAGCTCAGTTCGACTACGCGCAAAAGCACCTGCGCATGCTCTCCGGCCTTTATGGCTTGCTGCGTCCGCTGGATCTGATGCAGCCGTATCGTCTGGAAATGGGCACCAAACTGGCCAACGCCCGTGGCAAGGATCTGTACGCGTTCTGGGGCACGCGCATCAGCGAATGGCTCAACGAAGCGCTGGCCGAACAAGGCGATGACGTGCTGCTAAACCTGGCCTCCAACGAGTACTTCTCGGCGGTCAAGCGCAGCGCACTGAACGCGCGGATCATCAACACTGATTTCAAGGATCTGAAGAACGGTCAGTACAAGATCATCAGTTTCTACGCGAAAAAGGCCCGTGGCCTGATGAGCCGCTTCGTGATCCAGGAAAAAATCAACGATCCCGCCCAGCTCAAGCAGTTTGATGTGCAGGGTTATCGCTACAGCGCCGAGCAATCGAAACCGGACAATCTGGTGTTTCTGCGCGACCACGCCCCGGAATAAAGCATGCCCATTGCACGACTCTTTATAGAAGGAGTCGTGCAGCTCGCACGACGTCAAAAATCCCTCGCCACATTTCGCCGCTTTATTGGCGCCATAAAATCGTCCTCCCCGATTCTAATTTTAGTTTCACTCGACAGCCGCACTTTTTTTCAGTAGTGGCACGTAAATTTTTTTACGGTAGTGGCACAAAACTATCTAGCTCGATTACGCACCGATTAACAAAGGCCCAAATCGAAAGTGCTATCAAATTGAGACCAGTGCCATCTTTGGCAATATTTCAAAAAATTTCAGATTTCGCGATGAGCGGGTAGGAACTATGTCCAAATGCATAGCTCATACCACCGGTAACGATTCTCGCCGAGTTTGTACGAGATAACTTACGCAGAGCGGAGAACCATGTAACCAAGTTGTCACAGCAACTTGCCTAGATGGTTCACTCATCTGATCGATTAACGATGGATAGGTGATACGCACCATAAACATCCTCTACAAGGCCAAGGCTGCGCCCCTGTAAACGTGCTCGCCTGAGCAACCAATCCCTTGATCTACGGGCGTTACGTCCGACATCAAGCGGACAAGACACATGCACCAGAGTCTTCCACAAAGAAGATCCGCTGCATAACAGGGCAAGTCATAACAACTAAGGCCTAGTTGCGCACATCTTGAGTGCACTTATTTAGACACTCGGAACTTAGTATGCCTGCACACGGCATTGTGGCGCCTGTATGCCGCACTTTCGAGTGCACTATGACCGCTGAACACCATTAACTCCGGCCATCTAATGGCTTGATAAAACACAGAGGTAATTGCGATGCGCATCAGCATATTTGGTTTGGGTTACGTTGGCGCAGTGTGTGCCGGTTGCCTGTCTGCACGGGGCCATGACGTGGTTGGCGTCGATGTTGCCAAAGACAAGATCGACATGATCAACGCCGGTAAATCGCCGATCGTTGAACCGGGTCTGGGCGAACTTCTGGCTCAAGGTATCGAGACCGGTCGTCTGCGCGGTACAACCAACTTCGCCGAGGCGATCCGTGACACCGACCTGTCGATGATCTGCGTCGGTACGCCGAGCAAGAAGAACGGCGACCTGGAACTGAACTACATCGAGGCCGTGTGCCGCGAGATCGGTTTCGTGCTGCGCGAGAAAACCACCCGCCACACCATCGTCGTGCGCAGCACCGTGTTGCCGGGCACCGTCGCCAACGTGGTGATCCCGATCCTCGAAGACTGCTCGGGCAAGAAGGCCGGCGTCGACTTCGGCGTCGCGGTCAACCCGGAATTCCTGCGTGAATCCACCGCGATCAAGGACTACGACCTGCCACCGATGACCGTCATCGGCGAGTTCGACAAGGCCTCGGGTGACGTTCTGCAATCGCTGTACGAAGAACTCGACGCGCCGATCATCCGCAAGGACATCGCGGTCGCCGAGATGATCAAGTACACCTGCAACGTCTGGCACGCGACCAAAGTGACCTTCGCCAACGAGATCGGCAACATCGCCAAAGCGGTCGGCGTCGATGGTCGTGAAGTGATGGACGTGGTCTGCCAGGACAAGACCCTCAACCTGTCCCAGTACTACATGCGCCCAGGCTTCGCCTTCGGTGGTTCGTGCCTGCCGAAAGACGTGCGCGCCCTGACCTACCGCGCCGGTTCGCTGGACGTCGAAGCGCCGCTGCTCAACTCGCTGATGCGCAGCAACGAATCGCAAGTGCAGAACGCCTTCGACATCGTTGAAAGCCACGACAAACGTAAAGTCGCCCTGCTCGGCCTGAGCTTCAAGGCCGGTACCGACGACCTGCGCGAAAGTCCGCTGGTGGAACTGGCCGAAATGCTGATCGGCAAGGGTTACGACCTCAGTATCTACGACAGCAACGTCGAGTACGCCCGAGTTCACGGCGCGAACAAGGACTACATCGAGTCGAAAATCCCGCACGTATCGTCCCTGCTCAACTCGGACTTCGATTCGGTGATCGACAACTCCGACGTGATCATCCTCGGCAACCGCGACGAGAAATTCCGCTCGCTGGCCCAGCAAGCACCGCATGGCAAACAGGTCATCGACCTGGTCGGCTTCATGGCCAAAGCCACCAACCCAGGTACTCGCACTGAAGGTATCTGCTGGTAAAGCAGACGTTGCACGGCGCCGCATCCGCGACGCCGCGCGACCTCTGTGAACCCAAATGCAGGAGCTGCCGCAGGCTGCGATCTTTACCCGGCGCACTTGAGTTCTGAGTGAACCGGGGAAGATCAAAAGATCGCAGCCTTCGGCAGCTCCTACACAGGGTTCGTCCGAATTGCGCGTGACATTGCAGTTCTTTGTAAGCCTGCCTTAACCCCATCGGGCCCGGCCCGAGATAGAGACGGATGCAGATTATGCACAGGCTAAAGCACGGCCTACTTCAGGCCGCCGGTTGGCTGTTTTACCTCAGTGTGTTGATGGGCCTGGCCTTGATGCTGCCCACGTCCACGTTCGACTCCGAGTCGAAGGACTTTATTTTCCTGATTGGCGCCGTGGGTATCTGGCGCTACTCAATGGGTGCAACGCACTTTGTGCGCGGCATGATTTTTCTCTACATCGTTTACCCACACCTGCGCCGCAAAGTGCGCAAGCTGGGTAAAGCGGCGGATCCGTCGCATGTGTTTCTGATGGTCACCAGTTTCCGCATCGACGCGCTCACCACCGCGCAGGTCTACAGCTCGGTGATCCGCGAAGCCATCGACTGCGAACTGCCGACCACCGTGGTCTGCTCGATCGTCGAAATGTCCGATGAGCTGCTGGTGAAAGCGCTGTGGGCGCGGATGAATCCGCCGGACCGCGTGAAGCTCGACTTCGTGCGCATTCCCGGCACCGGCAAGCGTGATGGCCTGGCCTACGGTTTCCGCGCGATCTCTCGCCACCTGCCGGACGACCGCGCCGTAGTGGCCGTGATCGACGGCGACACCGTGCTCGGCGAAGGCACCGTGCGCAAGACCGTGCCGTGGTTCCAGCTGTTCGGCAATGTCGGCGGCCTGACCACCAACGAGTTCTGCGAAGTGCGCGGCGGCTACATCATGAGCGAATGGCACAAGCTGCGTTTCGCCCAGCGCCACATCAACATGTGCTCGATGGCCCTGTCCAAGCGCGTGCTGACCATGACCGGGCGCATGTCGGTGTTCCGCGCCACCGTGGTGACCGATCCGGAGTTCATCGCCGACGTCGAAAGCGACTCGCTGCAGCACTGGCGCCTGGGCCGTTTCAAGTTTCTCACCGGCGACGACAAGTCGAGCTGGTTCAGCCTGATGCGCCTGGGTTACGACACCTTCTACGTGCCGGACGCCGCGATCAACACCGTTGAGCATCCGCCGGAAAAGAGCTTCATCAAGGCCAGCCGCAAACTGATGTTCCGCTGGTACGGCAACAACATGCGCCAGAACTCGCGAGCGCTGGGCCTGGGTGTGAAACGCCTCGGCGCTTTCACCTCGGTGGTGCTGTTCGACCAGCGCGTGTCGATGTGGACCTCGCTGCTGGGCCTGACCGTGGCGATCATCGCCAGCTTCAAGTACGGCGGTGCGTTCATCCTCGCCTACCTGCTGTGGATCGGCATCACCCGCCTGATTCTGACCCTGTTGCTGTCGTGCTCCGGTCACCGGATCGGCCCGGCTTACCCGGTGATTCTGTATTACAACCAGATCGTCGGTGCGCTGGTGAAGATCTACGTGTTCTTCCGCCTCGACCAACAATCCTGGACACGCCAACCCACTTCCCTGACCCGTGATCTCGCCAGCTTTCAACGTTGGTTCAACACCTGGTCGTCTCGGACCATGACCTTCTCCGCCGGCAGCATTTTCGTCGCCGTGCTGCTGATGATGGTCTGACCTGCCCCTATTGAATTAACAAGGAAATCGCCCCCATGAATACCGCCGTCAACGCCAACGTAGTGCATGAATCCGAAGCCCAGCGTCAGCACGCCCGAGTGAAAATCCCGGCCAAACTGCGCTTCTTCGGCCCGGACCGGACGCCGGTCGAAGCGCGGGTCCTGGACCTGTCCGCCGGGGGTCTGGCGTTCAACGCCGGGCAACTGCCGCTGACCCTCGGCGAGGTGTACAAGGCACGCCTGCAATTCGTCATCGACAACCTCGGCCTGGCCATGGACGTCGAACTGCAAGTGCGCTCCTACGATCGCCAGAGCGGCCGCGCCGGTTGCCAGTTCCAGAACCTGGAACCGCAGGATATTTCCACCCTGCGCCACCTGATCACTTCGCACCTGGCCGGCGACATCGTCAGCATGGGTGAAGTGTTGGCGACCCTGCAGCGCGATAACTTCACCAAGGCGCGCAAGGTCAAGGACGGCGGCAGCGGCATGACCCCGTTCGGGCGGCTAAAAGCCGTGACCTTCAGCGCCGGTATTTTCGCCATCGGCCTGGTGGCGTTCGGTTTCGTCTTCAAGTCGGTGTACGGCATGTACTTCGTCAGCCACGCGCAAGCAGGTCTGGTCAGCGTGCCGGGGATGAACATCACCATGCCGCGTGACGGCACCGTGCAGAGCCTGGTCAAGTCCGACGGCGTCGCCGCCAAAGGCGCGCCGCTGGCGACCTTCAGCACCAGCATGCTCGACGTACTCAAGGGCCATCTCGACGAAGACCAGTTGCAACCGGCCAAGGTCGAAGAACTGTTCGGCAAACAAATGACCGGCACCCTGACTTCGCCGTGTGATTGCACCGTGGCCCAGCAACTGGTGGCTGACGGTCAGTACGCGAGCAAGGGCGACGTGATCTTCACCCTGGTGCCGCGCAACACCCAGGCCACCGTCGATGCACGCTTCTCCTATCGCCAGTTCGGCGACGTGCGTCCGGGCACCCCGGTGAGCTTCCAGATCGCCGGCGAAGACCAGACCCGCACCGGCAAGATCGTCAGCAGCACCAGCCTGAAAAGCGCCGACCTGTCCTCCGACATCCGCGTGCAGATCCAGCCGGACGAACCGCTGGACAGCAGCTTCGCCGGGCGCCCGGTGGAAGTGAACAGCGACCGTGGCCCGAACCTGAACTGGCTGATCGACAAAGCCATGGCTGCCGGTCTTTAAGTCGAGGACATGCCTGTGACCATCATCAGTCTCCTGAGAACACCGCGATCCCTGTGGGAGCTGGCTTGCCAGCGATTGGATCACTGCGGTCTGTCTGACACACCGAGTCGCCTGAATCGCTGGCAAGCCAGCTCCCACAAAGGTCATATGGTGTGCTCGCTGGCTTTGGCCGTCAGTCTGGCCGGTTGCGCCGGCCTGCCCGACCAGCGTCTGGCCAACGAAGCGCTCAAGCGTGGCGACACCGCCACCGCCGCGCAGAACTACCGCGCGCTGGCGGATCTGGGTTACAGCGAGGCGCAAGTCGGTCTCGCCGATATCCAGGTCGACAGCCGCGACCCCGAGCAGATCAAACAGGCCGAGGCCACCTACCGCGCCGCCGCCGATGTTTCGCCACGGGCCCAGGCCCGTCTCGGTCGCCTGCTGGTAGCCAAACCGGGTTCCACCGAAGCCGAGCACCACGAAGCCGAAAGCCTGCTGAAAAAAGCCGCCGCCAATGGCGAAGGCAACACGTTGATCCCGCTGGCGATGCTGTACCTGCAATTTCCGCACAGCTTCCCGAACATCAACGCACAGCAGCAGATCGATCAGTGGCGCAAGTCCGGCTACCCGGAAGCCGGTCTGGCGCAGGTGCTGCTGTATCGCACTCAGGGCACTTACGACCAGCATCTGGATGACGTGGAGAAGATCTGCAAAGCCGCGCTCAACACCACCGACATCTGCTACGTCGAACTGGCCACGGTCTATCAGAAACGTGCCCAGCCTGAGCAACAGGCCGAGCTGATCAAGCAGATGCAGGCCGGTTACAGCCGTGGCACGGTCAGTGCGCAGCGCGTCGATTCGGTGGCCCGCGTGCTGGCCGATTCGACCCTCGGCAAGACCGACGAGAAAACCGCGCAGTCGCTGCTCGAACCGATCGCCCCGGGCTACCCGGCGTCGTGGGTGACCCTCGCGCAACTGCTTTACGACTTCCCGGAACTGGGCGACGTCGAGCAGATGATGAAGTACCTGGACAACGGCCGCGCGGCCGACCAGCCGCGCGCCGAACTGTTGCTGGGCAAGCTCTACTACGAAGGCAAACTGGTGCCGGCCGACGCGAAAGTCGCCGAAGAACACTTCCAGAAAGCCGTCGGCCGTGAAGTCGCCGCCGACTACTACCTCGGCCAGATCTATCGCCGTGGTTACCTGGGCAAGGTCTATCCGCAGAAGGCTCTCGACCATCTGCTGACCGCCGCGCGCAACGGCCAGAACAGCGCCGATTTCGCCATCGCCCAACTGTTTTCCCAAGGCAAGGGCACCAAACCCGACCCGCTCAACGCCTACGTATTCAGCCAATTGGCCAAGGCGCAGAACACCCCGCAAGCCGATGAACTGGCGACCACCCTGGCCGCGCAATTGCCGCCCGAGCGTCTGGCCGAAGCCCAGCGCCTGCTGCAACAGGAACAGGCCAGCCGTGGCGCCCTGAACCAGAACACGCTGCAACTGCACGCCCTGCAAGAAGAAGACGGCGAGGAATCCCTATGAAGTTGAATCCCTTTGTGAAGGCCGGCATTGGCCTCACGTTCGCGCTGATCTGGTCTTGCCCGACACTGGCCGCGATCACTGAAACCAAGAACTTCGGCCTGGAAGTGAAAATCACCGGCCAGTCCGAAGACGACCGCGACCTCGGCACCGCCAGCGGCGGCGACGTCAACGGTGTGGGCCTGGATCTGCGTCCGTGGGTCTACGGCGAAAGCGGCGCGTGGAGTGCCTACGCCATGGGTCAGGCCGTGACCTCGACCGACATCATCGAGACCGACACCCTGCAGCAGTCCGACGGTGAGCAAACCACCGACAACAGCGACCGCAAAACCAAGAAAAACTATCTGGCGATGCGCGAGTTCTGGGTCGGCTACAGCGGCCTGACGCCGTACCCCGGCGAGATGCTCAAGCTCGGTCGCCAGCGCCTGCGCAATGACGACGGCCAATGGCGCGACACCAACATCGAAGCGCTGAACTGGACCTTCGACACCACCCTGTTGCGTGCCAACGTCGGTGTTGCCGAACGCTTCAGCGAATACCGCACCGACCTCAAAGAGCTGGCACCGAAAGACAAGGATCGCCTGCACGCTTACGCCGATGCCGCCTATCAGTGGACACCGGGCAACTGGGTCGGCATTCGCGGCCACCACACCCACGATGACGGCAAGCTCGATTACGCCGAACCGGGCGTGCCCCGCGACACCCTCGACAAAACCCAGAACGGCGACATCAGTTGGCTCGGCCTGACTGCCGACAGCGACGCCTACAACTGGCGCAACACCAACACCGTCAACTACTGGGGCAGCATCACCGGCATGAGCGGCGACCTCGATTCGGTCAACCCGCTGAACGCCGATGGCAGCCGCCCGGCGCAAGCCAAGCGCAGTGATGACATCAACGGCTGGGCCACCGATCTGGGCGTGCGTCTGCGCCTCGATCCGCAGTGGCAGGTCGGTGCGGCCTACGCCCGCGCCAGCGCCGATTACCAGCAGAACGGGCTGGAGAGCAACCGCTCCAACTACACCGGTACCCGCTCGCGCGTGCATCGTTTCGGCGAAGCGTTCCGTGGCGAAATGAACAACATGCAGACCGCCACCCTGTTCGGTTCGTGGATGCTCAACGACCAGTACGACGCCAGCCTGATCTACCACAAGTTCTGGCGTGTGGACGGCAACAAGCCGGTCGGCAGCAACGGCATCAATGCCGTGGAAAACAACACCGACGACGTCACCGGCGCGATCCTCTCCAGCACCTCGCTGCCGCTGCAGGATGGCAACAAGGATCTGGGTCAGGAAATGGACCTGGTGGTGACCAAGTACTTCAAGCAAGGCCTGTTGCCAGCGGCGTTGAGCCAGTCGATCGACGAACCGTCGGCGCTGGTGCGTTTCCGTGGCGGCGTGTTCAAGCCCGGTGATGCCTATGGCAGCCAGGTCGATTCGTACATGCACCGCGCGTTCATCGACGTGATCTGGCGCTTCTGATGCAAACCGCCAAGGGAGTGCCCGACATGCACCATGCAAGGAAAGGCTCGCTCAGCCTGTTGGCCGGCGCCATGCTGCTGGCCTCTGCTGGCGCGTTCGCCACGGTGGAACCGGCCATGCCTCAACAGGGCAAACCGGTGACCACCGCCAAAGAGCTGCAACAAGCCAAGACCTACACCGTCAGCAGCGCGCCGACCGAGGCGCTGGAACTGGCCAAGCCGAAACTGCCCGACCTTTCCGGCTTCACCGCCGAAGCCGCTGCCGCGAAGATCAATCGCAGCAAACCGGGCAAGATCAGCGTGCGCCGGATGATGCAGGAAGACGCGCTGAAGGACTTCATCGGCGGCGACAACAAGATGGCCGAATGGGTGGTGCGTCAGCACGGCATCCCGCAGGCGATCTTCGTCGACGACGGTTACCTGAACCTCAAGGATCTGGCGCAGAAGCTGCCCAAGCAGTACTTCAGCGAGACCTCGCCGGGCGTGTACCTGGCGAAGCTGCCGATCGTGGTCGGCCGTAAAGGCATCCTCGAAATCGACGGCCAGACCCAGGAGTTGCGTCTGTCGCAAGAGGCCGGCTCGTTCCTGGTCAACGACGGTCAGCTGTTCGTGCGTGACACCAAAGTCACCGGCTGGCGCGAGAAGGACAACGGCCCGGCAACCTTCCGTTCGCCGAAGGAATTCCGTCCGTTTCTGCTGGCCTGGGGCGGCACCGAGACCTACATCGTCAACAGCAAGATGGCCAGTTTCGGCTACGCCAACAGTAAGTCGTACGGGGTGAGTATTTCCCAGTACACGCCGAACATGGCCAAGGTGCTCAAGCGTCCCGAGCCGACCGGCTGGATCGTCGGCTCCGAATTCTCCGACATGTGGTACGGCTTCTACTGCTACGAGACCCGCGACTTCGTGGTCAAGGGCAACACCTACAAGGACAACATCGTCTACGGCATCGACCCGCACGACCGTTCCCACGGTCTGATCATTGCCGAGAACACCGTCCACGGTACGAAGAAGAAGCACGGCATCATCATTTCCCGCGAAGTGAACGACAGCTTCATCTTCAACAACAAGAGCTACGACAACCATCTCTCGGGCCTGGTGATCGACCGTAACAGCGTCAACAACATCATCGCCTACAACGAGATCTACAAGAACCACACCGACGGCATCACGCTTTACGAGTCCGCCGACAACCTGCTGTGGGGCAACAAGGTCATCAGCAACAAGCGCCACGGCATCCGCATTCGTAACAGCGTGAACATCCGCCTCTACGAAAACGTCGCCATGGCCAACGGCCTGACCGGCGTCTACGGCCACATCAAGGATCTGACCGACACCGACCGTGACATCAAGCTCGACCCGTTCGACGCGCAAGTCTCGCTGATCGTGGTCGGCGGTGAACTGGCGGCCAACGGCAGCGGGCCGATGGCCATCGACTCGCCGTTGAGCGTCGAGCTGTATCGGGTATCGATGCTGGCGCCGACCAAATCCAGCGGCATCAGCTTCAACGGCATCCTCGGAGAGCGCCAGGATGAAATTCTCGACCTGCTGGTGCGCCAGCAGAAAGCCGTACTGATCGACCCTGTCGAACGCCAGACCGAACTGCGGGACTGAGGATAATTTTATGCACCCACACTTGATCAAATTACTCAGCCTGTCGGCCCTGACCGTGGGCATTCTGGCGGCCAGTCAAGGCGCCCGCGCCGATGAAGCGGCGGGCGCCACGCCGCCAAAATTCAGCGCCGAACCGTGCTGCAACCTGTGCCCGGCCGCCCATGACGCGAAGAACTACACCACGCGCTACCAGCAGAACTTCACCACCCTGGTGCAGGCGCAGGGCGACTGGCTGTTCCGTACCCAGGAAGATTTGCGCACCGAGTTCAACACCACCCCGGCCGGCTACAAACGCCTGCAACAGCTGCACGATGCGTTCAAGGCCAAAGGTGTCGAACTGGTGATCGTCTATCAGCCGACCCGTGGCCTGGTGAACCGCAACAAGCTTAACCCGCAGGAAAAAGCCGCGTTTGATTACGAGAAAGCGCTGGGCAACTACAAGACCATGCTCGGCCGTTTCGCGCAGATGGGTTACGTGGTGCCGGACCTGTCGCCGCTGACCAACGAATCGCTGCCGGACACCCTGCCCGCCCACGATTTCTACTTCCGCGGCGACCAGCACTGGACCCCGTACGGCGCTCAGCGCACAGCGAAAATCGTGGCCGAGAAGGTCAAGCAGATCCCGGCCTTCGCCGACATTCCCAAGCGTGAATTCGAGACCAAGCGCACCGGGCGCATGGGCAAGACCGGCACCCTGCACAACATGGCCGGGCAACTGTGCGGCACCAGTTACGCGATCCAGTACATGGACCAGTTCACCACCGAGCCGAAAGGCGAGGCCGGTGACGGCGACCTGTTCGGTGATTCCGGCAACCCGCAGATCACCCTCGTGGGCACCTCGCACAGCGGCAAGAACTACAACTTCGCCGGCTTCCTCGAAGAGGCCATTGGCGCCGACATTCTCAACGTCGCCTTCCCCGGCGGCGGTCTCGAAGGTTCGATGCTGCAGTACCTCGGTAGCGACGAATTCCAGAAGACCCCGCCGAAGATTCTGATCTGGGAATTCTCGCCGCTGTACCGCCTCGACCAGGAGACCATCTACCGCCAGATGATGTCGCTGCTCGATAACGGCTGCGAAGGCAAAGACACGCAAATGTCCGCCAGCACCACGCTCAAGCCTGGCGGCAAACAGGAACTGCTGGTTAACAGCAAGAACCTGAACCTGCAGAACAGCAGCCATCAGGTAGACATCCGCTTCGCCGACACCTCGGTGAAAACCCTGCAAGCCACCCTCTGGTACATGAACGGTCGCCACGAGGACATCAAGATCGAGAAACCGGAAACCTCCGACACCGACGGTCGTTTCGCCTTTGAGTTGCGCACGGACGAAGACTGGGCCTCGCAAAATCTGCTGGCAGTCGAAGTCCAAGGCCCGGAAGCGGGTACCGCGCCGCAAAAAGTCGAAGCGAAAATCTGCAAACGCAACGTATTCCCGGGCGCTGGGCCACAAACCGCTCAGCTCGGGCAATGAGGTCTGCTATGCGAAATCGAACGATCAAACACTTGCTTGCGCCATCCCTGCTGACCCTGGCGATGTTCGCCGGGGCCACTCAGGCCGCCGCGCCCCTGCGTCCGCCGCAGGGCTACTTTGCGCCGGTGGATAAATTCAAGACCGGCGACAACAGCGAAGGCTGCGATGCGATGCCCGCGCCGTACACCGGGCCGCTGCAATTTCGCAGCAAATACGAAGGCTCGGACAAGGCCCGCGCGACCCTGAACGTGCAGTCGGAAAAAGCCTTCCGCGACACCACCAAGGACATCACCACGCTGGAGCGCGGCACCGCCAAACGCGTCATGCAGTTCATGCGCGACGGTCGTCCGGAGCAGCTCGACTGCACGCTCAACTGGTTGACTGCATGGGCCAAGGCCGATGCGTTGATGTCGAAAGACTTCAACCACACCGGCAAATCGATGCGCAAATGGGCGCTGGGCAGCATGGCCTCTTCGTACATTCGCCTGAAGTTCTCCGACTCGCATCCGCTGGCCACGCATCAGCAAGAAGCGCAGCAGATCGAGGCGTGGTTCAGCAAGATGGCCGATCAGGTGGTCAGTGACTGGGACAACTTGCCGCTGGAAAAAACCAACAACCACTCGTACTGGGCCGCGTGGTCGGTGATGGCCACCGCCGTCGCCACCAACCGTCGCGACCTGTTCGACTGGGCGGTGAAGGAATACAAGGTCGGGGTCAATCAGGTCGATGCCGACGGCTTCCTGCCCAACGAACTCAAGCGCCAGCAACGCGCCCTCGCCTATCACAACTACGCCCTGCCGCCACTGGCGATGATCGCCAGTTTTGCGCAGGTCAACGGTGTCGATTTGCGTCAGGAAAACAACAGCGCGCTCAAGCGTCTGGGAGATCGGGTGCTGGCCGGGGTGAAAGACCCGGACCAGTTCGAGAAGAAGAACGGCAAAGAGCAGGACATGACCGACCTGAAAGAGGACATGAAATTCGCCTGGCTCGAACCGTTCTGCACGCTCTACACCTGCCCGGCGGATGTGATCGAGAAGAAGCACGGCATGCAACCGTTCAAGACCTTCCGCCTGGGTGGCGACCTGACCAAGGTCTACGACCCGTCGCACGAAAAGGGCAACAAGGGTTCGTAAGGCTGACGATATTCCCCTGTGGCGAGGGAGCTTGCTCCCGCTCGGCTGCGAAGCAGTCGTAACCCAGTGAACACGGATTGACTGACACACCGTGTGATCAGGTTTTCAGGGGCGCTTCGCACCCCAGCGGGAGCAAGCTCCCTCGCCACAGGCAAGTGCGCAGCATGCAATACAACCACCCCGTTTTTCGTGGGGGGTTTGGGGGGGCTTTGGCCCTTGACTGTTGGTTCAAACATGGAGAGATCGGGATGGTATTTTCATCCAACGTGTTCCTGTTTCTGTTCTTGCCGATCTTTCTCGGCTTGTACTACTTGAGCGGGCAACGCTATCGCAACCTGTTGCTGCTGATCGCCAGCTACGTGTTCTACGCGTGGTGGCGGGTGGACTTCCTGGCGCTGTTCGCCGGCGTCACCCTGTGGAACTACTGGATCGGCCTGAAAGTCGGTGCCGCCGGCGTGCGCACCAAACCGGCACAGCGCTGGTTGCTGCTCGGCGTGGCGGTCGACCTGTGCATCCTCGGCTACTTCAAGTACGCCAACTTCGGCGTGGACAGCATCAACGCGATCATGACCTCGTTCGGTCTGGAGCCGTTCATCCTGACCCACGTGCTGCTGCCGATCGGTATCTCGTTCTACATCTTCGAGTCGATCAGCTACATCATCGACGTGTATCGCGGCGACACCCCGGCCACACGCAACCTGATCGACTTCGCAGCGTTCGTGGCGATCTTCCCGCACCTGATTGCCGGCCCGGTTTTGCGTTTTCGCGACCTCGCCGACCAGTTCAACAACCGCACCCACACCCTCGACAAGTTCTCCGAAGGTTGCACGCGGTTCATGCAGGGTTTTATCAAGAAGGTCTTCATCGCCGACACCCTCGCGGTGGTCGCCGACCACTGCTTCGCCCTGCAAAACCCGACCACCGGGGATGCCTGGCTCGGCGCGCTGGCGTACACCGCACAGCTGTATTTCGACTTCTCCGGCTACAGCGACATGGCCATCGGTCTGGGCCTGATGATGGGTTTCCGCTTCATGGAAAACTTCAAGCAGCCGTACATCAGCCAGTCGATCACCGAGTTCTGGCGGCGCTGGCACATCAGCCTGTCGACCTGGCTGCGTGACTACCTGTACATCACCCTCGGCGGTAACCGCAAAGGCACGCTGATGACCTATCGCAACCTGTTCCTGACCATGCTGCTGGGTGGTCTGTGGCACGGCGCGAACATCACTTACATCGTCTGGGGCGCCTGGCACGGCATGTGGCTGGCGATCGAAAAAATGCTCGGCATCAACACCTCGCCGCGCAGCCTCAACCCGATTCGCTGGGCGCTGACCTTCCTGCTGGTGGTGATGGGCTGGGTGATCTTCCGTGCCGAAAACCTGCACGTCGCCGGGCGCATGTACGGCGCGATGTTCAGCTTCAGCGACTGGTCGCTGTCGGAACTCAACCGCGCCAGCCTCACCGGTCTGCAAGTGGCAACCCTGGTGGTGGCGTACGCAACCCTGGCGTTCTTCGGCCTGCGTGATCTGTACACCAACCAGCCTCCGGTGAAGAGCAAACCTGAAGTCAACGTCGAGGCCAACGGCCCTGCCACCGCGACCCCGGGCATGATCAAAGCCGCGCCTGGCGAAAACCCGGCGAGCATCCACGAGCCTGGCTACACCGTCGGCGTCGAAGCCCAGGTGCAACCGGCTTACTGGACGGCGGACTGGTCGCGCTACGTGATGCGCGGGCTGATCCTGCTGCTGTTCATCGCCTCGATTCTCAAACTCTCGGCGCAAAGCTTCTCGCCGTTCCTTTACTTCCAGTTCTGAGGGATCTGACATGACCCGCTCATTACGCATCTTCTACATCGCGCTGTTTCTGGTGACCCTGCTGGTGCTCGGTCTGTGGTCGGTGCGCAGCTTCTTCGGCTTCAGCACCAATGCCGACGCGACGGTGCTCAACGGTCGCTGGACCAAAGCCGTGGAAACCCACTACGACGATCAGTTTCCGATCAAGCGTCTGGGCACCAACCTCTGGGCGGCGCTGGATTTCAAACTGTTCAACGAAGGGCGTCCAGGCGTGGTGCTCGGTCGCGATCAGTGGCTGTACAGCGACGAAGAGTTCAACCCGATCGTCAACGAAGAACTGAACCTGCAAGGCAACTACGCGCTGGTCGAAGGCGTGCGCCAGACTCTGAAAGAGAAAGGCGTGAAACTGGTGATGGCGATCGTGCCGGCCAAGGTGCGTCTGTACCCGGAACACCTGGGTGAAGTGAAGCCGGCGAGCATCCACGCCAACCTCTATCAGGACTTCCACGCCCGTGTCGCGGCAGACAAGATCCTCGCCCCGGATCTGCTCGGCCCGCTGCAAAAAGCCAAGCAGAACGGTCAGCAAGTGTTCCTGCGCACCGACACCCACTGGACCCCGGAAGGCGCTGAAATCGCCGCCAACACCCTGGCGAAAACCATCGCCGACAAGTTCCCGCTCAGCGGCGAGCCGCAACGCTTCGTCACCACGCCAGCGGAGAAGGTCACGCACAAGGGCGACCTGCGTCTGTTCCTGCCGCTGGATCCGCTGTTCGAAAACCTGATGCCGGCGCAAGAGCCGCTGCAAAAGCGCAACACCGTGGCCGCCGAGCAACCTGCCGGTGACGACGCACTGTTCGCCAGCAGCGAAGTACCGGTCGCACTGATCGGCACCAGCTACAGCGCCAACCCCAACTGGAACTTCGTCGGTGCGCTGAAACAGGCGCTGCACAGCGACGTCGTGAATTACGCCGAAGACGGCCATGGCCCGATTCTGCCGATGCTCAGCTACCTGAAAAGCGATGACTTCAAGAACAGCCCGCCACAGGTGCTGATCTGGGAGTTTCCTGAACGATATCTGCCTGTGAACAACGAAATCGGCGACGCCGACCCACAGTGGGTCGCAGAGCTCAAACAAGCCGGTGCTCGCCAACAAAACGTAGCCATCAACACTAAATCCGAGACGCCCGATCGGGCGCAAAACTGAAAGAGAGGTAACACCATGACTTTCACAACTACTCCTCGTCGTCTCGCAAAACGCTTCGCACTGGTTGCTGGTCTGAGCGTGCTGTCGGTCCAGGCTTTCGCCGGTGGTGACGCCGCGCTGTACGGCCCGACCGCGCCGAAAGGCTCGACCTTCGTGCGGGTCTACAACGCCAGCAACGCGGAAGTCAGCGCCACCGTCGGCAGCACCAACCTGAGCGACGTTGCACCACTGGCCAGCAGCGACTTCAGCTTCATGCCGGGCGGTGACTACAGCGCCAAGATCGGCAGCCAGACCCTGCCGGTCAAACTCGCCGGCGACCACTACTACACCCTGGTCAACAACGCATCCGGCGCGCCGCAACTGATCGAAGAACCACCGTTCAAGAACAAGCAGAAATCCCTGGTGCGCGTGCAGAACCTCAGCGACAAGCCGCTGACCCTGAAGACCGCCGACGGCAAGACCGACGTGGTGCCGAACGTGGCCGCCAAGGGCCGTGGCGAGCGTGAAATCAACCCGGTGAAAGTCAGCCTGGCGCTGTACGAAGGCGACAAGAAAGTCGGCGACGTGAAACCGGTCGCGCTGGAGCGCGGTGAAGCAGCGGTGCTGTACGTCACCGGTTCCGGCAGCAGCCTGTCGCCAGTCTGGGTGAAACGCCCGGTGTCGACTCGCTAACAGATTTTCCGAACTGACCCGGCTCCCTGTGGGAGCTGGCTTGCCAGCGATGCAGACACCTCGGTTCTGCAGATACACCGAGGTGATGCCATCGCTGGCAAGCCAGGCTCCCACAGGGACCGAGGTGAACGTTCAGAACGAGACAAAAACAAGAGTGAAACGACACAACGTTCGTGCCTCTAACCAATCGATTTTATGGAGTAAACAATATGATTCCGGTGATCTTGTCAGGTGGTAGCGGTTCACGTCTTTGGCCGCTTTCGCGTAAGCAATTCCCTAAACAATTCCTCGCCCTGACCGGTGAACACACGCTGTTCCAGCAAACCCTGGAACGTCTGGTGTTCGAAGGCATGGACACGCCGATCGTGGTCTGCAACAAGGATCACCGTTTTATCGTCAACGAACAGCTGGCCAACCGTAACCTCGAATGCCAGCGCATCCTCATGGAGCCGTTCGGCCGCAACACCGCGCCGGCGGTGGCGCTGACCGCGATGATGCTGGTCAATGAAGGTCGCGACGAACTGATGCTGGTGCTGCCGGCCGACCACGTGCTGGAAGACCAGAAAGCCCTGCAACGCGCCCTCGCCCTGGCCACCGTCGCCGCCGAAAACGGTGAGATGGTGCTGTTCGGCGTGCCGGCGACCAAACCGGAAACCGGTTACGGCTACATCAAATCCACCGGCGATTCGTTGCTGCCTGAAGGCGTCAGCCGCGTTTCGCACTTCGTCGAGAAACCTGACGTCAAACGCGCCACCGAATACGTCGAATCCGGCGGCTACTACTGGAACAGCGGCATGTTCCTGTTCCGCGCCAGCCGCTTCCTCGAAGAGCTGAAAAAGCACGATCCGGACATCTACGACACCTGCCTGCTGACCCTCGAGCGCAGCCAGCAGGACGCCGACACCATCACCTTTGACGAAGCCACCTTCGCCTGCTGCCCGGACAATTCCATCGACTACTCCGTCATGGAAAAAACCCAACGCGCCTGCGTGGTGCCACTGACCGCTGGCTGGAGCGATGTCGGCTGCTGGTCGTCGCTGTGGGAAGTCAACGAGAAAGACGCCAACGGCAACGTCAGCAAAGGCGACGTGGTGATCCAGGACAGCAAGAACTGCATGATCCACGGCAACGGCAAACTGGTGTCGGTGATCGGTCTGGAAAACATCGTCGTGGTCGAAACCAAGGACGCGATGATGATCGCCCACAAAGACAAGGTTCAGGGCGTCAAGCAGATGGTCAACACCCTCAACGAGCAGGGCCGCAGCGAAACCCAGAACCACTGCGAGGTCTACCGTCCGTGGGGCTCGTATGACTCGGTGGACATGGGCGGGCGTTTCCAGGTCAAGCACATCTCGGTCAAACCGGGCGCTTGCCTGTCGCTGCAGATGCACCACCACCGCGCCGAGCACTGGATCGTGGTCAGCGGCACCGCTGAAGTGACCTGCGATGAAAATGTGTTCCTGCTCTGCGAAAACCAATCGACCTACATCCCGATCGCCTCGGTGCACCGCCTGCGCAACCCGGGCAAGATCCCGCTGGAAATCATCGAAGTGCAGTCGGGTTCGTACCTGGGTGAAGACGATATCGAACGCTTCGAAGATATCTACGGTCGCTCCACCCCGATCGAACGCGGCGTGTCGGTGAAAACCATCGCGCAGTAACGATCTGCAGAACAAGAAGCCCCCGTCCAGCCCGCTGCGTCCCCTATCCGCAGTGGGTTGGGCGGGGGCTTTTTTCAACTCAACGAATGTTGTCGGGTCAGCCTTGGCCGGGAATGTCCCCCCAGCGATTGCTGCCTTCCCGCGTAAGGAGCCGGTGCGAGCAGTCCGATAAAGTCCTGGGTCCGCTGCAGGCCCTGCACCGTACTGGACGTTTGCATCGACAAGTCGGAGACCGCTTCGAAAAGCTCCGGATCCGAGCTGCCGGTGGTTGCCAGCTCGGTCAGGATGGCTTGCGTCCTGAACTCGACCATGTCGATGTCTGCCGAAAGATGTTCGTAAGTGTTGCTTAACGCCTCGGCATTCATCCCCTGCGCTGCATGGATGAATTCCCGTCCCGTCTGGAACAGCCCCCGAGTTTGCGCTCCCAGTTTTTCAGAGACTGCCTCGATCACTTTGTCCTCGACCTTGGCGCGCGCCATTTTGGTCAATCGTGATCGACCGTCGGCTGTGCGCGGATCATGCGCTGCCAATTCCAGTTTCACTGTGGCAAGGCTCAGCTTCTTTTTCGGCTCGACGCTTTCAACCAAAGCCTTGGGATTCAATTCGCTGCCTTTGAAATGGATAGGTCGGTTCAACTGATAGGTGTCCACCAACTTGTCGATGGCTGCACCCGCCAACTTATCGCCGACCTTCGTGCCAATCTTGCCCCCAAGCGAACCGGCTACCGGTCCGAACACGTTGCCCATTGCAGTGCCAATCGTGCCCCCTGCGGCTTGAGCGCCTGCGCTGAACATACTGCTGGCCAGTTGCGTCCCGACGCGCCTGACAAGGGCCTGAAACCGGTGTCGCGCCTGAGTGTGATTGAGCAATGAATTTCTGACGTCCGCTGCCGCCGAGGTCATCGTGCTCATTAATGCCTGCTGCTTTTGCACACTGTCAGCCAATTCAGATGTGGCGGTCTTTCCGCCACCATCGGTGTCGACATGGCCCATGGGCGAGTTACCCACCATCTGGTACAGGTTCGGCCCGTCGATAAAGCCTTTCGGGTCAGGATTCAACCAGCGCTGCAACCACGGCATGTAATAGCGATAGCCATAATAATAGAGACCTGTGGCATCGCGCTCCTTGGCCGAATAACGCAGGGTTTTGTAACTGGCCTCGGTGTCCTTGCTCCACGCCGTTCCACCGAACGGGAAGAATGTTTCTTGACTGATGAGCCGGGCATCCTCGCCCAGTTCCAGGCAGATCGATCCGAGATGATCCGTCAGCGTGTACCGATAATGGTCATTGGAACCGGTGGGCGGAGCACTTTCCCAGTGCAGCACGTGTACACGGCTGACGTGGCCCTCGACGCAGATCACTTGCAGTTGTTCACCGGTGGCCGTGTCGGTACGTAGCTCCAGCCCAGGCAAATAGCGCACCTGGGCCGTGACGCCGCGGGCATTCGTCTGGAGTGAGCGAATCTTGCGCACACGTTGGCCGGCACCGTCGTAGCAATAGTGTTCACGGTCATTGGGTCCGCTGGCACGTTCGACCGGCGTGACCGATTGCAACTGATTACGCAGATTCCACGTCAATGAACTCCCCGCATACAGCGCTCGCAAATTGCCACGGGGATCGAACGCCGCGGCAATCTCCTCTTCCGGGCTTTGAGCTCGCGGCCATTGCGCGCGCCAACATGCGTCAGCAGTAACAGATTGCCGGACTCATCGTAGTTGAAGGTCTGTCGATAATTGCTCACTGCTGCCGGATCGTCACGTCCGATGGACGCCGGACCTTGAGTAGCAGCACCTGCTTTCCAACCGGTGGCCACATACAACTGGTAGAAACTGTCGTAATCGAAACGACTGACAGGATCGATACGCTGGTTGGCGAAATACCGGATCGGCAGTGCCTTGTCCTCGATGCTCAGCAAGTTGCCCATCGGGTCGTAGTCGTAGATCAGATGTTGCAATACCTCGGCCCCGGCTTTCCTCGCATGGCGGGTTAGCAGAAGACCGTCCTCGGGCTGATAGGTCAGCGTCGTCAGCACACCATTGCCCACCAGTTCCTGAGTGACTTGCCCATCAGCGTTGTAACGAATGTCGCTCACCAGCGTTAGCGCTTTGGTCTGGTGCCGCAATTGCAGATGGCAGGCGCGCAACTGACCATCCAGCGTCAACTCGCGGTCCTGTCGATTATCACGTGCATCGACTTGTTCGAGTACCTGCCCCAGCGGCCCGAAGCGCCAGCGGGTCGTTGCACCGTCGCCGGGTTCCAGCAAGCGCTGGCGGTCATCAACGTTTTGCGGCCAATCGGCGACGCTGTGGTCGAGGGTGAAGTGCCGTGTGCTTTCAATGCATTGCCCACTGATTGCAAAGCTTTGCGAGCACACACTACCCGCCGGATCATCGTGCCGAATCAACTGGCCCAGCTGATTCCGCGAGGTATCACCCGCGCCGGGCTGACCGTAAGTGAGACGTTCGACGCACCGCCGAGGCTCGGATGCACCTTCTTCGAACACGGCAATCGGACGCAGCAGCGGGTCGTGTTGCACCTCGCGCCAGGTTTCTCGACTGTCCCAGTCGTACAGCGTCTCGGCACCTGGCCCGTACAACGCCAGCTGCGTACCGGCATCGACGCTGTCGGAGCGCAGCGTTTGCCCGATCAACGAATAAAGGGTGCGCAGATTCGCAGGCGTCAGCGGCTCGGTCGTTTGCAGTGCCCACAGGCGCGGATCCCACTGTTCAACAACCCTTCCGGCAGCGTCACGCATCGTGCGATTGATGCGGGCTTGAGCAGGGCAAAGGTCTTCGGCACGCCAATAACCAACCGTCCGAATCTGCAATCCGCGCGGGTCGCTTACCGAAAGTGTCGGTGTTTTGCCATGCTTGTTCATCAGCTTGCTCCCGGCACTACCGTTAACCATGCTTCTGGGCATCAGAGCATCCGCGCTTTGCGATTTTCAACTGTCAGAAATTACAGTATCGACTGACGGTACATTCGGAATACGCGCGAATGTCCATTGTGCCGGCCCTCCGGTAGGATGGTACTCACGAACCAAGGAGCGTTCCCTCATGTTCATCGGCATCCTGCTGATCATCACCTGGTTGATTCTGCTGCTGCGCTATCCCGCCAAGGCTGTGCCGGTCTCCGTGGCCGCGGCTATCGGTCTGGGCCTGGTGGCCGTGTGGGTGGTGTGGCTGGACAACCGCGAACTCAAGCAACTGGCGCGTCTGGAGATGCGCATTGCCTACGCCCCTGAACAGTGCCCGGCGGATCGCCCGTTGCAACTGAAAATGAAAAACGGCAACGACGTGCCTTTGACCGAACTGCGCTGGCGCATCGCAGCCTATGCGCCGGGTGACACGGTGAATCTGGCCGACAACCAATACACCGCGCCACGCTATCGCGGCCCCGGTGAATTGCAGGCCGGCGGCGACTGGGAAGACTGCTTGCCGATGCCACCGCTGCGCCCCGGTTACCGTCCGCAAACCCTGGAGTTTCGCGCCGAGCGCTTGCAGGGCAGTTTCTCCGACTGATCCCCTTCCCCACTTTTTTGCACAAGGAATGCGCCATGCCCGTTGCGTTGATTACCGGTTGCTCCAGCGGCATTGGCCGCGCCCTCGCCGATGCGTTCAAAGCCGCCGGTTACGAAGTCTGGGCCAGTGCGCGCAAGCCTGATGATGTTGCGACCCTCGCCGCTGCCGGGTTCACCGCCATCGCGCTGGATGTCAATGACAGCGTGGCGCTGGAACAACTCGCCGAGCGCATCAACCAGCAACACGGCGGCCTCGACGTGCTGATCAATAATGCCGGTTATGGCGCGATGGGGCCGCTGCTCGATGGCGGCGTGCCGGCCATGCAGCGTCAGTTCGAAACCAATGTGTTCTCGATTGTCGGCGTGACTCGTGCACTGTTCCCGGTGCTGCGCCGGGCCAAGGGGCTGGTGGTGAATATCGGCAGTGTGTCGGGGGTTCTGGTGACGCCGTTCGCCGGCGCCTACTGCGCTTCGAAAGCGGCGGTGCATGCCTTGAGCGATGCGTTGCGCATGGAGCTGGCGCCGTTCGGCATTCGCGTGATGGAGGTACAGCCGGGGGCGATCCAGTCGAGCTTCGCCAAGAATGCCGGGCATGAGGCCGAGCAACTGATCAACGAACAGTCGCCGTGGTTTCCATTGCGTGAGGGGATTCGCGCGCGGGCCAAGGCCTCGCAGGACAAACCGACGCCGGCCACTGAGTTTGCGGCGCAATTACTCAAGGCTGTGCAGCAGGGCACGCCGCCAAGATTGATCCGCATTGGCAATGGCAGCCGCGCGTTGCCGTTGCTGGCGACGTTGTTGCCCAAGGGGTTGCTGGAGTCGACGTTGATGAAACGGTTCGGGTTGCGCGGCCAGCTCTGAGACCGAGGTGCTCCTATCGCGGGCAAGCCACGCTCCCACAGGGTTTTGCGGTGTACACGGATATCCAGAGCGACACAAAAACTGTGGGAGCGTGGCTTGCCCGCGAAGAGGCCGGAACAATCACTCGAGATCCTCAGCCCCAACCCTTCATGAAATCAATAAACGCCCGCACCTTCAGCGGCAAATGCCGGGTATCCGGGTACAACGCGTAAACACCCTGTTGGGCAAAGCGGTAATCGGCGAGCAATCGCACCAATCGCCCCGCCTGCAGATCCTCCTGAATCAACCACTGCGGCAAAATCGCCACGCCTTGCCCGGTCAGCGCAAACGCCCTGAGCGTCGCCGAGTTGTCGGCGACGATGGCGGTGGTTCCCGGTTTTGGCTGGTAGACATGCTCGCTGCCGGTCGGGTCGGTAACGGTCATTTCCGGGACGCGGCCATGGCCCAGCGTCGGCATCGACTCCAGCGTCGCCAGCGTGGCAACCGGCGCAAAGCGCTCGACCAGCTGCGGCGCGGCCACCGCAAACACTTCGAACGTCGACAACTGCACCGCGCGCAGGTTGGAATCGTGCATGCGCCCCAGACGGATCGCCATATCGAAACGTTCGGAGATCAGATCGGCGTGGGTCGAGGACGTCGACAGGTGAATGTTCAATTGCGGCTGTTGCTGGCGAAACACTTCCAGCGCCGGCACCACCTGGGCCAGGGCAAACTCCACGGTGGTGGTGATGCGCAACGTGCCCTTGAGTTGCGAATGCTCGGAACGCGCCTCCTCGATCGCCAGTCGCGCTTCGTCGAGGGTGCGCAGGCAACGCCGATAGAAGCGCTCGCCGGCATCGGTCAGGGCCAGTTGCCGGGTGTTGCGCGTGAGCAAGGTGACGCCCAGTTCTTCTTCCAGGCGTTTGAGATTGAAGCTCACCACCGCCCGGGTCTGGCACAGGGTATCGGCGGCGGCCGTCAGCGACCCGGCCTCGACCACGGCTTTGAAGGTGTCAAAACGGTCAAGGCTGACCATGTCCAGCGCACTCCCTGTCAAAATAATTTTGACAAACTAGCAGGCAAACCAGCGTTTTCCTAACGCCACAAGCGCCCTACCCTGCACGTCTCATCACAGGGAAGCTGCCATGGCCTATCGCTCGAAAGTCGCGCTGGTGTATCTGTTCGGGTTCGCCCTCGACCTGTTGAACATGTTCGCCGCGAGCATTGCCTACCCGGACATCGCCCGGGAATTACAGGCCTCGGTGACGCAATTGGCGTGGATCACCAACGCCTACATGCTCGGGCTGACGCTGGTCATTCCGCTGAGCGTGTGGCTGGCAGCGCGGTTGGGCGAGCGGCGGCTGATACTCGGCTCGCTGCTGCTGTTCGGCATCGCTTCCGGTCTGGTGGCCCAGGCCGGGTCGATTGAAAGCCTGATCGGCTGGCGCCTGCTGCAAGGGCTCGGCGGTGGGTTGCTGCTGCCGATCGGTCAGGCCTTGGCCTATCGGCAGTATCCAGCGACACAACGCGCGCACTTGACCGGCGTGGTGCTGATGGTCGCGCTGATGGTGCCGGCCCTGTCACCGGCGGCGGGTGGCCTGATCGTCGAGGCGTTGTCGTGGCGCTGGATTTTCTACCTGAACATGCCAATGGCGCTGCTCGCGTTCGGTCTGGGTCTGCTGTGGTTGAAAGCGGATCAACCCGGTACGCAACGCCCGACACTGGATCTGCGCGGCCTGCTGCTGGCGGTGGCAGCCCTGACTCTGTTGTTGATTGCCGTGAGCCTGGCGAGCGCCGCCGCTACCCGTCACCTCGCCGCCGGGGTTTTGCTGCTCGGCGTCCTGACCTTATGGCTGTACCTGCGTGATGGCTGGCACAAACCTGACGCGGTGCTCGACCTGCAACTGCTCAAGAGTCCGTCGTTGCGCCTGGCGATGTTGATCTACCTGTTCGTGCCCGGGGTGTTTACCGGCACCAACATGATTGCCGTGCTGTACCTGCACGACCTCGGTTTCGGTGCAACACAGACCGGTGCGCTGATGTTGTCCTGGGCGGCCGCATCGAGTGTGGCGATCATGCTCGGCAAACGCAGTTTCAACCGCATTGGCCCCAAACCGTTACTGATCACCGGGATGCTTTTGCAGTGCCTGGGGATTGTCCTGCTGATGCGCATCGAACAACCCGCCGCCGCGCCGCTGGTCATTGCCTATGCCTTGATGGGACTGGGCGGCAGCCTGTGCAGCGTGACCGCGCAGACCCTGGCATTTGTCGGCATCGCGCCGGAAAAAATGGGCCACTCCAGCGCCCTGTGGAACATCAATCGCCAGCTCGGTTTCTGTCTTGGCGCCGCGCTGCTCAGTTCGCTGTTGGGTGCACTGGGCGGCCACGGTTTCCAATACTGCTTTGTCGCGGCGGCCTTGCTCACATTGCTGCCAATTGTCGCCGTGCTGCGATTCGACGCCTCCAAAGTACTCGCCCTGCTGAGTCCACCTCCCCTTCAGGAAAAATCCACATGATTGACTACAACGAATATTTTGATGAAGTGATCCAGGCCCACCTGGTCATCGAACGATGGTTTGCCGTGGAACAGGATCCGGCGGAACTTGAGAGCTTGCTGAGTCGGTTCGCGGCGAATTTTTCCATGGTCACGCCGCTGGGCCGGGTGCTGGATATCGAAGCCTTGCGCGGGCTGTTTCAGGCGGCGGGCGGGAAGAAGCCCGGGTTCAGGATCGAGCTCAGTGAGCTGCGCGGGATTGCCCTGCACGCGCATGGCGCGACGCTGAGTTATCGCGAGCAGCAGAGCGATGCGAGCGGGTTGCACACCGATCGCCGGTCGACGGTGGTGTTTGAAAAGACCGAAGCCGGGCGGGTGCTGTGGCGGCATTTGCAGGAGACGTTTTGCCAAGGCTGATGGAATCCCATTGTGGCGAGGGAGCTTGCTCCCGCTCGGCTGCGTAGCAGCCGCCAAACCTGTCTACGCGGTGTGTCTGACCTCACTGGCTAGCAGGTTTTGGGGCTGCTGCGCAGCCCAGCGGGAGCAAGCTCCCTCGCCACAGGGCTACTCGACAGCGTCCTGCTTCACCACCACCGTGCAAGTAATCCCCGCCACCAGCAACACCCCCTCCGGCACTTCATCAATGTGAATGCGCACCGGCACCCGCTGCGCCAGACGTACCCAGTTGAACGTCGGGTTGACGTCGGCGATCAGCTCGCGGCTTTCCGGGTTGTCGCGGTCGTAGATGCCGCGAGAGATGCTCTCCACGTGGCCCTTCAATACTTCGCCGCTCATCAGTTGCATGTCGGCCTTGTCACCCACGCGCACGTGCGGCAGTTTGGTCTCTTCGAAGAAGCCGTACACCCAGAACGAGTTCATGTCGACCACGGCCATTTTCGCTTCGCCGATGCGCGCGTAATCGCCGCGATGCACGTTGAGGTTGGTCACGTAGCCGTCCACCGCCGCGCGCACTTCGGTGCGTTTGAGGTTGAGTTCGGCGGCTTCCAGTTGCGCTTGTGCGTGTTGGTAATCGGCCAGTGCGGCGTCGGCGATGTTGCTGGCGTCGTCGCGGTTTTCCTTGGAGATCACCAGGTTGTCCAGATCAGCGCGGCGATGGGCGTTGACCTTGCGCATCTCCCAGGTCGACTTGCGCGAAGCCACCAGCGACTGCGCCTGCTTGACCGCGATGCGGTAGTGCTCCGGGTCGATCTGCATCAGCAGGTCGCCCTTCTTCACCAAGTGGTTGTCGCGCACCGGCACATCAATGACTTCACCGGTGACGTCGGCGGCGACGTTGATGATGTCGGCACGAACGCGGCCGTCACGGGTCCACGGCGTATTCATGTAGTGCTCCCACAGGGTCCGGCCGATCCACAGCGCCAGGGCCAGCACCAGCAGGGTCGCAAGCAGGCTGAAAAACTTTTTCATCAGAGCGTTCTCAACGGTAGACAGTCAGCGCCATGGCGCCGAACAGACAGGTAAACAGACTCAGGCGCAGCAACGCCGGGTGCCAGAAAAAACGGTACAGATCAAACCCCGACAGGAACCGGTCCAGCGCCCAGGCCAGCGCCGCAGCGACAAAAAACATCAGGGTCATGGTCGGCATGTACACGCCGTGGAAGGCGATTTCACGAGGCATGGGCAAGTCCTTCGGGCTTGGCGACGGCGTAGGCAGCGAGTGGTGATTGCGGGTCGAGCAACGAGGTGCGGATGAAGTGCAGATAGCTCTTCACCCGGCGTAACGCGGACGTGTCAAAGTGCGGCGCAAACGGCTCATCAGTCGCGGCGACCCGGCTGATCGCGTGATCGACCGCCACCAGTGCGCGCTCCAGATTGCTCGGGTTCGGTTGCAGAAACAGGCGCACCAGCGCCCGGCCCATCACACGGATCGCCTGACGCCACGGCTGCGATTCGGCGTACGCCGGGTGCACCGGGAGGATCGCCTGTTCCTTGCGCAACTCGATGATCGCGTGACCGACTTCGAGCACCACGAACATCCAGCGCAGCAGGTTCTTCTGCACGATTGGCTGACCTGCCGCCAGACCATAAGCCTGATGCAACAGATCACGGGTGCGACTCTCGAAACTCGACGCCAGGCCCTTAAGTTTGCCGCTGATCGCATAGACCACTTGCTCACGCAGATCCTGCTCCAGGCGCTTCCACAACCAGCGGCTGTTCGGCGGCAGAATGATCGCCCCCGCCGCCGCGCACACCAGCATGCCCATGACCATGGCGATGTAGTCGTTGATGAAGGTGTAGGGGTTGTAAATGGTCAGGTTATCCGGCACCGAACCGGTGCTGAAGAAGATCAACAAACCGAGACCGACCCCGGCGTATTGCGGTCGCGAAGCGAGGAACGAGCCGAGCACGATCACCGGCGCGAGCATCACACACAGCAGCGGAAAACCGTCGATCCACGGGAAGATGAAAAACATCTCGACGAAGCCGATCAGCGCCCCGAGGAACGTCCCGCAGGCCATCTGGAACGCCATGCGTTTGGGGTTCGGCGTGGCGGCGGACAGGCCCACGGTGGCAGCAGCGATCAGGGTCATGGTCGCGCCGCTCGGCCACGCGGTGGCGACCCAGTAACTACCGAGCACAATCAGGATGAACGAGGCGCGAATCCCCGAAGCGGCAGCAGCCCACCAGTTGGTTTGCGGGGTGAACGGCTCGTCCCAGCGCTCACGCTCGTGGCGGTGATCGGCCAGCGACGCGTGGGTCTGTGCATAATTGTGCAGGTCGTCGACGAAGCGATAGAGCAGTTCGTACGCGGTGTGAAAATCCAGTTGTTCGGCTTCACTCGGACCGGTTTCCTGAAAGGCTGCACGCAGGCTGCGCACCCGCGTCGGCAGGCCTTCCTTGTACGTGGCCAACGCCGTTGCCAGACGTGCGGCGTCCGGGCTGGTCAAGGCGCGGCCACTGAAGCCGTCGAGCACCTCGGCCAGATCCTGCAGGCCCGGTCTGATCGCGGCCACCACGTGTTCTTCGTCATTCACGCGCAGGCGTTCGAGCAACTGATGCAGCGCGTTGAAGCGCGTGGTGATGCCCATGAACTCGCTGTTCAAGCGACTGAGACGACCGTTGCGCCGACGCATGTGCGGGTCTTCGAACACGGTGACGCTGCGCAGCCCTTCCAGGCCTACCGCTTCGGCGATGAAGCGCACGTTGCTCGCTTCGAACGACTCGGCTTTGCTACGCCCGCGCAGGCCATCGGTGACGAACAACGCGAACACGCCGAAGCGCTGATACAGCGCGTTGCGCATCGCCGCGCTGGCGGTTTGCGGCAGGATCGCGGCGCTGACCACGGTCGAGCAGAGGATCCCCAGCGAGATCTCCAGCACCCGCCAGACGGCGGCCATGAACGCACCGTCCGGATGCGCCAGCGCCGGCAGGCCGACCATCGCTGCGGTGTAGCCGGCAAGGACAAAACCGTAGGCGCGAAAGTTACGGCAACGCGCCGCACCGGCCGAGCAGATACCGACCCAGATCGCCAGCGAACCGAGGAACAACTCGGTGTTCTGCGCGAACAGCGCGATCAGCGTGACCATCATCGCCGACCCGGCCAGGGTGCCGAGGAAGCGATAGAAACTCTTGGCGAACACCTGGCCGCTTTGCGGCTGCATGACGATGAATACGGTGATCATCGCCGTACGCGGTTGCGGCAACTCCAGGCGCATCGCCAGCCACAGCGTGAGGAACGCGGCGAGCAATACCTTGAAGATATACACCCAGGTCACGCCATCGCTGCGCGCCCAGTCAAACAAACCCCGGCGCCATTCCAGGGAGTAGAGCCAGCGTAGAGGTGCGGGCAAGGGAGTCATTTGGACTTGCTCGATAAATGAAGGAAAAGTCTGTGGATCACGCAATTCCTGTGGCGAGGGAGCTTGCTCCCGCTTGAGTGCGCAGCGCTCACAAGATTTTTGGGGCTGCTGCGCAGCCCAGCGGGAGCAAGCTCCCTCGCCACAGGTTTGCGCATGCCGTTGAGGTGGTGTTCACCGCAGCAGGGCCGGGGTTTTCGGGGCTGCCGTTTGCTCGGTGGTCGGCACGTCATTGCCAGCCCCAAGGCCGCCACCCAGTGCCGTCACCAGCTCGGCATGCGCACTCAAGCGCGCCGCCTGCACCTGCTGCTGCACTTGCTGTTGCTTGAACAGCAAGGTCTGCGCATTGAGCACGTTGAGGTAATCGGTGAGGCCACGCTGATAGGCGATCATTGCGATGTCGTAGGTCTTCTGCGCAGTGGCCACCGACTCGGCGGCGAAGGCTTGCTGCTTGTCCATCGACTCGCGGCGGATCAACTGGTCGGAGATGTTCTTCAGCGCATTGACCAGCGTCTGGTTGTAATGCGCCACGGCGATGTCATACCCGGCGGACGCTTCGCCCAGCTCACTGCGCAAACGCCCACCGTCGAAGATCGGCAGCGAGATCGCCGGGCCGACGTTGTAGTTGAGCTTCTTGCCGGTCAAAAACTCCAGCGCCCCGCCACCGGTGGCCATGTAGCCGAGGCTGCCGACCAGATCGACGTTGGGATAAAACCCGGCATGCGCCACATCGATACCGCGTGCCTGCGCCGCTACTTGCCAGCGACTGGCAACCACGTCCGGGCGCTGACCGAGCAGCTCGGCAGGCAAGGCCGATGGCAGTTTCAACGCAGCACCCAGCGCCAGAGTCGGCCGCTGCAACTTCGCCCCGTCGCCCGGGCCTTTGCCCGCCAGCGCGGCGATCTGGTTACGGCTCAGGGCAATTTCTTCGTCCAGCGCATCCAGTTGCCGATGGGTTTCCGGCAATGGCGTTTCGGCCTGGCTGACTTCGAAGTGCGTGCCGATGCCGCCGTCCAGACGCTTCTGCGCCAGATCGAGAATTTGCTGTTGCTGCTTGAGCGTCGCGGCGACGATGTCGCGCTGGGCGTAATGCAGCGACAGCTCGATGTAGGCACGCACCAGGTTGCTCTGCAATTCCAGTTGCGCCAGCCGCGCTTCGGCGGCGCTCATGTGCGCCAGATCCACCGCGCGCTCGCTGGCGTTGCTTTCCCGGCCCCAGAGGTCGAGGGCGTAGCTGAAACCCAGCGCGGCGTTGTTGTCCCAAGTGGTGGTGTTGGCCAGCTCGCCCGGGCCGTAGAACTGATCGGTCGGCCAGTTGTGGCGCTTGAGCGTCGACTCGCCATTGATCTGCAGCGACTCCGCGGCCTCGGCGACACCGGCCAGCGCCTTGGCCTGACGCACCCGCGCCGCTGCCATGGCCATGCTCGGACTGCCCTGCACGGCGAGGTCGATCCAGTGATTGAGTTGCGGGTCGCCGTAGGCTTGCCACCATTGTGCGGTGGGCCAGTGTGCGTCACGGGCGGCGTGGGCGATGGCGTCGTCAGTGGCCAGTGCGTCGGCTTCCAATGCCTTGCTATGCGGGGCAATTCCTTGCGTTGAGATGCAGCCGCTGAGACCCAGGGTAAAAGCCAGAACACTGAGCGGCAAAAGCGCTCTGATGATGCGACGCGGCACAGCTGCGAATTCCTGAAAGAGGATAAGGCGGGGGCATGTTCCCTTCTGCAGGAGCTGCCGAAGGCTCGGGCCGCGTTCGGACGATCTTCTGATCTTGATTCCCTTAAAACAAAATCAAAAGATCGCAGCCTTCGGCAGCTCCTACAGGGAACGGCGCAATTCTAGGGGGCGGCCTGAACGGCGATAAGCTGGGATTCCTGTGAATCTTTGTTACCGTTAACGAGATAATCCCTTGGTCGGGGGTCTCAGCCCCTGAAACTTCGTGTCACAATTTGCCATCTCCCTTGAGAGCACCCCATGGACACATTGCAAAACATGCGCGCCTTCAGTTGTGTGGCCGAAGCCGGCAGCTTCACCGCCGCCGCCGTGCAACTCGACACCACCACGGCCAACGTCTCGCGCGCGGTCTCCAACCTGGAAGCCCACCTGCAAACCCGCCTGCTCAATCGCACGACCCGGCGCATCGCCCTGACCGAGGCCGGCAAGCGCTACCTGTTGCGCTGTGAGCAGATCCTGGCCTACGTCGAAGAAGCCGAAGCCGAGGCCAGCCAGGCCCACGCGCGCCCCGCCGGCCAGCTGAAAGTGCACACCATGACCGGTATCGGCCAGCACTTCGTGATCGACGCCATCGCCCGCTACCGCAAGACCCACCCGGACGTGACCTTCGACCTGACCATGGCCAACCGCGTGCCGGACCTGCTCGACGAGGGCTACGACGTGTCCATCGTGCTGGCCAGCGAACTGCCCGACTCGGGCTTCGTCTCGCAACGCCTGGGCATCACCTACAGCATCGTCTGCGCCTCCCCGGCCTACGTGAAAGCCAACGGTTGCGCGCAAAAACCCAGCGACCTGCTGAACCACGCCTGCCTGCGCCTCGTCAGCCCGGTGATCCCCCTGGAAAAATGGGCCTTCAACGGCCCCGAAGGCCAGGAAATGGTCACCATCAACAGCTCGCCGTTCCTGGTGAACTCCGCCGACGCGATGAAAGCCGCGATCATCAGCGGCATGGGCGTCGGCGTGCTGCCGGTGTACGCCGCCATCGAAGGCCTGCGCAACGGCACGCTGGTACGGATGATGCCCAACTACCGCTCGCAGGAACTCAACCTGTACGCGATCTACCCGTCGCGGCAATACCTGGACGCGAAGATCAAGACCTGGGTCGAGTACTTGCGCGGGTCACTGCCGGAAATCCTCGCCGCGCATCAGGCAGAACTGGCCGCCTACGAGTTAAGCGGCAGCCTCGCCGGAGCCCGTGTCGCCAACTGATTTTCAACACACGGTGCTCACTGTAGGAGCTGCCGCAGGCTGCGATCTTTTGACCTTGATGTTTAAAAATCAAAAGATCGCAGCCTACGGCAGCTCCTACAGAAGCGGTGATTTGGAGGGAGTTTTCCGACAGGTTTTGACGGTTGTGGGTCGGAAGTTGGGTGGATAGGCTGGTTCGGTCGCTGACACATCAGCGACCGGGTCTGGAAAACCCGAAGGGTCAAAGCACATGACATAATGCCGCGCTTTTTCAGCGCCGGTGTTTCAGTTATGGCGGCTGTACGTGGGAGACCCTCGGGTCTGCCGGGTTTGATCCTTTGCCGGTTTTTCCAGCCTGCGTACAGCTGCCACCCACTTCGCCTGGAAAACGAAAAGTGGCAGTTCCATTTCGTCAAAAGGATCTTTGCCATGATTAAGCCCTCACCCAATCCGCCCCAAGCGGAAAGCACCTCCCCCTACGAATCCCTCGATTCAAAAAAACTCCACGACGCCGCCGAACGTGCACTCGACCATTACCTGAAACCTTCCGCCGCCGCTGTGAGATTCCACAAACCCAGCAGCATGTTCCAGGTCGCCCCCGACATGGACAACGAAAGCCTGCTGGTCCACGCCTGCGAATCACTGGCTTCGGCAAGCATCATGACCAGCGACATCGCGGCCTATGTCGAAAGCCCGCAGCGGCAGACGATACTGGCGATTCAGCAGATCATCATGCTGGCTGAACTGGCGGTGAATCGGGTGCTGGATAACCACGAAATCTCGCAGTCTCCAACACACAACTAATCCCCCTGCTCGCGAAAGCGTCAGCCCATTCAATATTTTTGGTGCCTGACACACCGCTTTCGCGAGCAGGCTCACTCCTACAGTTGGAATGGGTTTGGTCTGTTGGAGAATGGTCGGCTCGTAGGCCGCCATCGCTGGCAAGCCAGCTTCCACAGTGACTGGATGCATTCAGTTGAAGTCTGGTCGGCTGTCAGGCCGCCATCGCTGGCAAGCCAGCTCCCACAGAAAAGCAAAGCAGCCCAAGCCGAGCGCATGCTTTTCACCACTCAAATGGCCGAGTGTCAGCTCGCCGAAAGCTCTTGATCTTGCCGTGCCGGCCCCTTCGGCAGGCTGAGTGGAGGGGTTTATCCGGGGGTAGGCGCGCAGCGCCATGCGGCGAAGCCGCATACATCGAGAGGAGGTGCAGCGAAGCAAACCGGAGGCGATGCCCCCGGATGAATCCCGCAGCGAAGGAACCCGAGCCTAAGCGAGGGCCGTACGCCGGGGCCAAGCCTTTTGGTTACTTTTCGGCGTCTGGAAAAGTGACTCGCTGTAAGAGCGAAACCGTCAGCCGCAACACCCGAAGCAACGGATATGCCCCCCATCAACCCAAAACATGGTCGGCCCAGAGGCCGCCAAGACAACCCAAAACAGAAATGTTAGCTTGCTTGGCAATAAAGCCCCGAAGCCGAGCCCATAGCGATGAAAAAAACAGTCCTGGCCTTCAGCCGCATCACCCCGCCCATGATCGAGCGCCTGCAGCAAGAGTTCGATGTCATCGTCCCCAACCCAAAGAACGGCGACATCAACGCCCAATTCAACGAAGCCCTCCCCCACGCCCACGGCCTGATCGGCGTCGGCCGCAAACTCGGCAAAGCCCAACTCGAAACCGCCGAAAAACTTGAAGTGGTCTCCAGCGTCTCCGTCGGCTACGACAACTACGACCTCGACTACTTCAACGAACGCGGGATCATGCTCACCAACACCCCGGACGTGCTCACTGAAAGCACCGCCGACCTCGCCTTCGCCCTGATCATGAGCAGCGCCCGCCGCGTCGCCGAACTCGACGCCTGGACCAAGGCCGGCCAATGGCAAGCCAGCGTCAGCGCCCCCTTGTTCGGCTGTGACGTCCACGGCAAGACCCTGGGCATCGTCGGCATGGGCAACATCGGCGCCGCCGTCGCCCGCCGGGGCCATTTCGGTTTCAACATGCCGATCCTCTACAGCGGCAACAGCCGCAAGCCGGAACTGGAACAGCAACTCGGCGCGCAATTTCGCAGCCTCGACCAACTGCTGGCCGAAGCCGACTTCGTTTGCCTGGTGGTGCCGCTCAGCGACAAGACCCGACACCTCATCAGCCACCGCGAACTGGCGCTGATGAAGCCAGGTGCGATTCTGGTCAACATCTCCCGTGGCCCAGTGGTCGACGAGCCGGCCCTGATCGAAGCCCTGCAAAACAATCGCATCCGTGGCGCCGGACTGGACGTCTACGAAAAAGAACCACTGGCCGAGTCGCCGCTGTTCCAGCTGAAAAACGCAGTGACATTGCCGCACATCGGCTCCGCCACGAACGAAACCCGTGAAGCCATGGCCAATCGTGCACTGGCCAATCTGCGCAGCGCGCTGCTCGGCGAACGCCCGCAGGACCTGGTCAATCCGCAAGTCTGGCGCGGATAAAAAATGACGGGCAAGTGCAGAACCGCACTTGCCCGTTAGTTGCCGCCCTACATAACTTGAAATTGAACAACAAAGCCAATTAAACAACAGCATTATAAGCTCTGCCTGGCAATCGAATGATCGATCACTGCTATGGAGAGCTAATACCGTGAACAATCTGACAACCGACAAAATTATTCGCTACAGCAAAGTTATATTGATGACTTACATCAGCTTCTTTGGTGTATTGGTTATGATTCATAACTTTACCGACTATGATTCTAACTACACGTACGTGGCTCATATCCTGAGCATGGACACTACCGCCGCCAGTGAGTCCATAAAATACCGAGCCATTGACTCGCCAATGATTCATCACCGGATCTATTGGTTCATCATCACGCTGGAAGTAACGTATACGACGTTGTGCCTGATAGGCACCTATCAACTCTATCGGCACATCAACGCGCCTGCAGAGGTATTCCACGAGGCAAAAAAGTACTCGATCATGGGCATATTGGCGGCAATTTTCATTTATTACGTGTGCCTGCAAACCGTGGGTGTGGAATGGTTTGACATGGACACTTCACAATCATGGAATGCCAAAGACTGGGCCCGGCATATCGTAGACTTCATGTTGCCGGTGATGATTTACATCACCTTGAAAGTCGAGCGCTGATGTTCAGTGATCGTTTGTTTCATACCAATTTCCCCTGCACCGGCGCCACCAGCGTTTTCGGCTTACGAAACACCAAGACATTACCCAGCATCACCAACACCAGCCCGAGCAACGCCGGTGCCGTCCACTGATAACCTTCAGCAAACGCTGACACGTTCAGCGCCACCACCGGGAACAGCACCGTGCAGTAAGCGGCGCGCTCCGGCCCCATGCGCCCGACCAGCGTCAGGTACGCGGTAAACCCGATCACCGAACCCGGGATCACCAGATACAGCAGCGCCCCCACATAACGCGGCGACCAGTCCATGTCGAATGGAATGCCTTTGACCAGGCACCAAACCGACAACATCGCCGCGCCATAGGCCATGCCCCAGGCGTTGGTGGTCAAGGGTTTCAGACCGGCCTTCTGCTGCAGGCTCGAGAGCATGTTGCCCGCCGAGAAACACAGAGTGCCGCACAGCGCCAAGCCAAGACCCAGCAACGTTTCGGGGCTGGCGTGATGGCCGGCCAGTTCCGGCCAGAACAGCATTCCCAGACCAAGCAAGCCAAGCGCCCCGCCCATCAGCACGTTACGGGCGATGCGCTGACCGAAGAACACCCGGGCATTGAGCGCGTTCCACAGCGTTGCCGTGGAAAACACCACCGCCACCAGTCCGCTGGGAATCCACTGGCTGGCGGTCAGAAAGCACATGAAGTTGACGCAGAACAGACACAAGCCCTGCGCCACGCAGATCAGATGCCCGCGCCGGTTCATCGGTTGCAGCCGCCGACTGAGCAGCAACAGCGCAAACAGCACCAGCGCGGCGAGACCGAAGCGATAGACGATCGACACCGGTATCGCGACCACGCCCAATTGCCATTTCAGGGCAATCCAGGTGGTGCCCCAGATCAGCACGGTCAGCAGATACAGCGAAAGGTTCATGACGAGACTCCTGAGGACACCGGACACTCTGTGGCGAGCGAGCTTGCTCGCGCTTGAGTGCACAGCACTCACTGATGGGCTGCTGCGCAGCCCGGCGGGAGCAAGCTTCCTCGCCACAGGGTTGTGTTGAATGGAAATTCAGGGTGCGGCAGACAGGAGCGGGGCGCTTGCAGATTCTTGCGCTTTTGTCGCTCGACAGGCTGGCAGCGCGCCGGCTACGGAGTAGGATGCAAGGCGTTGGAGAGAACCGCACATGGCCGCTATCGATACCCTGCAAGTCTTTCAAGCCCTCAACCGCTCGCCGAACGCACGCCTTGTGCACAGCGCAGAGCTCGGTGACGGCTTGTCTGCGGCCCTGTGGACCAACCACCACGACGCCCAGGAATACGCAGCGCCGAGCCACCACACCCTGTCCTGCTACATCGCCGGTGGCACCGGGACGTTTCGTCGCGGTCAACCGGCGCACAAGGGTGGGCCGGACAAGCTGTGCATCCTGCCGGCGGATCATGAATCCGGTTGGGTGATCAACGGCGATATCCGCCTCGCTCATCTGTATTTCAGTGCCGAGCAGTTTGCGTTGGGGTGCGTCACCTTGCTCGATCGCGAGCCGCGAGAGATGCAACTGCGTGAGCAGACCTTTCTGGAAGATCCGCAGCAGGCCGGACGCTTTCGCCAGTTACTGACGCTGAATTGGGACGAACCTGCCGAACGCTTGCTGACCAGCAGCATCGCCCATGAATTGATCAGCCATACCCTGCTCAGCCAGGTCGGCGCGCGCCAGGGTTTGCGCCTCAAGGGCGGACTGGCACCGCATCAGCGGCGGCAATTGGTCGAGTTCATCGACAGTCAGTTGGCCGAGCCGATCAGCCTCGGACAACTGGCCGGATTGTGTGCATTGTCGGAGTACCACTTTGCGCGGATGTTTCGCGTGAGCTTCGGTCTGCCGCCGCATCAGTACGTACTGGCACGGCGCTTGAGCCGGGCGCGGGAGTTGTTGCGCGCAACGGCATTGCCGCTGGGGGAGATCGCGCTGGCGTGCGGGTTTGCCAGTGCCAGCCATTTCACCAACCGGTTTCGGCAGGTATTGGGTGGGACGCCGGGGGAATATCGGCAGGCGTTTTTGCGCTAGAGGCGAATGTTTTCGCTGTCTGTCAGGGCCTTATCGCTGGCAAGCCAGCTCCCACAATGTCTCCGGCCGTTCAAAACATTTTTGCTCGACCGTGAACCTGTGGGAGCTGGCTTGCCAGCGATGAACGATGACGCGGTCCCCGATCAGAACTCCAGCGTACTGGAGAGCGAAATCTGCCGCGAATCGCCCATCGATACAAAGAACCGGCTCGCCGCCGAGGTGTAGTAGGTGCGGTCAAACAGGTTCTTCACGTTGAGCTGGAACTTGACCTTCTGCCCTTCGACTTTGGTGTCGTAAGTGGCGAACGCATCGGCCACGGTGTAGCTCGGCAGGTCGAAATCATTCACTGCGTTGCCTGCTCGCTCGCCGACATACCGCGCCCCGGCACCGACCCGCAGTTGATCACCACCGATCACGCTGCCGAAGTCATACACCGCCGACAATGAGCCGCTGTTCTTCGCCACGTTTTGCAGGCGATTGCCTTTGTAGTCCGGGTCTTCGGTGACCTCGGCATCGGTGTAGGCATAGGCGCCGATCAGGCTCCAGCGGTCGGTCAGTTGACCGGTCAGGTCCAGTTCAAGACCCCGGGAACGCACTTCGCCGGCGGCGCTGTAGATCGTGGTCGGGCCTTCGGCGTTGGCCACCAGCACGTTGCGTTTCTTGATGTCGAACAGCGCAATGTTGCCGGTGATGCGCCCTGGAATATCCAGCCGCGCCCCCAGCTCCCACGACTTGGCTTCTTCCGGCGCGATGCTGCCGTCGAGCACGGTGCTGCTGCCGCTGAGCGGGGCGATGGTCGAGTTGGGTTTGAACGATTCGGTGTAGCTGCCGTAGAACGACAACTCGTCGGTGTAGCGATACACCAGGCCCGCACGCGGTACGAACTTCTGCCCGTTGCTGTCGGTGTTGGCCTTGAACGGCACGCCTTTGCCGGCGTACTGGTCGTACTCCTGGAAGCGCCCGCCGGCGACCAGAATCCACTGGTCGTTGAGGTGAATCGAGTCCTGCAGAAACACCGAATCGCTGCGCAGCAGATCGGTCTGCGCGCTGTCCGCCGCGCTGACGGTGGTGCCCTCGACTTCACGGCCATACACCGGATTGACGTAGCTGAAGGTGCTCAAGCTCTTCTGGCGGATCAGGTCGGCGCGGTAGATCTTGCGGTACTCGTCGTCGACGCCGAACACCAGGTCATGCTGCATGCCCAGCACATTGACCTTGCCTTCGAGACTGGCGGTGGTGAAACGGTCAGTGCTGATCGCGCCTTGCGTGCCGTCCATGCTGCGGGTCAGCGTGCCTTTCTTGGTGTCGATGGCGGTCACGCGCACCTGGCTGGCGTCGTAGGTCTCGCGGTTCCAGCTGTAGCCGAAGTGAGCTTTCCAGTCGTCATTGAGTTCGTGGTCGGCCTCGAAGTGGTACAGATCGGAACGGCCTTCCATGTCGTTGAACGGCTCGTCCAGACGCTCGTTGCGCGAGATGTCCAGCGGGTGGTTGGTGCGCGGATCGATCAGCGTGCCACGGTCGAACGGCGTGAGAAATTCGCGGTGTTCGTAGGCGAACAGCAGCTTGGTGCGTTCGCCATACCAGGCCAGCGATGGCGCGATCAGCGTCTCGCGGTGAGTGCCGAAATTGCGCCAGTAATCTTCGTCTTCGTGATCCAGCACCATGCGATACGCCAGGCCGGAATCGCCCAGCGCGCCGGTGCTGTCGAAGCTGCCGCCGCTGCCGTTCTTGCCGTCGCCGTAGGTGGAGCCACGCAGGGTCAGGGCGTTGTATTGGGTCAGTTCCGGCTTTTTGCTGACCAGATTGACCACGCCGCCCGGGTCCTGGATTCCGTAAAGCAACGAGGCCGGGCCTTTGAGCACTTCGACGCGATCAACGGTTTCGTTCATCCCGCGGCCCTGCACGATCGGCATGCCGTCGCGCATGATCGAGCCGTTGCGGTTGTCGCCGAAACCGCGGGTCATCACCGAATCCTGGGTGCTGCCCAAGGTGTTGCCCTGAGTGATGCCGCTGACGTTGGCCAGCGCATCGTCGAGATTGCGCGGGGTCTGATCGCGGATCACCTGGGCCGGGATCACGTTGACGGTCTGCGGGATTTCCTGCAGCGACGCCGAAGAACGCATCACCGAACTGGTCTGCGGCGGCTGGTAGCTCATCGAGTCGTCGCGCATCGAAGTGATGGTAGTCGCGCCGAGATTCAGCGCGCCCTCGGTGGGCTGCGGCTCCAACGCCAGGGTGTGGCTGTCGGTACGGCGGAAGGTCATGCCGGAGCCGCTGAGCAAGCGTTGCAGCGCTTGTTCGGCACTCATCTGGCCGCTGACGGCCGGGGCATTAATGCCATACGGCGCTTCGTCGGTGTAGACCACGCTTTGCCCGGTGACGCGGCTGAAGTCGCTCAGGGCTTGCGGCAGCGGTTTGGCGCTCAGGGAGAAATTGAACTGCTTCTGCGCCGGACTGCTGACGGTTTCAGCGGCGAGCGCCACGCTCATCGGCAATAGCGCCAATGCCGAAAAACTCAATGCCGAAACGCCCAACCACTGTTTGACCGAACCCGATTTTGCCCTGGACTTCATTGCTCAATGACCTGTGTAGAACCGCAACGGATGCGAATGACTCGCAGTTTCAGTCACTACACGGATGGGGCTGTGGTTTACCTCACCACTCATTTGAAAATATTTTTCAGAAGCAAAAGATCGCAGCCTGCGGCAGCTCCTACAGGTATACGCGATCCCCTGTAGGAGCTGCCGCAGGCTGCGAGCTTTTGACGTCGATTCACCGCAGAATGATCAGATGCCCCAACACCTGATGCTGCTCAAACCCCAGCACACCCTGCAACGAACTCAACACCGCCTGCGGATCCTTGCTCGGAAAACTGCCGCTCACCTTGCGTGCCGCCAATTCATCATTGAGCACAACAATCCGCCCCGGATAATAGCGCCGCAAATCCTCCACCACATCGGCCAGCGACGCCTTGTAGTAAGTCAGCCAGCCCTGACGCCAGGCCAGTTGCGCCTCGCTGTCCACCGCGTGCAGTTTCTCCGCTGTGCCCTGCCCGTAGGCCACTTGCTGGCCAGCCGTCAGAATCTGCTGCTGTGCGTCGCGATCCGCCGTCACGCCAACGCGCCCCGACAGCACCGTGACCTGCGCGCCATGGGGTTGCAGGCGTACTTCGAATTGCGTGCCGAGCACTCGCGCCTGGCCTTTCTCGGCTTCGACCACGAACGGTTCGCCGGTGTGCGTCACACTGAAAAAACCGGCGCCGCGCCGTAACTGCACCCGCCGCTCGCCGTGGCTGAAATCCACGGCGATGGCGCTGTCGGCGTCCAGCGTGACTTGTGATTGATCGGCCAGTGTTACGGTGCGGATCTCGCCCGGAGCCGAAACGTAATCGGCACCCAGATCATTGATCCAGCGCTGCGGCTGCCAGCCCGTGCCAAGGCTGATCATCAGCATCAGACACGCGGCCATCGCCAACGCGCCCGACCAGCGCACAAATGCCGGGCGACGCGGACGATCCATCGCATTCAGGTAACCCTGCAACGCCAATGCGTCTTCAGCGGCCAAGGTACGCGCCGGGCTTTCGCTCAACTCCCAGAGCACTTGCGCCTGGGCATAAGCCTCGGCATGGGCCGGGTCAGCGCGCAGCCATTGGCTGAAGGTCAGTTGATCGCCGGTGCTCGGGCGGTCGTGCAGCAGACTCAGCCAGGCGAGCGCGGCCTGCTCCTGAGCGGGCGTCGGAGTGACGCGGTCGGTGTGATTCACGGTGCTTTCCCTGGCAGGCGTGGCGCGGGCTCGCGCAGGCTGGCCTTGCAGGCCTCGAGGGCGCGCATCATATGTTTTTCCACGGCGCTTTGGGACAGGCCCATGGCTTTGGCGATGTCCGCGTACTTGCGGCCGTGGATGCGATTGAGCAAAAAGATCTGCCGGGTGCGCTCGGGCAAGGCGCGCAATGCCGCTTCGACGTGGCGCAGATCATTGCCCGCTTCGAGCGCGGCTTGCGGCTCGCTGCCGTGGCTGTCCGGCGCGTCCGGTTGCCAGCCCTCGTTGACCCGCACGCGCGTGCCTTCGCTGCGCAAATGATCGATGGCGATGTTGCCGGCGCAGCGCAAAAGGTAGGTGCTGAGTTCTTCGACTTGCACCAGCGGCCGCCGCCAGAAACGCAGAAACAGATCCTGCACCAGATCCGCCGCCGTGGCCCGGCAGCCGACGCGCCGGTTGACCAGCGCTTCCATCTGCGAGCGCTGCGACAGGAACACCTGAAGAAAATGCGCACGCGCACCGTGCGGTTCATCGTCGCGGGATTCCGGGGGATGACCGATCAGCATGTCAGACCTGCGCCCAGGCAGCGACCGGGCTGGCCAGCAGGCTCAACCCGGCCAACGCGAGGGCCAGACGTGGGCGATACGGCAGCAACAGCACCAACGCCAAGGCGCTGAGCATGAGTACCGCGAACCAGTCGACCAGACCGAAACTCCAACCGTGTGCAGCGACTGCCGCCCATAGCGACAACCCGAGCAATAGCCAACCGGCGAGTTTCAAAACCCTTGCGCGTCGGGCCGAGGGTTTGTTGCCGAGCAGTTCATCGTGGTGCCGGGGCATCGACAGACACAACGCGCAGAACCCGGCGTAGCACAGCAACAACGCCAGCAACATCAGCTGACCTCCTGCTCAAGCGCGATCGGTCGCGGCTTTTCCCGGGGTGTTTTTTTCACGCTGACGGCGCTGCCGGCACGCTGCATTTTCCATGCGGCCCAGCCGAGGAACAGGCCTGCGCCCAGGCACGTCAGATCAAAACCCGCCAGCGTCCAGTCACCTTGCACCAGCGTTACGCCGAGATTCCATGGCGTGATCAGATTGATCAGTGGCACCGCGACAAACAGCACGGCAGCCAGCGCGAGCTGTTCGACCCAGGCCTTGCGTCCTTTGCGCAGCAACGCATGCACCACGCTCAACGCCCAGGCAATAAAAAACGCATTTACTTCCTGATCGGCGCGCCCGAGCAGATCTGCCGGCAACAGGCGATTGGCCAAAAAGAACACTGCCACCGCCGCTGTCAGCCCGGCCATGCTGGCGATGTTCAGCACTTCCACCAGACGCAATTCGAACGGCATCACGCCGCTCTTGGCGTGTTTGAGCTGACGCTTGCCAAGCCAGATCACCAGCCCGGTGCCGATCATCGCGGTACTCACCAGACCGCAGATGAAATACAGCCAGCGCAATGTCGCCCCGGCAAAGTGGCCCATGTGTAAACCGTAGAACGTGCCGCCGACCGCCATCGCCACTGGCTGCTCCGGGGTGTTGCCCAGGCGCTCGCCGGTGACGCCATTGAACGTCACCGCGCGCCCGAAATCGTGGACGACGCGGTCGCCACGGCGCGACAGCACCACTGAGGCATTCGCATCCCCCGGGTTGTTCACCGTCAGCCGCGCGGTGCTGCCTCCCGCCCATTGCTCGCTGGCCTTGGCCAGCAGTGGCGCCATCGGGCTCAGCGGCGTCGCCCGGTTGGCCCGCTCAGGGGTCTTCGATGCCGGAAAAACTTCGTCGTAAAAGGCGCGCACGTCGCCGTTATAGGACGCCAGAATGCTCGCCGGCATGACCATCGCCATGAAGATCACCAGGCTGCTGTAGGTGATCATCAGGTGAAACGGCAGCACCAGCACACCGACCGCGTTATGCCCGTCGAGCCATGAACGCTGGCCTTTGCGCGGGCGAAAGGTGAAGAAGTCCTTGAAGATTTTCTTGTGGGTAATGATGCCGGTGATCAGCCCGATGAACATCACCATCGCCGCCATCGTCGCCAGCCAACGGCCCCACGGATAGGGCATTTGCAGCTGAAAATGGAAGCGGTAGAAGAACTCGCCGCCCAGGCTTTCGCGGGCCTGGACTTCGCTGCCGGTCTGCGCGTCGAGTGTTCTGGATTCGAACTTGCCGCGCTCACCCGGCTTGTTCGGCGCCTGCTGCCAGCGCACCGTCAGGCCGGGATCGCGGGCGTCGGGCAAGTCGATCAGCCAGCGCGAGGCGCCGGCGGCGTGTTGTTGCAGATAACGTTGCGCCAGGGTCAGGCTCGCTTCGGTATTGATGGACCGCGCGGGAATTTCCGGCTGCATCCAGTGGCTGATTTCAGCCTTGAAATAGGCCAGCGTCCCGGTCAGGAAAATCGCAAACAGCAGCCAGCCGAACAGCAGCCCCGTCCAGGTGTGCAGCCAGGCCATCGACTGACGAAAGCCCTCTTTCATGCGTAGCCCAAGCCCCGTGCGGCACCCGACAGCGTCGCCAGAATCACGCTCGGCACCAGCAAACCGACCCACGCCGACCACGCCGTGCGGCAAGCGAAACACCACAGCACCGCCACCAGATAGACCAGAAAGGAAATGGTCATGCCGGTCACCACCGCTTCGGCGCGGCTCAACGGCAGCCACATCGTCAGCGCGACACTGGCCAGCGCCGCAACCAGATAGCCGCCGAATACCGCCGCCAGTATCCGCGAGGTGACCGCCAGACGATAGGAGATGGGAAGTGAGGCGAGTTTGCCTTTCATGTTTCGACCCTGAAACGAAAAACGTCCGGCCGACAAGCCGAACCAACAGGCGAGCAATATTAATGATAAATATTCTCATACGCAAAAGCATCTGATTGCCGGACACCTCGCGCGCCCCTACAATGCGAACAGTTCTTGTTCTCTAACGCATCCAGCGTGCGCCCGGAGTAATACCCTTGTCGTCCGCCCATCCCGTCGAATCGCTCTACCACGACCACCACAGCTGGCTCACCGGCTGGTTGCGGCGCAGACTCGGCTGCCCGGACAGCGCGGCGGATCTGGCGCAAGACACGTTCATCCGCGTGCTCAGCGCCCGCGAACCCGTGACGATTATCGAGCCACGCGCGTTCCTGACCACCCTCGCCAAACGCGTGCTGTTCAATCATTACCGCCGCCAGGACCTGGAACGCGCCTACCTCGATACCCTGGCGCAGATGCCGGAAATGGTTGCGCCATCGGAAGAAGACAAAGCGATCATCCTGCAGACCCTGATCGAACTGGATCAGTTGCTCGATGGCTTGCCGCGACCGGTCAAACGCGCGTTTTTGCTGGCACAGGTCGATGGCCTGACTTATCCGCAGATTGCTGCCGAGCTGGGCATCTCGGTGGCCACAGTCAAACGTCACCTGCAAAAAGCCGCCCTGCGCTGCTACTTCGCCCTATGAATCGCGCTCCGGATTTCTCTGCGCAAGTGGCCGAACAGGCCGTGCACTGGCTGTTGGAAATGCAGCAAGGCACGTTCTCCCCACGCCAGCAACAGGCCTGGCAACAATGGCTGGACGCCCACAGCGAACATCGTCGGGCGTGGGAGCACATGCAGCGGGTCAACCAGCGCTTGCGCGGTGTGGCTTCGCCATTGGCCCATGCCACGTTGAACGGGCCGAAGTCTTCCAGTCGCCGTCAGGCACTCAAAATGCTGCTGCTTCTCGGTGCCGGTTCCGCCGTCACCTGGAGCATGCGCGAGCACAATCCGCTGCCGACGCTGCTCGCCGATTACCGCAGTCCGCTGGGGGAGCGACGCAAGGTTGCGCTGGGCGCGGGCAGCCAGTTGCAGCTCAATACCGCGAGCGCGGCAGATGTGGATGTCGGACAACGGCTGATCCGTTTGCTGGAAGGCGAGATTCTGCTCAGCACCGTACACGCGTTCGAAGTGCGCACGGCCCAAGGTGTATTGAAAACAAACGCTGCCCGACTCAACGTCCGGCAATTTGCCGATCGCACGCAGGTGGCGTTGTTTGAAGGTGAGGTCGAACTCATCGCCCATGGCCGCGCAACAATGTCATTGCCCGTCGCCCGTCAGCTGAGCTTCAGCTCGACAGCGATCAGCGAAGCCAGACCCTTGGATGCCAACAGCGGCGCCTGGGCCGAGGGCATGCTGGTTGCCGCGCACATGCGTCTGGGCGACTTCCTCGATGAACTCGGCCGTTATCGCCGGGGGCAGCTGCATTGCGATGCGAAAGTTGCGGACTTGCTGATCTCAGGGACATATCCACTGGACGACAGCGAGCGGATTCTTGATCTGCTGCAAATCAGTCTGCCGGTGAAAGTGCGGCGGTTTACCCGTTATTGGATCAGCGTAGAGGCCCGGGTTTAAAACAAAACTGTGGCGAGGGAGCTTGCTCCCGCTGGCCTGCGCAGCAGACCCTCAATACGGGGGCCGCTTCGCGCCCCAACGGGAGCAAGCTCCCTCGCCACAAAATCAGTCATTCAAAAAAATATTCCTAAACCGTGAGCCGTTTTTCAGATCTGGCGTGACAGAGAAGGAAAGCCCCCTTGATTCAACCTTCTCAGGATCATCGTCCATGCACCCCACCCGCCTCTCGCCACTGGCCCGCCGCCTGCGCAACCTCGTACTGGGCGCCAGCCTGAGCTTCAGCGCTCTGCCAGCCATGGCCGCCGAAACCAGGGTTTACCACATTGCCCCGGCGTCGCTGGAAAACGCCCTCAACCAGTTTGGTCGTGAAGCCGGCGTGCTGATTTCCTTCGGTTCGCAAGTCACCAGCGGCGTGCAAAGCCGTGGCCTGGAAGGCAGCTACAGCGCCGCACAAGGTCTCGATGCGCTGCTCGAAGGCACCGGCCTGCAAGCCCGCGCCGAAGGCAACAATGCGTTCAGCCTGCAACCGGTCGGCGACACGGCGCTGGAGCTGGACACCTCGAAGGTTGTCGGCGACTGGCTCGGTGACGCGGCGCAGGTCAACGTATTCGAACACCCGGGTGCCCGCGATGTAATCCGCCGCGAAGACTTCGAACGTCAGGGCGCGACTCAGGCGCGCGACGTACTCAACCGCATCCCCGGGGTCAATGCTCCGGAAAACAACGGCACCGGCAGCCACGACATGGCGCTGAACTTTGGCATCCGTGGCCTCAATCCACGACTGGCGGCGCGCTCCACCGTACTGATGGACGGCATTCCCGTACCCTTCGCACCGTACGGTCAGCCGCAGTTGTCGTTCGCGCCGATCAGCATGGGCAACATGGATGCCGTGGATGTGGTGCGTGGCGGCGGCGCCGTGCGTTACGGCCCGCAGAACGTCGGCGGTGTGGTCAACTTCGTGACCCGTGCCATTCCCGACGCGCCGACGGTCAAGGGTGGTTTCCAGACCGAAACCAGCCCGTCGTCGAGCCATGACGGCTTCAAGACCAGCGCCAACCTGCTGGCCGGCGGCACCAATGAAAATGGTCTGGGCGGCGCGCTACTGTATTCCGGCACCCGTGGCGGCGACTGGCGCGAACACAGCGACAGCGAGATCGACGACCTGATCCTCAAGGGCAAATACCAGCTCGACGAGGCCAACAGTTTCAACGCCATGGCCCAGTATTACGAGGGCAAGGCCGACATGCCCGGCGGCCTCAACGTTGCCGATTACGATGCCGATCCGTACCAGTCGACGCGCCCGAAAGACCAGTTCTGGGGCCGCCGTACGATGTTCAACTTCGGCTATCGCTATCAGGAAGATCGCCGCGAATTCACCGCCAACACCTTCTTCACCAAGACCTTGCGCAGCGGCTATCTGGATCAGGGCACGTTTCTCTCACTGTCGCCACGCGAGTATTGGGTGCGCGGTTTCGAAACGCGCTTCGCCCAGGGCTTCGACCTCGGCCCGACCAGCCACGAAGTCGGCGTCGGCTACCGCTACATCAACGAGGCCGGCCACGAATTGCGCTATCGCACGCCGATCAGCAGCAACCAATACCCGACCACCGACAGCCGCAACGACCGCGACACCCGCGGTGGCACCGAAGCCAATGCGTTGTTCGTCGACGATCGCATCGACATCGGTAAGTGGACCATCACTCCGGGCGTGCGCTACGAGATGATCGAATCGCAGCAGACCAACAACCTGACCGACGTCAAATACAAGGGCGACTACAACACCGCGCTGCCGGCATTGAACGTGCTTTACCACCTGACTGACAGCTGGAACCTGTACGCCAACACCGAAGGCTCGTTCGGCAGCGTGCAGTACAGCCAGATGCCCAACCGCGTGAGCAGCGGCGAAGTGAAACCGGAGAAGGCCCGCACCTGGGAACTCGGCACCCGTTACGACAACGGCGCACTGCGCGCGGAGATCGGTGCGTTCCTGATCAACTTCGACAATCAGTACGAAAGCAACCAGACCAACGATTCGGTGATCGCCCGTGGCGAGACCCGCCATCAGGGGATCGAGACCAGCGTCAATTACGCGCTGGATGACTTGAGCCCGGCACTGGCCGGTTTCGATGTGTACGCCACTTATGCCTATGTCGACGCGACCATCCGCGAAGATGGGCCGAACAAGGGCAATCGCGTGCCGTTCTCGTCGAAACACAAAGGCACAATTGGCGTCGGTTACACCGAAGGCCCGTGGAAACTCAACGTCGACAGCAGCTTCCAGAGCGACCAGTTCGCCGACAACGCCAACACTTCCAGGGAAAGCGCCGACGGCAGCACCGGCAAGATCCCCGGCTACATGCTGTTCAGCAGCCGCGCCGGTTACGACTTCGGCCCGCAATTGTCGGATCTGAACGTGGCGGTGGGGGTGAAGAACATCTTCAACACCCAGTACTTCACTCGCTCGTTCGATGACAACAACAAGGGCAAGTACGTGGGTGAGCCGCGCACGGTGTATGTGCAAACGTCTGTAGCGTTCTAAGAAAACTGTGGCGAGGGAGCTTGCTCCCGCTCGGCTGCGAAGCAGCCGTAACTCCCGCGGATGCAGTCTTGTTGCAGATTTTTGGGGCCGCTTCGCAGCCCGGCGGGAGCAAGCTCCCTCGCCACACTGCTCAGCAACACAAACAAAAACGGGCCTGCTTGCGCAGGCCCGTTCTCATTGGGTGGCTTGAAAATCAGCGTATCAACTGTTGATCGCTGCCTGTTCGTTCTCCAGAAACTCTTCTTCCAGCAGTGCGTCGTTCGCCTTGCTGAATGGCACGATGGCGGCGCGGGGTTTGCCTCGCAGTTTGCCAAACAGGTGCTCCAGCGCGTGCTCCAGTTTTTCGGCTGCACCGTCGATCGCCTGTTCCAGCGAATCGGCTTTATGGGTGACGGAAATCGGTTGGTGGCCTTTTGGCCGCGCTTCCAGTTGGCAGCGCAAGTCATGGGGACCTGGTTTGTCGCCGTTCTCGTCGCTCAGGTGGACTTCGACACGGGTCAGGTCTTCTTCATAACGGTCGAGCGTGCTCTCAATGGTTGTACGTACCCACTCCTCCAGTCGTTTACTGCTTTGAATATGGTTATCGCTGTTGACTTGGATTTGCATAGTTCATCCCTTATTTCAGCTAGCTCGCGAGAGGCCTTGAATTGAATTTCCTGACCCCTTGGTTACAACAATCGGCCCGACTGACGAACATTTCAACCCCTGAAAAAAGATAAATATTCATTCGCAAAAAAAGCCGGACAACCGAGCAAGTCACTGGTAAGGTCGGGAGTTGGGTCGCCTGGCAACCCTGTAAAATCTGCTCACAATTGCCCGTCGTTCAACGGGTGCAAACTGCGGAAAATCCCCGCCTCCTCCACCAGCCAGTCATGCACCGCACGCACGCCTGGATGGCTCAAGGCCCCCGGCGCATACAGCAGCACGTAGCGTTTGTGGTTGGGCACCGACAGACCGAACGGCACGATCAACGTCCCGCGCTCCAGCTCATCGTTGAGCAACGTGCGCCGGGCAATCGCCACGCCCATGCCGGCAATCGCGGCCTCGATGGTCAGGTGGTTCCGGTTGAACGTGTGCCCACGCCGTACGTCGGCGCCTTCGAAGCCGATCGCGTTCAGATAGAACTCCCATTCCGCGTATTCGTAACTGCCACGCCAGGCGGTGATGTCGTGCAACAACGGGAAATGCACCAGATCCGCCGGCCCATGCAGCGGCGGGCGTCCGCGCAGCAAACTCGGCGCGCACACCGGGAAAATCTGCTCGTCGAGCAAGGCTGTTGATAACAGCCCCGGGTAGCTGCCGTCGTTCAGATCGATCGCCAGATCAAAGTCGCCCTCGTGCAATGGCACGCTGCTGTCCTCGGCGACCAGACGCAACTGGATGTCCGGATAGCGCTGTTGCAGACGCGGCAAACGCGGGGTCAGCCATTTGCTGAGGAACGACGGAATCGAACGCACCCGCAGAATCCCGCTGATCATCCCCGCATCCAGTCGACGCAATTCCGCATCAATGCTGCCGTAGGCCTCGTTGACCGTGATGGCCAGTCGCTGGCCTTCCGCACTCAACTCGACACCCCGCGCTCGTCGGTGGAACAGGCGAAAACCGAGGCGCTCTTCCAATTGGCGAATCTGCTGGCTGACCGCCCCCGGGGTGATGTGCAGCTCTTCCGCGCAACGGGTGAACGACAGGTGCCGCGCGGCACAGGAAAACACCTGCAGCCAGACGTAGGTCTGGGCGTGCAATTGACGACTCATCGTTTAGTCCTGCTAAAGGCTTACTTAGGAAATTTCGTTAGTCACGTAGGACCGAGGTAGGCAGTATCGCCGACATTGCGCTTGTCCTACAAAAAATGGCAGCGATTCCTACTCCATTGCTTGTAAGGGTTTAGCATGGCTATCAGTGTTTTCGATCTATTCAAAGTCGGCATCGGTCCGTCCAGTTCACATACCGTCGGTCCGATGCGTGCCGCCGCGACCTTCACCCAGGCGCTGATCGAGCAATGCCTGCTCAATGATGTGCGCCGCGTGGAAATCCGTTTGTACGGTTCGCTGTCGGCCACCGGTGTCGGCCACGCTACCGACCGCGCCACGGTCATGGGCCTGATGGGCGAATGGCCGGATAGCATTGATCCGGCGACTATCGACCCACGCATCCAGCAACTGCGCGAAAGTGGCCTGTTGCTGCTGGCCGGGCACAGAGAAATTTCCTTCAACTGGCAGCATGATCTCCTGCTGCTGGACGAAAGCCTGCCCTACCACCCCAACGCCATGTCGCTGACAGCCTTCGGCGAAAGCGCCGAGCTGTTCACACAGACGTACTACTCGATTGGTGGTGGTTTCATCATCGAAGCGGCGGAAGCCGAGTCCGGTGTGGCGCCGGCCGGCGATGTGGTGCTGCCATACGACTTTTCCAGCGCTGCCGAATTGCTGAGCCTGTGCAAGCAGCACAACTTGCGCGTGTCGGAACTGATGATGGCCAACGAACGGGCCTGGCGCAGCGACGCTGAAATCCGTAACGGCTTGCTGCACATCTGGTCGGTGATGCGCGAGTGTGTCGAACAGGGCCTGCGTCACGAAGGCATCCTGCCCGGTGGGCTGAACGTGCCGCGCCGCGCGGCGAAATTGCACCGCAGCTTGCTGGAAATCGGCAAGCCGAACGTCATCAGTTCGACGCTGTCGGCGATGGAATGGGTCAACCTGTTCGCCCTCGCCGTCAACGAAGAGAACGCTGCTGGCGGGCGCATGGTCACCGCGCCGACCAACGGCGCGGCCGGGATCATTCCGGCCGTTCTGCACTACTACATGAAATTCAATCCGGACGCGTCTGACGATGACGTCGTCGCGTTCTTCATGGGCGCCGCCGCCGTCGGCATTCTGTGTAAGAAAAATGCCTCAATCTCCGGCGCCGAAGTCGGCTGCCAGGGCGAAGTCGGTTCGGCCTGCGCCATGGCCGCGGCGGGCCTCGCTGAAGTGCTCGGCGCAACCCCAGAGCAACTGGAAAACGCCGCTGAAATCGGCCTGGAACACAACCTCGGCCTGACCTGCGACCCGGTCGGCGGCCTGGTGCAGGTGCCGTGCATCGAGCGCAACGCCATCGCTGCGGTGAAGGCGATCAACGCCACGCAAATGGCCCTGCGCGGCGATGGCAAACACTTCATTTCCCTCGACCGGGTGATCCGCACCATGCGCGATACCGGCGCCGACATGCACGACAAATACAAAGAGACTTCACGGGGCGGCCTGGCCGTGAACTGGGTGGAATGCTGACGCGCATTCCCTGACCGCCCCGGCGGGCCGCAACCTGCGGCCCGCCATCCGTGAGCCCGAGCAAAAATAATAACGAGGCCAAAACGATGACCGATGTACGTACACCTGCTGCCGAAAACCCCGCTGTAGATCGCACACGCAACACCGAAATTGCCCACAAAGGCTGGAGCAAATCCGACACCACCTGGATGCTCGGTCTGTACGGCACCGCCATCGGTGCCGGCACCTTGTTCCTGCCGATCAATGCCGGTGTCGGCGGTTTCTGGCCGTTGCTGATCCTGGCGCTGCTGGCGTTCCCCATGACCTTCTTCGCCCACCGTGGCCTGACTCGTTTCGTGCTGTCCGGGCGTTCGGGCGACATCACCGAAGTCGTCGAAGAACACTTCGGCATCGGTGCCGGCAAGCTGATCACCCTGCTGTATTTCTTCGCGATCTTCCCGATCCTGTTGGTTTACAGCGTCGCGCTGACCAACACCTTGAGCAGCTTTCTCGAACACCAGTTGCACATCGCCCCGCCACCCCGGGCGATTCTGTCGCTGGTGCTGATCCTCGGCCTGATGGCTATCGTGCGCTGCGGACAGAACGTGATCGTCAAAGCCATGAGCGTGCTGGTCTATCCGTTCGTCGCTGCCCTGCTGTTGCTCGGCTTGAGCCTGATCCCCAACTGGAACGGCGCGTTCTTCGCCAGCGCTCAAGAGTCGATGCCGCTGTCGGCGTTCCTCAAAACCCTGTGGCTGGCGATCCCGGTGATGGTGTTCTCGTTCAACCATTCGCCGATCATCTCGGCCTTCGCGGTTGACCAGAAGCAGCGCTACGGCGCCGAGGCCGAACGCAAGAGCAGCGGCATCCTCGCCATGGCCCACGGGATGATGGTGGTGACGGTGATGTTCTTCTGCTTCAGCTGCGTGCTGGCGCTGTCGCCGGCCGATCTGGCAGCAGCGAAGGCGCAGAACATTTCGATCCTGTCGTACCTGGCCAACCACTTCCAGACCCCGGTCATCGCTTACGCTGCGCCGCTGATTGCGCTGGTGGCGATCACCAAATCCTTCCTCGGCCACTACATCGGCGCCAGCGAAGGCTTTCAGGGCATGATCGTCAAGAGCCTGCGCGGTCGTGGCAAGGTGATTTCGGCGAGCTGGCTGAACCGTGCGACCGCGCTGTTCATGATCCTCAGTTGCTGGGCCGTGGCCACCTTCAACCCGAGCATCCTCGGCATGATCGAAACCCTCGGCGGGCCGGTGATTGCCTGCCTGTTGTTCCTGATGCCGATGTACGCCATCCGCCGTGTGCCAGCCTTGCGCCAGTACTCGGGACAGGCGTCCAACGTGTTCGTGGTGCTGATCGGCCTGATTGCACTGTCGGCGATCATCTACTCGGTTCTGCCCTGAAACGGGCCACAAATGACAAAGGCGAGCCATGGGCTCGCCTTTTTTATGCCGTATACATTGTCCAGCAATTTTCCCGGCACAGCCCTTGCTAAGCCCTGTGTAGGAGCTGTCGAATGCAACGAGGCTGCGATCTTTTGATCTGCATGACGCACATCAAGACGCTGAAGATCAAAAGATCGCAGCCTGCGGCAGCTCCTGCATAAAGCAACAACACAGGCCACGGAATCGCCGATGATCAGGTATTGCGAACCAACCCGATCACGGCCGGTCAACAACTGCACGTTCAATCAGGCGGTGACGCATCATGGACAACCCTTTTCAGATCATTACCGATGCCTTCGCGCCGGACTATCAGATCAACCTGAGCATTCAGGGACTGGACGGCAGCATCATGCTGACCTTGTCCAACAGCGGCCGAATCGTCGCCAAACGGATGATCAGCGCAGAACAGCGCAACGACCCGGTACGGCTCAAACGGCTGGTGCAAAGCATCCAGTTCGGTATTGCCATCGAACAGGGCCACAGCGCCATGGCGATCCTTGAAGCGATGACCGGCGGCGACGGCCTGCCCCCGCCACCGCAGCCAATTGACGGCCGCTCTCGACCATCAGCCGGGATTTAGAGTTCGCCCTTCTCGATCTCGGGGTGCTCACCGGAGCCGGCGCCAAGTTTGCGTTGCGGTTTTTCGATCTTCACCGACGGAAACTGTGACGAGGCGTAACGCACCACCAGGATCGAGAACGCCAGCAGCAGAATGCCGCCGCACAGGTAGATGATGCCCATGTCCGGCGGGTTGTGGTGCGAGACGTTGGAGATCAGCAGGCGGGTCAGCGCAGTGATCGCCACGTAGATCAGGAAGCGCACCGGCATGTGGTTGGTCTTGAAGTAAATCCCGACCATCGCCCCCAGTTCCAGATAGATGAACAGCAACAGAATGTCATCGATCTTGATGTGGCCCTCTTCGAGCATGCCGAGAAATTCCATGACCGCCGCCCACGCGGTCACCGCACCAATGGCGAACAGCGCCAGATAGTGGAAGGTCTCGACGAACAGGTTGCCCAGGGACTCGGCCAGTTGATGCACGTTTTGCCGCAGTTTCTCGGCCCAGTTTATTTTCACGATGATGTTCCTTAGCCCGATGCGAGCGGATGATGCCGGTTGGACGTGACGGTTTTCCGTATGCGCTGTGCGCCATGCAGAAACGAGGCCACGCATCATGGCGAGCCGGCATCAAACCTGCGCCGTGGCGTTTGGTCGCACCGTTGAACAGGCACCGTCGACAAGAATGATTGTGACGGTATAACTGAAGTTTCTTGATAAGTTCGTTACGCTTGAAATGGCATTAGCTTATAAGTGAAATATTATTAATCGGGTCAATCTGTGAACTCGCGCACACTCACCTCGGTTATTCACCAGTTAGTTATCCAATATATGACTGGTGTAATTATTTCCAGAGCAGCCCCATCAGCGAAGCTTTAACTGCAGCAGCGATCTTGTTTTGGCAACCGAGCTTCTTCAGGCAATGGTTTATATGGAAGTTAACCGTCCTTTTGCTGATGCCGAGGATCACCGAAACATCGTCCGATGACTTTCCGTCAGCGGTCCATTGCAGGATTTCCTTTTCCCTTTGCGACAGTTCTATTGGCACCGGGAGCGCCGAATCCACGCCGCGCATTTGCAGGCGCGTCAGGCCCAGGTGAGTGATCTGGGCCAGCCAGGACAGCTGCGCCTGTTTGGTTTCGAGTTCCAGCGCGGTGATCGGCTCGCTGCCCCGGGCGAAGGTCACCAGCCCTTGAGTTTCGCTGTTGAGCAGCGTCTGCCCCCAGCCCTCCGCGAGCCCGTGAGCCTGCGCTTCCTGCCAGAATTCGGGCGTCTGAGCCTTGAGTTCAGCGTCCCATAGGACCGGTTTTACGCTGCGCATTGCACGCATGACGTAGGGGTCGATGTCCAGGTAGCGATTGGCGGAATAGGCAGCTTGCCAAGCGGGCGAATAATTATTGGCGAGAAAAAGACAGGGTTTGGTGATGGGAAAAAGCCTGCGTGACCCGTAAGCCACATAATCAAACTCCAACTGCCGGGCAACGGTCTTGATATTGTCGAACAACAACTCGACATCCGTTGCAGACATGGCGTTTTCCAACAGTTCAGCCTGCCAATATGACATAGAGATTCCTTTCCCGCAGTTATTGCTGTCGGCCTCTTGCCAACATGCCTAGCATATTTCCAAATGTTTCCGCTAGCTGTCAAGGGTGACAGGTAGTATGCGAGCGCAGTGTGCACTTTAATCGCCACCCAACCAATCACTAAACGGAATCTGTGATGGATTACTTGTCAGGACGTTATGACGAGTTGACGACACTAAAGCGTCAACGCTTGGCTCAATATCGCTATCAGGTGTTCGTCGAACGCCTCGGCTGGCAGTTATCCACGCCGGACGATTTCGAGTTCGATCAATTCGATCACAGCGGCACCCACTACATCGTCGCCGAAGAACACGACGGCAACATCAAGGGATGCGCCCGCCTGCTGCCGACCACCCAGCCGTATCTGCTGAGTGAGGTGTTCACCTCGTTGCTCGGCGACAAGCCTGCACCGTGCGGCGATGACATCTGGGAGCTGTCACGTTTCACCTCACTGGACCTTGATGCCGAGGGCGGCAAAAACGAACAGGTGATGTCCGACGAAAACACCGTTGGCCTGTTCATGGCCACGCTGGAGTACGCCAGGACCTGCGGCGTTTCACATCTGGTGTCGGTGTCACCGGTCGCGATCGGCCGCCTGCTCAAACGTGGCGGCATCGACTACAAATGGCTGGCACCGCCGCAGGTACTGGACAACCGAACCCTCGGCGCCTGCTACATCACGGTGCAGTAACCCTGCCCGACACGCGATAACAAGAAAACAAGAAAACAAGAAAACAAGAAAACAAGAAAACAAAAACACATCAACTGAAGCTGCCGACACGCGTCGAGCAGCACCTTTCGGTGTGGGTCGATTTCACGCCATGGATAGCAACTGCCTTACAACCAACGTTCAATACAGAGGGATGATCATGATCGACATGCACAGGAAAGTTGCCAAAGACATCGTCCACAAGGGCCACGATGACGATGTGCTGATTTACGACGCTCACCACTTGCTGCCAGCCTGGCTGCCGGCCGCCATCGTGCAACGGGCGAACCTTGATCCAATGGATCTGGAGATCGTCAATCAGGCCTATCGGCTGGACAGCGAGCGTCTGGTGCTGCGCTCGCTGCCAACCATCATCGACCTGGAGGAGCTCGAACTGGCGGGCCTGGCCGACTGTCTGCCGGAGCTGCTGACGAACTACGAGAAAACCACCGACCACCTGATCCTCAGCGGCGTCTGGGTGCTGGAAAGCACCGAGGCCAAACTGGCTCGACTGCCCGGTTGCAACAACGGCCTGAGCCTTGATCAGCGTCGACAGGTGCATGATGTTCTGAAGGCTCTGGACGGCTGCCCGCAACAGGGCCTGCTCTATTTCACCCTGTTCAACGACACCGCCAATTACTTCTTTTACCGCAAACACCACGAACACGTGCCGGGCCTGATGCTGATCGAAGCGGCACGCCAGGCGATGTACGCGCAGTTCTACCAGCACAGCGGTTACGCCCGCGGCGAGGTGTCGATTTCCATCGTTGATCTGCTGTCGAGTTTTCCCCGTTACACCGAGTCTTCGTTTCAGGTAGATGTGCTGGTCGGCGACTACGAAGGCATGGCGCCGCCGCGGGCGCGCAAGGTCGACAAGCGTGCGCGTTTCTTCCAGCGTGGCGAGCTGGTGGCCGACATTCGCCTGCACGGTGAAGTGATCAAGATGCCGGTGTTCAAGCGCATGCGGAATATCAACATCGACCCCGCCTGCTGGTTCCGTCCGCTCAAGGGCATACGCCATGAAGTGCTGGTGCGCCTTGATTCCGGACGTCACCTCTCCGCCCGTCTGGAGCTGCTGTCGATGGCCGGCCTGCAAGTGCAATGCGACAGTCCGCTTGAGGCTTCCGAGCGCGGCCACGTCTACCTGTACCTGGAAAACGAAGGCATGCTCAGCCTGCCGCTGCAATCGCTGCACGCCAGCGACGCGACAAAGGCCGGTACTCTAAAACTGCACCTGGCAGAGCTGGATTCGCCGCTGCGCTTCAAGTGGCGTGAAATGCTCAAACAGTTCGCTTACTTCTCCCACGAAGAACCCGCCCCGGCTCCGGCGCCCGCCCTCGGACAACCGTTGTGGATGACCTTCGACCAAGCTTCGGCGATGCCCGAACAAAGGAAGGAAGCATGATGCCGCGCTATCCCCACGTGCTGGAGCCCCTGCGGCTGGCCGGTGGGCTGGAGTTGCGCAATCGGCTGTTCTTCGCGTCGATGGGCGTGGACCTGGCCGATCACAGTGGGTGCGTGACGCCCGCCATGATCGAGTTCTATCAGGGCATCATGGAGGGCGGTTGCTCCATGGCGTTTCTGTGCAACGCCACGGTCTCGCCGCAGTCGCGCCTGCAGAGCACCGGGCTCGGCCTGTTCGAGGAACATCAGGGCGAATCGCTCAAGGCGATGTTCGCGATGGCCGAGCAGGTCAATACGCCGGTGGGTGTGCAACTGCAGCATTACGGTGGTCAGGGCACCACCACGCACACCGGCGTTGCCGTGCTGACCCCGAGTGGCGTGCCCTGCCCGCGCGTGTCGAAACTCGATCCGGATTACCGCGTGCGGATCATGGACGAAACCGACATCGCTCTGGTGATCGAGCAGTTCGCCCATTCCGCCTGGCTGGCCTGGACCAACGGCGCGCGTCTGGTGCAGTTGCAGGCGTCCAACGGCTACCTGCTGAGCAGTTTTCTCTCGCCGCACACCAACAAGCGCACCGACCGGTATGGCGGCAGCGAAGAGAACCGTGCGCGGCTGTTGCTCGAAGTGGTCAGGGCCATCCGCGAGCGCACCCAGGGCCAACTGATCGTCACCATTCGCCTGGGCATCGACGACCGTCTGGGCGTTGAAGGGCTGCAATATCCGGACCTCAAGGAAACCGTGCAGGCGCTCTGTCAGGCCGGCGTTGCCGCGCTGGAATGTTCGATGTGCATGGGCGCGACGTTCGGCCAGTTGATCGTGCATTCCGAGACCATGGACCACTACCTGCAAGCCGGCGTGCGGGCGATCAAGTCGGTGTCGACAGTGCCGGTGGGTTACGCCGGTTTCATCGATGGGCTGGACAAGGCCGAGCAGTTGCTCGCCGATGGCGTATGCGATTGGGTAGGAATGTCGCGAGCGCTGTTCGCCGACAATGACCTGATCAACAAAACCCTGCAGGGCCGTTCCGCCGACATCCACAAATGCCGGTGGGACAGTCAGTGCTTCAGCGACAAGAGCAATCCGCGACTGGATCGGGTGTATTGCTGCGTGAACCCGAAATATTTACGCCCCGCGTTGGCATAAGGAGATGCGACATATGTACGATTTTCTGGGAAAAGTGTGCCTGGTCACCGGCGGCACCAGTGGCATCGGCGAGACCGTCAGCGAACGCCTGATCAAGGCCGGCGCCGATGTGATCGTGTTCGGCCGGGACCAAGAAAAAGGCGCGGCGCTGGCCGATCGGCTGGGTGAACACTGCCGCTTCATCGCCTGTGATGTCGGGGATCCGGTGCAGGTCGAGCAGGCGTTCGCGAGTATTCGTTCGGTCTACGGCCGTCTCGATTGCGCGTTCAATAACGCCGGCGTAACCGCCAAGTACGGAGCGCTCGCGCAATCGTGCCCGGAAGACTGGATGAGGGTGATGAACATCAACGTCAACGGCACCTATCACTGCATGCGTCATGAACTGCAACTGATGCTCACCCGCGGCACCGGGGCCATCGTCAACACCTCATCCTGTGCCGGCGTGGTACCGATTGGCGGCCAGGTCGCCTATGTCGCCAGCAAGCAGGCGATCAACGGCATGACCCAGGTGGCGTCGATCGAAAATGCGCGACTGGAAGACGGCGGCTGCATTCGCGTCAATGCGGTCGCCCCGGGGCCGATCCTCGGCGGCATGAACAGCGAGGCACGCCTGAAAGCCGCACCGGAAAACACCCAGCGCAAAATCAACGTGACGTCGATGAAGCGTTTCGGCACCGCGGACGAAGTGGCCAACGCGGTGCTCTGGCTGCTCAGCGATCAATCCGCTTACGTCACGGGTGTGATCATGCCCATCGATGGGGGTTACGCCAGCGGCAAGTTCTGAAATCAAAATAAAACCAACGACCCGCCGTGTGCGGGTCGTTTTGTTTGAGGGGCGTGAATCAGGAAAAACGCCGAATCCGGTCTACATTGAAAAGCCACTACCCAAAGCGCAGGGATTCGCTTATCCTTTCGCTGTATATAAATACAGTAGTCGCTAAGACAACTAAATGTGAAGGCATGTGAGGTGGTGAATGGCCGTCGAAGTGGTATACCGCAGCAGCCGAGATCTGGAGCGCTTGTTCATGGATAAAGCCGAAGCTGACCGTCATGACAAAATGCTCGAACTGGCCGAGATGCTGTCCGAAGTGTTGCAGAAAGCCGTGCCGTCGCTGAACGAGCAACAGGTTGAAGAAGTCGGGATCTACATGGCGAAGAACCGCGATGTGTTCGCCAAGGCGTTCAAGAGCCAGCCTGATGCGCTGTCGGAGCTGATCAATGCACCAGCCGAACCAGTGGCGGAAGTGGCTGATGCAGAAGAGCCTGCTGAAGCACCGGCTAAACCGACAAAAGCGGCGAAAGCTGCCAAGTAACCACGTTTGAATCGAAAAGATCGCAGCCTGCGGCAGCTCCTACAGGGAATACGCATTCCATATGTAGGAGCTGCCGCAGGCTGCGGTCTTTTGCTTTTCAGCGATACAAGACTTTCTCCGCCAACTCATCCGCCACCCGCGCCGGCGAACGCTTCTCGGCCTGCGCATGGGCAAACACTTCGGTCAGTCGCGAACTGATTTTCGACAGGTGCGCGGTAATCGTCCCCAACTCTTCACCGCGATGCTTGAGCGAAACGTAGATCAGCCCACCGGCGTTGATCACATAGTCCGGCGCATACAGAATGCCGCGCCGCTCCAGCTGATCAGCCACATCCAGATGCGTCAGCTGATTGTTCGCCGATCCCGCCACCGCCGAGCAGCGCAGTTGCGTCACCGTGTGGCTGTTGAGCACTCCGCCGAGGCCGCATGGCGCGAGGATGTCACAGGGTGTGCTGAGCAAGGCATCGTTGGCGATCGGATGCGCATTGAGCTGTTCCATCGCCAGTTGCACTTTGCCGTGATCGATGTCGCTGACCAGCAACTCCGCGCCCGCCGCGTGCAACTGCTCGGCCAGTGCATAACCGACGTTGCCCAAGCCCTGAATCGCCACGCGCAAGCCTTCAAGATTGTCGCTGCCCAGCCGCGCCATGGCGGTAGCGCGAATCCCGGTGAACACGCCCATCGCCGCATGCGGTGCCGGGTCGCCGGCCGAGGTGGTACTGGTGACATGCTGGGTCTGCTGGGCGATGCAATCCATGTCCGCCACCGAAGTGCCGCTGTCGATGGCGGTGATGTAGCGACCGTCGAGCTGCTCAATGCAGCGGCCAAACGCTTCGAACAAAGAAGCGCGGTTTTCCACATGCGCCGGGCGCACAATCACCGCCACCCCGCCACCCTGATCGAGCCCGGCCAAGGCAGCCTTGTAGCTCATGCCCTGCGCGAGGCGAATGGCGTCCTCGACTGCGGATTCGTCGTTGGGATAGGCGAGATAACGGCAACCGCCCAGGGCTGGGCCAAGGCGACTGTTATGAATGGCAATGACCGCCTTCAACCCGGTGACCGGGTCAACGCTGAGGTGCAGCGATTCCAGGCGAGTGCTTTGCATGAGAGCGAACATCGGCAGGCTCCCGAATCACTTCTGGTAGACGCCAGTATAGGCTTGCGCCCAAAAATTGCTAAAGCGCACCGGAATAAGCGCCCGCTTCGACGATGACTTTGCGGCATAACCTGGTGGTACTGGACGAATGGCGCGGACGGGGCTAAAACGAGGCATTCCCCGGAGATTGCGATGAGCCCGCGCCAACGTTTTTTCGAGTGTCTGCACCGTTCAACGCCCGCGCTGTTCGAAGCGGCGTTGTGGATGGCCGCTGAACACGAAAAAGGTCTCGATGTCGAAGCGCTGCTGCAAGACTTCAAGGAGCTGCAGCAGCGCGTCAGCTACGGCTTGCCGATGCTGCCGGTCAGCGAACTGGCGCAGCCGTTGTTGCGGCGGATGAATGATCTGGGGGTCGCTCAGGACGATTTTCTGCCGCTGCGCCCGCAGGTTGCGTTGTTGGACAAAGTGCTGCAGACCCGTCGCGGCCAACCGCTGAGCCTGTCCTTGATTGCTCTGGAACTGGCGCGTGGTCTGGAGATTCCGCTGGTCGGGGTGAACTTCCCCGGGCATTTCCTGCTGCGGGTACCCGGTGCTGATCACCTGCTGGATCCCTGCGGCGGTCGGCGCCTGTATCCGAATGATTGTCGCGAATTGTTGCAGCGTCAGTACGGCGCGCACCTCAAACTCAATGCCGACCATCTGGCCACCGCCAGCCCTCAGCAGATGCTTCAGCGCCTGTCACGCAACCTGCGCCAGTTGCATCTGGCCCATGAGGATTACATCGCCGCGCTGATCGATGCCGAGCGCGTGCTGGAACTGGGCGGTGCCAGCGCAGCCGATTATCTGGCCCGCGCCAGCCTTTATCAACGGCTCGATTGCCCGAACGCGGAGCGCTTCGATCTGGAGCATGCGCTGCTGCTCAGTGATGACCCGATCCAGCGCCTGCGCCTGACTGAACGGCTCGGGCATCTGCCGCCGAATTCCGTAGTGCACTAAACGCTTTTTGTAGGAGTGAGCCTGCTCGCGATGCAGGCGCCGCCGTTTTTTCTGTCAGACCGCGTTATCGTTCTTCGCCAGCAGGCTGGCTCCTACATTGGACAGAGTGGACTCGGAAGGCGAGCGCACCTGAATGATCAACAGCGCCGCAATGACCGCCGGAATCGCGCAGAAGAAGAAAATCTGCGTCACCGGAATGTGCATCGCCAGCAGCATGCTGCCGAACAGCGGCCCGAGGATCGAACCGAAGCGCCCTACCCCCAACGCCCAACCCGTGCCCGTGGCCCGCACATGCGCCGGGTAGAAGTTACTGGCGAAAGCGTTCAGCGTCAGTTGCCCACCGATGATGCAGAACCCGGCGGCAAACACGCAGGCCACCAGATAACGTGGATTATCGTGGTTCAGGCCCAGCAGAATGGTGCACAGCGCAGCCCCGGCCAGCACTGCGCAAAGCAGCCGTACCTTGCGTTGCAAACGGTCGGCGAACCACGCCATGCACACCGCGCCCAAGGTGCCGGCGAACAGGAACATCGAGGTCACCAGATTGGCTTCATTGAGTTTCAGGCCGCTTTCCAGCAACAGCGTCGGCAGCCAGCTGATCATGAAATACAACAGAATCAGGCTGACAAAAAACGTCGCCCAGATCAGCAGGGTCGGTCGTGCATAACCGTGGCGGAACAGCTCGACCACGGTCAGGTTGCTGCCCTGCTCGCGCGCGTTCTGTTCGACGGACGCGGCCGGCGGTTGCCAGTCCGGGAGCATTCGTGCGGTGACTTTGCGCAAGCGCGCATAGGGTGGTGCGTCGCGCAGCAGACGCGGCAGCGATTCCGGCAGCATCCACCACAGGAACGGGAACAGCAGCAATGGCGTGACACCACCGGCAAGAAACACCGCTTGCCAGCCAAAACGATCGATGAAGCCCGCAGCAACAAAACCACCCGCCGCACCACCAAATGAAAACCCACAAGCGGCCAGCGTCACCATCAACGTGCGCAGGCGCGGTGGCGAGTACTCCGACATCAACGCCATAGCACTGGGCATCGCGCCGCCCATGCCGATGCCGCAGATGAAGCGCGCGATCATCAGGGTATTCAGCGAGTCGGCGAACACCATCAGCACCGTGAGGCTGGCGTAGATCAGTACGCAGGCGAGCAGGATTCGCCGCACGCCGAAGCGATCGGCCAGCGGCGTCACCGCGAGCGAGCCGAGCGTGAGGCCCAACAGGTTGGCGCTGAAAACCGGCCCGAACGCGGCTTTCTCCAGGCCCCAGTCCTGGGCCAGGGCCGGCACCACGTAACCGAGCACCTGGGCGTCATAACCGTCGGTGACCAGCAACAAGGCGAGCAGGATCAGCAGTAACCACTGATAGCGGGACACAGGACGGGCGTCGAGTGCCGCGCGGAAGCTGGCAATCTGGTTGTGCATCGCAAGGTACCTGTTTTGTTTTTATGATTTTTGTGTACGGAGCTGATCCCTTGTAGGAGTGAGCCTGCTCGCGATAGCGGTGTGTCAGTCAACATCCCCGTATCTGACACTCCGCTATCGCGAGCAGGCTCACTCCTACATTGGGGCATTGTGAAGCGTTAAGGGGTATCAGGCTGGTTTGCCGGATGCGCCTTGATGAACGCCGGATGCTCTGCCGCCAATGCCGCCACCCGCCGAATCCGTGGGTAAGCCTCCAGCGACACACCAAAGCGCTCCGCCGCATACAACTGCGGAATCAGGTAAACATCCGCCACACACGGCCACTCACCGAAACAGAAACCGCTGTCACCGATCAATTGCTCGACAGTCGCCAACCCCTGACTGATCCAGTGCGCGATCCACTCCACCACCTGCGGCTCTTCGTGGCCCCACTGACGCAGGCGATTGAGTACGCTGACGTTGTGCAGCGGATGCACGTCGCAACCGATCACCGCCGCCACACCGCGCACGTGGGCGCGGGCGGCGAGGTCTTCGGGCAACAACGGCCGTTGTGGATAACGTTCTTCCAGGTATTCGATGATCGCTGGCGACTGAATCAGCAACTCGCCTTCATCCGTGCGCAAGGCCGGCACTCGACCCTGCGGGTTGATCGCCAGATACGCCGCCTGGCGGTGCTCGCCCCCGGACGGCGCGATCAGGTTAACCGGCAGCGCGGTGTAGTCGAGGCCCTTCAACGCCAACGCGATGCGCACCCGATAAGACGAGGTCGAGCGGTAATAGGTGTAGAGATCCATGATCCGCTCCTGTCAGCGCGCCGCCAGCACTTTGCCGCGGCATTCGCCGAAGCCGATCGAGGCAAAACCGTCACGGGCGCAACGCGCGCGCAGGATGATTTCGTCGCCGTCTTCGAGGAATTTGCGCACTTCGCCGGACGCCAGTTCGATCGGCTTTTTACCGCCCTCGGTGATTTCCAGCAGGCTGCCGAACTGACCGTTTTCCGGACCGGACAAGGTGCCCGAACCGAACAGGTCACCGGCCTGCAACTGGCAGCCGTTGACGCTGTGGTGCGCGACCATTTGTGCGACGGTCCAGTACATGTAGCGAGTGTTGCTCAGGGTCAGGCGATGGGCCGGCAGACTCTGCTCGCGCATGGCTTCGGTGAGCAGCAGCACTTCCAGTTCGATGTCGAAGGCGCCGCCATCTTGATCACGTTTGTCGAACAGGTATGGCAGCGGCTGCGGATCACCTTGCGGGCGCGCAGGTTGCGCCGTGCGGAATGGCTCCAGCGCTTCGGCGGTCACCACCCATGGCGAGACACTGGTGATGAAACTCTTGGACAGGAACGGCCCCAGCGGCTGGTATTCCCAGGCCTGGATATCGCGGGCCGACCAGTCGTTGAGCAGGCAGAAACCGGCGATGTGTTCGGCGGCGTCACCGATGGCAATCGGCTCGCCCATGTCGTTGCCCTGACCGATCCAGATGCCCAGTTCCAGTTCGTAGTCCAGACGTGCGCACGGGCCGAAGGTCGGCTCGCTGGCACCGGCCGGCAACGTCTGCCCCTTTGGACGACGCACGTCGGTGCCGGAGGCGCGCACCGTGGAGGCACGACCGTGATAACCGATCGGCACGTATTTGTAGTTCGGCAGCAGCGGGTTGTCCGGGCGGAACAGTTTGCCGACGTTCTGCGCGTGCTCGATGCCGACGTAGAAGTCGGTGTAATCGCTGATGCGCGCCGGCAAATGCATCTGGCAATCGGCAGCCAGTGGCAACAGTTTTGCGCCTTGGGCTTCGATGGCGCCGCGATGGCTGCTGCCCTCGCTGAACAATTCCAGCAAGCGGATGCGCAAGGCTACTCGAGCTTCACGACCGAGGTCGAAGAACGCATTCAGCAGGCCGCCGTGCATGGCTTCGACCGCGCTGCGGGCTGCGCCGTCGAACAGACCGGCTTCAAGCGCCACTTGCAGATCGAAAATGTGCTCGCCGATCGCCACGCCCGCGCGCGGCGCCGAGCCGCCAGTGCTGAACACGCCCAGCGGCAGGTTCTGCAACGGGAAATCCGCGTGGCCGTTGGCCGAAGCAACCCAACTGCGGGTGATGGAAGTCTGAGTCATGGGTTATCTCCGGGTCGGGTCGAACGTGGCAGGCAGCGTGGCCCAGCAGGCATCGTAAGTGGATTGCAGTTGCGGGCAGTCGAGGGCGAAGCGGCTTGGGCGCAGCACCTGACTGGTCTCGAACATGAAGGCCATGGTGTTGTCGATCTTCGCCGGCTTGAGGTCGGCGTTGATCGCTCTGGTGCAGGTTTCACCATCCGGGCCGTGGGCGCTCATGCAGCTGTGCAGCGAGGCACCGCCGGGCACGAAGCCTTCAGCCTTGGCGTCGTACTCACCGTGGATCAGGCCCATGAATTCGTTCATCAGGTTGCGGTGGAACCACGGTGGACGGAAGGTGTTCTCGGCGACCATCCAGCGTGGCGGGAAGATCACGAAGTCGAGGTTGGCCAGACCGTGCACGCTGGTCGGCGACGTCAGCACGGTGAAGATCGACGGATCCGGGTGATCGAAACTCACGGTGCCGATGGTGTTGAAACGGCGCAGATCATATTTGTACGGCACGTTGTTGCCGTGCCAGGCGACCACGTTCAGCGGCGAATGATCGAGCTCGGTGCCCCACAACTGGCCGAGGAACTTCTGCACCAGCGTCGTCGGCTGCTGCAGGTTTTCATAAGCGGCGACCGGCGCGAGGAAGTCCCGTGGATTGGCCAGACCGTTGCTGCCGATCGGCCCCAGGTCCGGCAGGCGCAGCGGCGCGCCGTGGTTCTCAGCGACGTAACCGCGCGCCTGCGGATCAAGCAGCTCGACGCGGAATTTCAAGCCACGCGGCAGCACGACAATTTCCAGCGGCGCAACGTCCAGCACACCGAGTTCGGTGGCAATGCGCAGCCGCCCCAGTTGCGGCACCAGCAGCAGTTCACCGTCGGCGTTGTAGAACACCCGCTCCATCGAACGATTGGCGGCATAGTTATAGATGCTGATGCCAGACGGTTTTTCCGCTGCCGAGTTGGCCACCATGCCGACCAGCCCATCGATGAAGTCGGTTGGCTCGGCCGGGATATCCAGAGGATTCCAGCGCAGGCGATTGGGGGTTACTTCACCCAGTGGACCGCCGGCCAGTTGCCGCTCGAGTTTGACGAACGCCGGGTGATTGGCCGACGGCTGAATCCGGTACATCCAGGTGCGCCGGGCTTCACTGCGGGTCATGGTGAACGCAGTGCCGGAGAGCAATTCGGTGTAGAGGCCGTAGGGGGCTTTCTGCGGGGAGTTCTGGCCGATGGGCAAGGCGCCGGGCAACGCTTCACTGCTGAATTCGTTGCCGAATCCGGACTGGTACGCCAGCTCCGATGCGTTTGAATCGAGGTTCATGGAGCCTCCTGAACAGGGAGTCGGCAGTGGCCCATCGCTCTGGCTCAGAGGTTTGCGCACGCCGGGGTTGTTATTATCGTAATTCGATTACGCATAACGTAATTTGCTCGCTATCCAGCGTCAAGCTATAAAGACGCCCATTCGTTTTCGGATCCCGGCCGCACCATGGAAAAAACCAGCGACAGCAACGGCAAACAGAAAGTCCGCTCCGCCGAGGTCGGCACCGACATCCTCAAGGCATTGGCCGAGTTGTCGCCCTCCACCTCACTGTCGCGTCTGGCCGAACACGTGCAGATGCCGGCGAGCAAGGTGCACCGTTATCTTCAGGCGCTGATCGCCAGTGGTTTTGCCGAGCAGAACGCCGTCACCAACCACTACGGCCTCGGTCGTGAAGCCCTGCGCGTGGGCCTCGCAGCCCTGAACAGTATGGACGTGCTGAAAGTCGCCGCCCTGCCCCTGTCCGAGTTGCGCGACGAACTGAATGAAACCTGTTTTCTGGCGGTCTGGGGCAATCAGGGCGCGACCGTGGTGCACATCGAGCCGGCGGTGCGCGCGGTGACGGTGGTGACCCAATTGGGTTCAGTGTTGCCGCTGCTCAGTTCGTCCACCGGGCTGGTGTTCAGTGCCTTTCTGCCGCATCGGGAGACGGCTGATCTGCGCGCCCACGAAATTGCCAGTGGCGACCATCCGCTGGCAGAAGAAAACACTTACTCGGACTTGTGCGAGCAGATCCGCGAGCGCGGTCTGCATCATGTGCACGGTTTGTTGATGCCTGGGGTCGATGCCTTGTCGGCGCCGGTGTTCAACGCTGTCGGGCAGATCGCCGCGGTGCTGACCATCGTCGGTCCGACCTCGCTGTTCCACGCCGACGAAAGCGGCCCGGCGGCGCAGCGGTTACTGGCTGCGTCGCGGGCCGTGAGCTGGCGCATGGGGTATGAGCAAGCCGATTGAGTCAAGCGATCCCCATGCGCCAACCTGGGATCAGCGCACGATGGTCTGGCTGATGCCCGTTACCCGATCCTTCATCAACTCAGTGATGAAATCGATCAACTGTTGGTCAACAGTTTTATGACCCGCCGCCTCGGCGACGAATTGTGCTGCCGACCGTGCGTCATCGACCAGATCCAGAAACGATCTTTGTACGTTGGTCACCTGCTTGATCACCTCTGCGCTCGCACCGGCTGTGGCCGCCTGGCCGAGCGTAAACAGTCCGATCAGCGCGTCTGCGCCGTGTCCCAGAGCCGCGGAGTAGTCACCTCGATGTTGCGCCTGAGATCCGTCGTAAACACTTTTCATCATCTGCACCGCGACGAGCAGAGTGCCGATTGGCGGCACGGCGAGACTGATGACACTCGTCGCCTTGATCAGGCCATCGTAAATCAGTCCGGCGATAACCTCCTTCAAGCTGGTGGTTCGCTCGTCGATATCGCTCAATGCGCGACGCACTCTCCGATCATGGAACGTGAAGAGGTTGTTCAATTTGGCGCGTTCTTGCGTCTTGACCGGAGGCCGGGTATTCACGGTTGCGACAAGATCGTCAAAATAGTCATTGATTACTTTTTGATCGACGATCGCAACCCGGTCAAAATAATAATCGCGCATCGGTCCATAGCGGAACCGAATGGAGGGAATGAAATCGTTGATAGGTCGATAGGCAACGCCATCCGGCGCATCGGGCGTATATAACCAGTCGTCGAACTGGCCGAGAATGTTCATCCGCAGGATATAGACACCCGCAACCGTACGATCCCCCGCCTTGGTCAAGCCTATTTTCCCGATATTGAATTCGTAAAGACCTTCATCACCTTCTGCAGAACTATCTGCGATCGGGTAGTGATAGACATCCTCTTTCAAACTGCCGACAACCCGTTGTAGCGCTAAAAATATATCAGAGCCAAACCTGCCATCAACGTAGTTGGAGAGCAGATCGTAATGCATCTGACAGCGAACTTTTTTCGCGTGAACGGCGCGCTTGAATGCGTAGCCAGGATGCTTCCCGTCCAGATAGTCGGTATTCAGCAGTTCCGTATACTTGTCGCCAGGACGGAATGTTTTCGATAACGAGGAAAGATCGCGAATATCCAGCTGATCGATCGCCGAATGGCCACCTGTCAAAAAATACCTTGGGTCATTCTTGCTCGGATACGCCGGATTGGCAGCTTCAAACGACAGTCCTTCGATGAGCAGATCCGTTACGCTTTTCTGAAAATCGTCAGTCTGGACAATAATCTCATCCGGATCGATCTCGACACTTCGTCCTCGCGAACGCAGCAGGTTTTCAAGGTTCTGCTTCACCGCATCGCGGGTAAAGCGTTCAAAAGAAGGGAACGCATTGTCCCTTGTCTCTACGGTGGAGAGTGCTTTCAGTTCGGTATTCAATCGAGCGTAACGTTTGCGCGGCTCAATCTCGAGGTAGCGGTAAGGCACAGGCGCAATGGTCTTGTGTAACGCCAGTTCAGACTGATAAGCGACAGTGACGTTATTGAGCAACGGCGCTGTGCCATTGGGGAAAAGGTCCGGGTATCGGGTATCCAGCTTGTACAGATAATGGGTTGAGTGACGGCTGGCACCGCGCAACGATCCGGCATCGTGCAAATAGTCCGGATGAATCAATGACGCCGCGTATTGGCGATCAGCGGTCATGGCCGATTCAAACCATTTGTTCAGAGCGAATGCATCCGCAAACGTCATGAAAACAGACTTGCCTGCAGGTGTTTTCAGATAAACAAGATGGTTCCGAGTCTCCCGTGCCTGAAAAATCATCACACCTTTCAAGGTTGGCCCTGGAATCTGCAGGCTCAGTTGCAATCCGCGGATGGACACCGACGGGTCACCTGCCAACGCCCTTTCAATGACCTTCGCTTCAGTTTCACTGAAGACCTCCGAATGACGCGCAACGAAAAGCGCGAATTCCATGTTGCTGTGCAAGTGGTCACGATACGCCTGTGCAAACTCAGGCGATGGATCAACGGGAAGCCTGGATACGAACTGCGAGCGCACGTTGATATTGCTCAACCATCGCTCAAGCGCTGCCGAGGATAGCCTGCTGCCGGACGGCAGCCCGGTGATGCTGATTTCGGCTTTATATCCCTCGTCATGCAGACCGAAGATGATGAATTCCGTCAGGGTCCGACTATCGACCTGCTCGAGGGTGCGGCCGCCCACTTGCATCTTGTGGACGCTGCGCACCTTTATCGTCTCGGCATCCAGATGCTCACCCAACGCGCTCATCGCCCACTCGGAAAAACAACGCAAGACATATTCTTTAAACGAGAAATTCCTGTCGTACACCATCTGGTAGGCAGAGTGATATTTCTCCATTGAGTGCTCAAGTTCGACGTACCGCTGCTGAAGAGCATTTCCACCGTTCTTCAGCCAGAGTGGCCATTCGGTACGCTTGAGTTCTGCCTGCACTTGATCGAATCGACGACCGATGTCAGCACGCATCTTCGACAACACCTGATTGTCCTGCAATACCCGGCTGAACGCTTGAGTCTGGCCCTTGCGATCGCGCATCAGACTTGCAAGCGTATCGAGCTGCCCCTTCAAGTAAACATCGACACAATACGCAGACACACTCTGCCTGGCTTTGGGGAAAGCGATTTTGCTCCCGGACGCCGATACACGCGCCAGCAACGTCGCGGGTAAGTCGAGGTTCATGGCGAGGTATTCAAAACCATTGCCTGGCGTGTGAAGGACATAACCGGTGGGCTCATTGAGCAATTTCATTTCCGGATCCGCCCGCATCGCATTATCGAGCACAAACCCGGGCCCGAGCGAAGTGCGATAGTCGGGTTCAGGACTTACCACAACGTTATAAGCACCGGCGCCGTTTTCCAGGTTCAACAAGTAGCAATAGCGCTTCGCCATGCCATGATCCAGGAATCCCGCCATGGCTTTTAAAGAAAGCTCGGCTGTCAGCACAACGTTATATGCCTGCTGAAAAGCCTGTTTATTTGTCAGACCGGTGTTTTCAGTCGCTGCGACTTTTACGGGTGCTGCCCAATACTTGCCCATCTCCGAACGCAGACTGCTTTCCAGATTTCGCAGCGTATAAGTAATAGCTTCCTCAGCCTCGAAAATACTGAAGCCCTTGACTCTCATCTGTTCGCCAACGGTTTCCGGCAGATGAAAAACACCGTCCCCGCCGCCATCCAGATAGTTCGGCAGCACATTATTATCAAGACAATGAAACAATACGTCAGACAGTTTCCCCGAAGGACGGCGTTCTATCTCATATGACTGATCGGTGACATTTATGTACACATTATCGATATCGATATTCTTCCGCCGTTGCTGCAGCTCTTGCTGCAATGCCTGCCGAGCAATCTGCCGAACTGTCGGGATCGCCTCAACAATAGCGAACAAATCATCCTGCGCGGCGGCAGCCTTTACCCACTCGGCCCTCCAGGTTACTTCCGCACCTTCAGAACCTCGCATCAGGCTTTTGTATAACTTTTCCATATTCAAGTCCTATCTTTTAAGTTCAATGAACGGAACCCCGTATCACTGCGACAGCGAAAGATAGTTTCATTTTTGAAAAACAAGAAGCGCCAGTTCATTTCAACAAATATAGATTACAAAACATTAATCAAAACAAAGAAGCCACTTATGAAAAGTGACAAGATCACAAAACAAACACTGCGCAACAAGATCCATACAAAGCAACTAACGCAGCCATCCAGAATAGACAGAAGCGATACATTTGAGACTGCGAATGCTCTGCAAAGTCCAAGCAGGGTGCGCTGGCACGAACAAGACTGTTGCACGCCCCGTAACAGTGCATGTCCGGAATCGCTATTTTTCCATTGGGCTCAAGTGCTTATTCTGAGCGGGCTTTCACGGCACACGCCGCAAAGCACCCAGCTTTGGCTGCTGAGTAACCCGCGCCAGCGCTGACCGATTTCAGATGAGTCGATGCTTCGATTGATCGCCCAGGTGTTCACTGACGTTGATTTGTAGCTCCTTGATCCAACGTCTTACCTTGGCCGCTGCGTTTGCAGCGGCCTTTTTTATGGGCGAAAGTTTTGCCGATCGGGTTGCTCATTAGCCGGGCATGACACACGTCACAGCGAATACTTCTGCAAGTTTGCCATCATTTCCTTCAGCGCTTCAATGTTGTCCTTCGGATGCACCGCGCCTTCGAAATCGCATATCTGCTGCCAGTGCGCCGCGACATCTTCCGGCGAGAAACCACTGCGCGGATCGAACCCGGCGCCGAGGCTGCGTTCCCAGCGCACCTTGCCCATCCAGCCACCACCGACTTCAAACAGGCCGGAGGTTTCCTGGCACTGTTCACTGGCCAGGTACACCACCAGCGGGCTGACCAGCTCCGGTTTGAGCTGTTCGAACACTTGCGGCGGGATCAGGCCTTCGGTCATGCGCGTGCCGCCGGTAGGCGCGATGGCATTGACCAGAATGTTGTTCTTGCGACCTTCGATGGCCAGGGTACGGGTCAGGCCGTAGAGGCCGAGTTTGGCCATGCCGTAGTTGGACTGGCCGAAGTTGCCGTAGATGCCCGAGGTCGATGCCGTGAAGATCACCCGGCCGTAGTTTTGCTCACGCAGGTGCGGCCACGCGGCGCGGGTCACTTTGTAGGCGCCCTCGACGTGGACGCGATAGACCAGATCCCAGTCAGCGTCGTCCATCTTGTGAAAGGTCTTGTCGCGCAGAATCCCCGCGTTGTTCACCACCACGTCGACACGGCCAAAGGCGTCGAGGGCGTTCTGTACCAGTTTGTCGCCGTCGGTGACCGAGTCATGGTTGGCCTCGGCGATGCCGCCGGCTTCGCGAATTTCCGCCACCACACGGTCGGCGGCGGAGGCGTTGGCGCCTTCGCCCTGAGTCGAGCCGCCGAGGTCGTTGACCAGCACCCTGGCGCCGTGCCGGGCAAACAGCAACGCGTGCGCCCGGCCCAGGCCACCACCGGCGCCGGTGACGATCACGACTTTGTCTTCGAAACGTACGGACTCATTCATCGCAGGAACTCCAGCAGGCCTGAGGGACAGTAATCCCGAGTGTCAGGCACGGGGCTTTCGCTCACAACGAACAGGGCTGGGGCTGAATGGTGGGCGATAAGGCTGGGGGATGATGAACAGCAAAATCAAAAGATCAAAAGATCGCAGCCTTCGGCAGCTCCTACATTAATTTGTGCAGGAGCTGCCGCAGGCTGCGATCTTTTGATCTTTCAGGAGCACGCCACCTTGCGCGGCGGCAACTCCAGACGCTGACGAAACGCCAGGTAATGCTTGAGCACCTGCACCGGCGCTTCGATTTGTGGGTAATGACCGATGCCCGGCAACAACACGGTGTCGGCATCAGCAATCAGCTCACGATAACGCTCGACCATGTGCGCACCGGAGATCGGGTCGACTTCGCCATCGATCACTCGCAGCGGGATTTCATCACGCTGCATGGCCGCCACCCAACGGTCGCGCTGCACACGGCGCTCGGGGATGTAGCTGATCAGTTTGTGCAGGATGCGTGGGCCGCGATGGGTCTCGATCAGACTCCAGAAATCATCCAGCTCACTTTCGCTGGGGCCGGTCTGCGGACCAAAGATCTGCCGGAAACTTTTCACCAACGCGTCACGGCTGAACGCCCGCCCGATCATCCAGCCCAGCGGGCTGAGCAACAGCTTTTGCATCAGCACCGGGCGATGGGTTTCCGGGAACAGTCCGCCATTGAGAAAGACACAACTGGCCACCTCGATCCGGTTTTCGTAATGCCGGGCGAGCAGTTCCTGGGCAACGCTGTCACCGTAATCGTGAGCCAGCACATGCACCGGTTGTTCGATCTGAAGATGCGCCAGCAGCGCCTGTTGCAGGTCGGCCTGTTCCAGCAGGCTGTAGCGGTGATGCAACGGTTTGGCCGAATCCCCGAAACCGAGCATGTCGCAGGCAATCACTCGATAACGCTGGGCCAGTGGTTGCCATAGATAGTGCCAATCCCAACTGGCCGTCGGAAAACCGTGGATCAGCAGCAGCGGCTCACCCTGCCCCGCCGTCCAGTAGCGGATCGACTGGCCGCGGAAGACAAACGTCCGGCTGCGTTTGCGCCAGACACACAGAGGAATCTCGGCAAGAGGCATCAGAGTTTATATCCGGGGTCTTGTTTATCGAGTTTGCGCAGCAGCGCCGGCCAGGCTAGCGCGCCGCCCATGCCTTGAGCACTTTTGGTCACGCCGGCGATCATCGCTTTGGCGCCCGCGAGTATCTGCGGTTCGATGGCGATCAGTTCAGCACCGCCGGTTTGCGCCATGACCTGAATATCGCAGGCGCGCTGGAAGGTGAACATCATCAGAAAGGTGTCGGCGATGGTGCTGCCACAGGTCAGCAAACCGTGGTTGTGCAGCATGAGGAAATTGTTCTCGCCAAGGTCGGCCTGCAAACGGGCCTTCTCTTCATGATTCAGCGCCACGCCTTCATAGGCGTGATAAGCCAGGCTCGACAGCACGAACAGCGACTGCTGACTGATCGGCAACACGCCCTGCTTTTGCGCCGACACCGCGACACCGGATGCGGTGTGAGTGTGCAGCACGCAGACCACATCGTGCCGCACTTCATGCACGGCGCTGTGAATGGTGTAGCCGGCGGGATTGATTTCGTAGGGACTGTCCATCAGCTTGTTGCCGGCCTGATCGACTTTGACCAGGCTCGACGCGGTGATCTCATGGAACATCAACCCGAACGGGTTGATCAGGAAGTCTTCGGTGCCGGGGACCTTGGCCGAGATGTGGGTGAAGATCAGGTCGTCCCAGCCATGCAACGCCACCAGTCGATAGCAGGCGGCAAGATCGACCCGAGTCTGCCATTCCGCCGCACTGACCTGGTCTTTGACATCAAGGGACGACTGGACGGGGGCTACGCTCACTGTATGCACCTCTGCGTTCTTATTGTTCTGCACGTGTCAGCAGTCTAGTCAGGCGCAGAGGATCGCGGAGTTGCATTGCCAGCCAGCTTGATGACTGAGCGGGTCAGCCATGCAAACACCTTGGATCCATGTCAAAGCAACGACGCCAACAAAGGCGCGGCGAACAGATTGAGCAACCCGGTCAGCACCATCACCAGCCCCGCCACCGAGCCTTCTTCACCGCCCACTTCATGCGCCCGACTGACGCCTGCGCCGTGCGCGCCAACCCCGAACAACGCACCGCGCGCCAGGGCACTGCGCAACGGCAGCCACTTGAGCAACACGCCACCGAGCATCGCGCCGAACACGCCGGTGAACATCACGAACACCGCGGTCAGTTCCGGCACACCACCGAGATCCTGCGCCAGTGGCATGGCGAACGGCGTGGTGATCGAACGTGGCACCAGTGACATGGTCACCGAGCTGTCGAGCGCCAGTGCCCTGGCCAGACCGAACGAGGTGGCGATCGACGCGGCACTACCGGCAAACATACCCAGCAGCAACGCGGACCAATGCTGCATGAGCAATCGCCGCTGCTGCCAGATCGGCACCGCGAAAGCGACCGTCACCGGCCCGAGTACCAGCATCAACCAGTGGGTGTTGCTGGAATATTCGGCGTAGGCGGTGTGCAGCGGCACGGCGAGGGCCAGCAGCAGCGCCGGCACCAGAATCAGCGGCGACAGCAGATAACGTCCGGTACGCCGATAAATCCAGCGACTGAACAGATACGCCAGCAGGGTGAAAGCGAGCCAGAACATCGGCATCCATTCAAGCTTCATGGGACCGCCTCAGGCGCACGGCCAGCTCGACGGTGAATGCGGTCACGAGCATCACCATCAGGGTACTGGCGCCGATCACCAGCAGAATCCGCCAGCCGTCATTGCGCAGCAGTGCGCCGTAGTCGAGCAGACTCATCAGTGCCGGAATAAAGAACAACAGCATCTCGGCCATCAGCAACCCGGCACCCAGTTGCAGCGCCGCCGGTTTGACCCAGCCAAACGCGAACGCCAGCAGCAACAAAGCCATGCCGATGACGCCGCCGGGAATCGGCCAGGCCAGCCACGCGGCGATCTGGCAGCCGAGCAGGTAGAGACCGAGCAGCACGGCCAGTTCTGCGAATAGACGGGAAAGATATTTGAGGGATGCGGCGTTCATGTTGGGCTCCTTACAGGGGCTTATTTTACGAAGCGGCCTGCCATCCCAGAAGCGAATTGTTAGACTCAGTCCTATTCCACAATGGAATCGGAACATGGAATTCAAACAGCTGCGCAGTTTTGTCGAAGTCATGCATCAGGGCGGCTTCACCCAGGCGGCGAAAACCCTGCACATCAGCCAGTCGGCCGTGAGCAAGCAAGTCGCGCAACTGGAGCAGAGCCTCGGCACGCCATTGCTTGAACGCCTCGGCTCGCAACTGCGCCTGACCGCCGCGGGCAGCGTGGTGCTGCAGCGCGCCGAAGGCATGTTGCGTTTGCGCAATGAGTTGCTCAGCGAACTGGATGATTTGAGCCAACTGGCTCGCGGTGAACTGCGCCTCGGCCTGCCGCTGCTGGGCAGCGATGCACTGTTCGCCGGGCTGTTTGCCGAGTATCGGCGGCGCTATCCGAACATCAGCATTCAATTGCTTGAGGGCGGCAGCCGCAATGTCGAGCAGGCGGTGCTCAGCGGCGAACTGGAGTTGGGCGGGAGCCTGCTGCCGAAAGATCCGCAGTTCGACTTCCAGCCTTTCTGCGATGAAAAGCTCGATGCGCTGCTGCCGGTGGATCATCCGTTGGCAGCACGCGGCGAGATTGGTCTTGAGGAATTGGCCGACACGCCGTTCCTGCTGTATCAGCGCAGCTTTGTGCTCAATGACCGTCTACTGCAGGCCTGCCAGCAACTGGGCTTTACCCCGAAAGAAGGCGGGCGCAGTGGCCAGGCGGATTTTCTCGTGGCACTGGTGGCCGCCGGGCAAGGCGTGGTGCTGCTGCCCAGTGTGGTCGCCCGGGCACTGCAGCGTCCGGGCGTGGTGCGCCTGACCTTGCGCGCACCGGATTACTTGCGTTGGGACATCGCGTTCATCTGGCGCCGGGGTGCCTATCTGTCGAAAGCTGCGCAGGCCTGGCTGGCCTTGCTGCGCGAGCGCGCGATCAGCCCTTGAGCGTGGCGATCAGTTGCGCCAGCCATGGCTCGGCGTCGGTTTCCGGGGTCACGCTTTCGCTGGCGTCCAGACGCAGCATCTGATGCACTTCGCGCACGCCCAGCTCGGCGAACAACTCACGCATCAGTTCGCCGCCGCCACAGAACGTATCGCCGTAACTGGCATCGCCCAAACCGATCACCGCGCCCGGCAAACCGCGCCAGGCCATTGGCAGTTGATCGCGAATGCTCGAATACAGCGGCACCAGATTATCCGGCAACTCACCCATGCCGGTGGTCGAGGTCACCGCAAGAAACGCTTCAGGGCCGAACGCCTGAAGGTCCGCCAGGCTGGCGCGCGGGTTGTAGAAGGTTTCAAAACCGGCGTCTTTCAGCAGGTTCTGCGCGTGACGGGCGACTTCTTCGGCCGTGCCGTAAACCGAGCCGGAGAGGATGGCGACTTTCATCAATCTGATCCTGAAGCTGAAAAAAAGAGCGGCGATAGTAGCAGTCCCGACAGAGATGTTGCGACTGGCTCTCAACAGACGCTGATGGCCTATAGACAGCGCCGGCTGATCTTCTAGAATGCGAGCCATCGACAATGCTGAAAGGATTCACAGATGATCAATGCCAGTCTGTTGCAAATGGTGATCAACGCGTCGAACGACGGAATCGTGGTGGCTGAGAAAGAAGGTGAGCAGGACAACATCCTGATCTATGTGAACCCGGCCTTCGAACGCCTGACCGGTTACAGCAGCGAAGAGATTCTCTATCAGGACTGCCGCTTTCTGCAGGCCGGAGACCGTGATCAGGCAAGTCTGGAGCGGATTCGCGGAGTGTTGCGCGAGGGTGGTTCGTGCCGGGAGATCCTGCGCAACTACCGCAAGGACGGCACACCGTTCTGGAACGAACTGTCGCTTTCGACGGTAAAAAATGCCGATGACGGTCAGACCTACTTCGTCGGTGTGCAGAAGGATGTCACCGTTCAGGTCAAGGCACAGCAGCGCGTCATTCAGCTGGAGGCCGAGGTTGCGGCATTACAAGCGGAGCTTGCAGCGTTGAAAGCGACGAACGGCGCAAACAAAACAGCGAACTAAGTGTCATTAACTACAATCACCAATGACTTTGTAACTATTTCTTTCGAGCCAGGCCATGCAACGCGACGCCCTCCTGACCCAGGATGAGCTGGATTTCATCCAGACCATGCAGCACAACCCGCAGCTCAATGTGCGGGATGCGACGTCGAGCCTGCTGGTCAATGGTGGTTCGCAGATCCGCGACTTGCTCACGCGCCTCGCGGCTCAAGAGCAAGTGACCATCCAGGCCAACTTCGAAAATCAGCAGATGACCTTTCCGCTGCACCTGGTGGAAGACGAATTCCACGCCTTGCACCTGCGTCTGGGCGTACCGAGCATTTACGAAGACGGGCCGATGGTTCGCCCATGGCGCCTGACCCTCGAAGAGCCGGTAGCGCTGGAAAATGCCAAGGGCCAGCCGGGCATGATGTGGGTGCACGAGGTGTCGCACAAAGGCGTGCTGCTGGAAATGCGCAACAAGACCAAACCACCCAAGCATTTCGCCCTGTGGTTCAGCCCGTCAGGCTATGAGCGGATTTCCCTGCGCGGCAATTTCGAGCGCGAAACCGAGCACGGCTTCTACGCCTACGAGCTGAGCCAGACCGATGCCGATGAAACCGAACGCCTGCGCCAGTTCATTCTGCAGCAACACCGTCTGACCCACCCCGCCCTGCACACCTGATCGTCAGGTATCCAGTGTCCCCGCGAGAAACTGCGTCATGCGCTGACGCATCGTCGCCCCTTCATTGCCCAGACAACCGATCGACGATCCGGCCAGGTTGTCCTGTGCCAGATCAGCAGTATCACCGGCGAGCATGACCTGACAATCCAGACTTAACGCCAGACGGTTCAACCGTCGCGGCAAATCGGCTGTCGGGGCGTGGTTGGAAAACAGCACCAGCGCCTGCGGCTTGATCCGCTCGCACACCAGCGCCAACTCATCGAATGGCTGACCGGTGGTCAGCACCCGCACCCCGGCGTCATTGCCACTGAGAAACAACGCGGCAACCAGTAGCTCGAGTTCACGACACTGACCGGCGAGCGCACTGACAATCACCTTGCGCGGTTGCGTGCCGCGCAGCGCAACAATGCGCTGCAGCACCCGAGCCCGCAGGAACCCGTCGAAAAACAGCCACTCGCTGGTCTGACCGAAGGCGTCCTGGCGCTGCAACATCTGCAGCCACAACGGCATGAGGATGTCCTGAAACACCACCGGCAGCGAGTAGGAAGAGAAAATCTGGTTGTAGACCTGATCCAGCGCGCGGTCATCGAACGCACTGACTGCAACTTGCACCTGCTGCTGCCACTGCGCGTAATCGGTCTGAACCAGATCATCGGGGATGATATGCGCCAGGGCCTTCAATGGCTCGGTCTTGGCGAGGATCTTGCCGACCTTGCTCACGGCCACGCCGCGATCGATCCAGTCGACGATGCTGCGCACACGCTCGATTTCGGTCATCGAATACAACCGGTGCCCGCTTTCGGTGCGCGTCGGCTGGATCAAACCGTAGCGGCGCTCCCATGCACGCAGCGTAACCGGGTTGACGCCGGTCAGCCGCGACACCTCCCGAATAGGGAACAACTCCTCGCGCTCTAGCGCGACAGAGGCCTGCGGGGCAGGGTTAGCGTCCGTGATAACAGCCATGGTGCTGGTGTGTCCGCGCGGTAAATTTGGATCCCATTCTACATCCGATGCCCTCTATCGGTTCAACCCAATGAACAGAGACGAAAGTCTCTGAAACTGTCATCAAAATCGGGAATAATCCTTGCTTGCTGAAAAGTGCAGGCCCCTACCCCGGCCTGCGCCATGCGAAATCTCCTACCCGGAGCGACGCAATCGAAATATGGAGATACACAATGTCTACTTCCCCCGTCACGCTGATGGTTGCTCGTCGCGTCGCCGACGGCCGCTATCATGACCTGATTGCCTGGCTGCGCGAAGGCGAACAACTGGCCACAGACTTTCCCGGTTACCTGGGTTCCGGCGTGCTCGCTCCGCCACCCGGTGACAACGAATTCCAGATCATTTTCCGCTTCGTTGACGAGCAGACCCTACACGCTTGGGAACACTCGGCCTCGCGTACCGCTTGGTTGGCCCGGGGCAGCGATCTGTTTGCGCACCCCAAAGAGCATCGAGTCAGCGGCATCGAAGGCTGGTTCGCCGCGGCTGGTCAGCGGCCTCCGCGCTGGAAACAGGCTGTGGCGATCTGGCTGGCGTTCTTCCCGGTATCGCTGCTGTTCAACTTTGTCCTCGGCCCGCTGCTCGGCGAGATGAGCCTGCTGCCGCGGGTGTTGATCAGCACCGCATGCCTGACGCCGCTGATGGTGTACTTCTTCATTCCGCTGTCGACGCGGTTGCTGGCCAACTGGTTGAACGCTGTGCCGGCGCGACCTTTGCCTGCAACACCCTCTACGCAAAATCGCTAAAGATCGCAGCCTCGTTGCACTCGTCAGCTCCTACAGATGAATGCGCCCCTGCAGGAGCTGCCGAAGGCTGCGATCTTTTCGGCAGCGTCGCTGTTATAGTTTTTACTCTGACCGCGACCCGAGCCGTACATGACCAATTCCTCCGCCCCGATCCTCATCACCGGTGCCGGCCAGCGTGTCGGTCTGCACTGCGCGCAGCGTTTGCTTGAGGACGGCCATCAGGTCATCTTCACCTACCGCAGCGAACGTCCCGGCGTGCAAGCCCTGCGGGATCTGGGCGCGATCGGGGTGTTCGCGGACTTCTCCAGCGAAGCCGCCATCCTCGTCTTCATCGAAGAACTGAAAAGCCACACCGACTGCCTGCGCGCCATCATCCACAACGCCTCCGAATGGCTGGCGGAAACCTCGGGCAACGAAGCCGAAGCCTTCTCGCGCATGCTCAACGTGCACATGCTCGCGCCGTACCTGATCAACCTGCACTGCGCCGACCTGCTCAGGCGCTCGACGCCGGCGGACATCATCCACATCAGCGACGACGTCACCCGCAAGGGCAGCAGCAAGCACATCGGTTATTGCGCCAGCAAGGCCGGGCTCGACAGCCTGACCCTGTCGTTCGCCGCGCGTTATGCACCGGCGATCAAGGTCAACGGCATCGCGCCGGCCCTGCTATTGTTCAATCCCGACGACGACGCGGCGTACCGTGCCAAGGCGCTGGCCAAATCCGCGCTGGGCATCGAGCCCGGCAGCGAAGTGATCTACCAGAGCCTGCGCTATCTGCTCGACAACCCCTATGTCACCGGCACGACCCTGACCGTCAATGGCGGACGGCACGTCAAATAAGCTGCTGCGCGAGGATCTCCCATGAGCCGTACCCTGCCCGAGAATTACCGCGAGATCCTCATCGGCCTCGGCGAAGACCCCGACCGCGAAGGCCTGCTCGACACCCCGGTGCGCGCGGCCAAGGCCATGCAATACCTGTGTCACGGCTATGAACAGAGTGTGGATCAGATCGTCAATGGCGCGCTGTTTGCCTCTGACAGCGACGAGATGATCATCGTCGCCGATATCGAGTTGTACTCGTTGTGCGAACATCACCTGCTGCCCTTCATCGGCAAGGCCCATGTGGCTTATATTCCGACAGGCAAGGTGCTGGGGCTGTCGAAGATCGCGCGGTTGGTGGACATGTTCGCCCGGCGCCTGCAGATTCAGGAAAACCTCACCCGGCAGATTGCCGATGCGGTGCAACAGGTCACCGATGCCGCCGGCGTCGCGGTGGTCATCGAGGCCCGGCACATGTGCATGATGATGCGCGGTGTCGAGAAACAGAATTCGACCATGAACACCTCGGTCATGCTCGGCGCCTTTCGCGACTCGAGCAACACCCGTCAGGAGTTCCTGCAATTGATTGGACGGAGCAAGTAAATGTCACAACTTCAACCGGGAATGGCGCGCATCCGGGTCAAGGATCTGCGCCTGCGCACCTTTATCGGGATCAACGAGGACGAGATCCTCAACAAGCAGGATGTGCTGATCAACCTGACCATCCTGTACGCAGCGCAGGAAGCGGTGCGTGACAACGACATCGATCACGCGCTGAACTACCGCACCATCACCAAGGCGATCATCGCCCACGTCGAGGGCAATCGTTTTGCGCTGCTCGAACGCCTGACCCAGGAGCTGCTGGATCTGGTGATGACCCATGCCGCGGTGCTGTACGCCGAAGTCGAAGTCGACAAGCCGCATGCGCTGCGGTTTGCCGAATCGGTGTCGATCACCCTCGCCGCCAGCCGCTGAGCATGTCTGGCGCATCGCGCGCCAGACTTTTATCATCCGCGCCACGAATAGACTGCACAGAGCCCATCATGACCGAGCAACAACGCCTCGAACTCGAAGCCGCCGCCTTCCGCCGACTGGTTGCCCATCTGGACAGCCGCAAGGACGTGCAGAACATCGACCTGATGAACCTCGCCGGGTTCTGCCGCAACTGCCTGTCCAAGTGGTACAAGGCTGCCGCCGACGAGAAGCAGATCGAGGTCAGCCTCGACGACGCCCGTGAAGTGGTTTACGGCATGCCTTATGCCGAATGGAAAGCCCAATACCAGCAAGAAGCCAGCGCCGAACAACAGGCGGCGTTCGCCAAAGGAAAACCCAATGAGTGATCTGAACACTCTGCGCGCCAGCCTCAAGAGCGGCGAACACGTTTTTGCCGACACCTTGGCTTTCATCGCCGCCGGTTACGACTACCAGCCTCAGGCGTTCAACAACGGTGGTGTGGAAAACGCCGCCGGGCAGAATGAAGGTTCGTGCAAGACCTTGGGTCTGGCGCTGTTGGAAGGCTTGAGTGATGAGGAAGCGCTGCTGGCATTCGGCGAGCATTACCGCTCGGTGCTGGCGACGCCTGAAGGCAGCGACCACGGCAATATCCGCGCGCTGATCAAGCACGGGCTGGCCGGTGTGAGGTTCGAAGCACAGCCGCTGACCCGCCGCTGATTCAAGAGCAAAGATCGCAGCCGGCGGCAGCTCCTACACTGATTCCCGTAGGAGCTGCCGCAGGCTGCGATCTTTTGACTCTCATAAAAAAACCGGCCGAAGCCGGTTTTTTTGTGTCTGCGATTTAGAACGAAGCGTTCTGCAGACCGTCCAGATAACGCTCGGTGTCCAGTGCCGCCATGCAGCCGGCGCCGGCCGAGGTGATGGCCTGACGGTAAACGTGGTCGGCCACGTCACCGGCAGCGAAGATACCTTCGACGCTGGTAGCAGTGGCGTTGCCGTCACGACCGCCCTGCACCACCAGGTAACCGTCTTTAAGGGTCAACTGGCCTTCGAACAGCGAGGTGTTCGGGGTGTGGCCGATGGCGATGAACACGCCGTCGACCTTGATTTCGTCGAAGCTGCCATCGTTGTTCTTCAGGCGCGCGCCGGTCACGCCCATGTTGTCGCCCAGCACCTCATCGAGGTTGGCGTTCAACTTGAGGATGATCTTGCCTTCGGCCACGCGGGCGTTGAGCTTGTCGATCAGGATCTTCTCGGCGCGGAAGGTTTCGCGACGGTGGATCAAGGTCACGGTACTGGCGATGTTGGCCAGGTACAGTGCTTCTTCAACCGCGGTGTTGCCGCCACCGACCACAGCCACTGGCTTGTTGCGGTAGAAGAAACCGTCGCAGGTCGCGCAGGCGGAAACGCCTTTGCCCATGAACGCTTCTTCCGACGGCAGGCCCAGGTAGCGAGCGCTGGCACCGGTGGCGATGATCAGCGCGTCGCAGGTGTAAGTCGCACTGTCGCCGGTCAGGGTGTACGGCTTGGCGGCGAAGTCCACAGCGTTGATGTGATCGAAAACGATCTCGGTTTCAAAACGCTCGGCGTGCTCGCGCATCCGCTCCATCAGCGCCGGGCCGGTCAGGCCGTGTACGTCGCCTGGCCAGTTGTCGACTTCGGTGGTGGTGGTCAGTTGACCGCCGGCCTGCATGCCGGTGATCAGCAGTGGCTTGAGGTTGGCACGGGCGGCGTAGACCGCAGCGCTGTAACCGGCAGGGCCGGAACCGAGAATAATCACTCGCGAATGACGGACTTCAGACATGACCTGCTCCTGTTGACCGGGCCGAAAGACTGGCGCGGAACGCCGGACTGCCGGCGGGAATAAAAAAGGACTGTGGATAACCTTGGGGAAGGCATGAGCTCGACAGTCCTGTAAAAAGTTGGGTGCAGCGTATCGAGGGGGGCAAGATTAAGGAAATACGGAATAACAATCCAGCTCATAGGTGGTCTCTATACGCAGACTCCGACCAGATCGACGTCTTTGTTACAGTGAATGTCGATGGCTCTGCCGCGCTTTCGCACCGGTTGCAAAGTCGGTAAGGTCGGCGCGTTTTCCCTTGCTCGGAGCACCTTATGCCCGCCCCTGTTCTGTCCGGCCCGCAATACCTGCGCGAAGGCCTCAAACTGGTTCTCAGCCCGGGCCTGCGCCTGTTCGTGCTGCTGCCGCTGGCGATCAACCTGGTGCTGTTCGTCGGATTGATCTATCTGGCCGGCCATCAGTTCAGCCTGTGGGTCGACAGCCTGATGCCGTCGCTGCCCGACTGGCTGAGTTTTCTCAGCTACATCTTGTGGCCACTGTTCGTTGTGCTGGTGGCGTTGATGGTGTTTTTCACCTTCACCATGCTCGCCAACGTCATCGCCGCACCGTTCAACGGCTTCCTAGCGGAAAAAGTCGAAGTGGTGGTACGCGGCACCGATGATTTCCCGGCCTTCAGTTGGGGCGAACTGATCGCGATGATCCCGCGCACCCTCGCCCGGGAAATGCGCAAACTCGGCTATTTCCTGCCGCGGGCGATCGGCCTGTTCATCCTCTCGTTCATCCCCGTGGTGAACATCGTCGCCGCGCCGCTGTGGCTGCTGTTCGGCGTGTGGATGATGGCGATCCAGTACATCGACTACCCGGCGGACAACCACAAACTGGGCTGGAACGAGATGCTCGCCTGGCTGCGCCAGAAGCGCTGGCAGAGCATGAGTTTTGGCGGCATCGTCTATCTGGCGCTGCTGATTCCGGTGGTGAACATTCTGATGATGCCGGCCGCCGTAGCGGGCGCGACCTTGTTCTGGGTACGTGAGCGCGGGGCGGAGAACCTCGTCACGCAGCGCTAGGCCGCTCCCAAACAGCCAGTCACAAATCCATCATCCGAACGTCACAAGCGCGACATGGCCTCAGCCGACACTGAGGTCATGACGACAGCTCTGCATATCACCCTGATCAGCGAAACCTTCCCACCGGAAATCAACGGGGTGGCCAATACCCTTGGTCGCTTGTGCGATGGCTTGCGCGCGCGTGGGCATCAGGTGGAACTGGTGCGACCGCGCCAGGCGGGGGATCCGCAGCGTGTCGAGGACGATGCCTTGCTGTTGTGCCGGGGCTGGCCGTTGCCGGGCTATCCCGGTCTGCAATGGGGCCAATCGTCGATGCACAAACTGCTGCGGCGCTGGAAGCGTCATCGCCCGGACGTCTTGTACATCGCCACCGAAGGCCCGCTCGGTTTGTCGGCGTTGCGTGCGGCGCGACGCCTGGGGATTTCGGTGGTCAGCGGTTTTCACACCAATTTCCAGCAATACACCAATCAATATGGGCTGAGTTTGCTGACGCGCTTGCTGACCCATTATCTGCGCTGGTTTCACAACCGCTCGGCGATGACCCTGGTACCGAGCGTCAGTCAGCGCCTGGAACTGGAGCGTCGGCATTTCGACCGTCTCGCCCTGCTCTCCCGAGGCGTGGACAGCCAGTTGTTTCATCCGGCCAAGCGGTTGAACGGACTACGTGAGCAATGGGGCCTGAGCGAGCAGGACATCGCGGTGATTCATGTAGGACGTCTGGCCCCGGAAAAGAACCTCGGTCTGCTCAAGCGCTGCTTCGACACCCTCTGCCGGACTTATCCACAGCGCAACCTGAAGTTGATCGTGGTGGGCGACGGACCGCAACGGCTTGCGCTGGAAAAGGATCTCCCGCAAGCGATCTTCTGTGGCTCACAACGCGGTGAAGCGCTGGCGGCGCATTATGCGTCCGGCGATATTTTTCTGTTCCCGAGTATGACCGAAACCTTTGGCAACGTAGTGCTTGAAGCACTGGCTTCAGGGCTGGGGGTGGTGGCTTACGATCAGGCTGCGGCGGCGCAGCACATTCGCCATGGCTACAACGGCGTGTTGGCGATGCCGGGGGATGAGGAAGCGTTCTGCGATGCGGCGGCCTGGTTGCTGGAAGAAGATGAACGCTTGCGCTGTGTGCGTCTGAATGCGCGCCAGCATGCCAGTCGTCAGGGGTGGGCGGTGATCATCGAGCAATTTGAAAAGCATTTGCGTGGGGCGTGTGTGCGGGAGCAGGTGGTGCCGAATGCGCAGACATTGCCCTGAATCCTGGCTGACTTTGAAGCCGCTATCGCTGGCAAGCCAGCTCCCACAAGGGGCTGCGGTGAACACATTTTTTGTGAACACCCGCAAAACCTGTGGGAGCTGGCTTGCCAGCGGTAGCGTCAGTGAGAGCGCCGCTTAAACCAGCGTCATCAACGCCTCACGGCTGAACGGCAGAATGTCCTGCTCACGCCCTTCACGCACTTTCAGCGCCCAGTCCGGATCCACCAGCAGCGCACGACCCACTGCCACCAGATCGAACTCGTCGTTGTTCAGACGCTCCAGCAGTTTCTCCAGGCTCGCCGGTTGCGCGACCTTGTCGGTGTTGACCATGAACTGCAGGAACTCGCCGTCCAGACCGACGCTGCCCACGGTGATGGTCGGTTTGCCGGTCAGCTTGCGCGTCCAGCCGGCCAGGTTCAGTTCGGAACCGTCGAACTCAGGCTCCCAGAAACGCCGCGTCGAGCAGTGGAAAATATCCACTCCGGCGTCGGACAGCGGCTTGAGAAATTCGCCCAGCGCCTCCGGGGTCTGCACCAGACGCGCGGTGTAATCCTGCTGCTTCCATTGCGAAAAACGGAAGATGATCGGGAAGCCTTCACCGACTGCCGCGCGCACCGCTTGAATCAATTCAATGGCGAAACGCGAGCGGTTGGCCAGGCTACCGCCGTATTCGTCGCTGCGCTGGTTGCTGCCTTCCCAGAAGAACTGGTCGATCAGGTATCCGTGGGCGCCGTGGATTTCCACGCCGTCCATGCCGATGCTTTGCGCATCTTTGGCCGCCTGGGCGAACGCGGCGATCACGTCCTGAATGTCCTGTTTGCTCATGCCGTGCACCACGAGCTGGCCGTCCTTGAGTTTTTCCGTCGGACCGTAAGCCGGCACGCTGGCGTCCGGTTCAGTGCCGATGCGGCGCACACTGCCGACATGCCACAGTTGCGGAACAATCTTGCCGCCCTCGGCATGCACCGCGTCGACGACTTTTTTCCAGCCGGCCAGTGGCGCTTCACCGAAGAACTGCGGCACGTTCGGGTAACCGTTGGAAGCCTTGTGACCGACCGTGGTGCCTTCGGTGATGATCAGGCCGACACCGGCCGCAGCACGGCGACGGTAGTACTCGATCACTTTGGAATTGGGTACGCCACCCGGGGAAAACGAGCGGGTCATCGGCGCCATGACCACGCGGGTCGGCAGTTCGAGGGCACCGAGGTGGAACGGTTTGAACAGGGCTTGCACCGGCATGGGAAGGCTCCACAGGGAATGACTTTATGACGGCGATAATATGAACAGTCAGCGCCCTTGAACAGCACTATTGATCTGAATGATTAAGGGTCAAAAGTCAGGCAAAAAAAATCGCAGCTCGATGGCTGCGATTTTTGTGTTTCAGCCCAGCGCTTTTTCAATCGCGTGGACAATGGTCGGATCATCCGGCGGCGTGCGTGGCGAGAATCGCGCGAGCACCCGGCCGTCCTTGCCGAGCAGAAACTTCTCGAAATTCCAGGTGATGTCACCGGGAAATTCCGCGCCCTCTCCCGCCAGCAAGCGGTACAGCTGATGGCGCTCATGGCCGTTGACTTCAAGCTTGCTCGACAACGGAAACGTCACGCCGTAGTTGAGGCTGCAGAACTCTTGAATTTCCTTCTCGGAGCCTGGTTCCTGGCCAGCAAACTGATTGCACGGCAGGCCCAGCACACTGAAACCTTTGTCTTTGAACTGCTGATAGAGGTTTTCCAGTGCCGCGTACTGTGGGGTCAAGCCGCATTTGGAGGCGACGTTGACCACCAGCACGACTTGGCCCTTGAAAGGCGCCAGCGGTAGCTCCTGACCATCCAGGGCTGTCAACTTAAGGTCGTGAAAAGCACTCATGACGGACTCCAGATTCCCGTGTTCTACTCGAAACAGCCACTTGGCGAGAGCGCCAAGGACAGCCGCGGACTAAAAAGGCGCCCGCAGGCGCCTCTCCAGTACTCGAAGCTTAGCGCAGAAAATCAGTGGTGATGGCCACCTTCGCCATGGACGTGGCCATGAGCGACTTCTTCCTGGCTGGCGTCACGGATAGCAACGACCTTCACTTTGAAGTTCAGGCGCTGACCGGCCAGTGGGTGGTTGCCGTCGACGGTGACGTCGTCGCCGTCCAGGTCACGGATGGTCACGATCTGCATCTGGCCGTCCGGCGCCGAAGCGTGGAACTGCATGCCGACTTCCAGCTCGTCAACGCCTTCGAACATGCTGCGGCTCAGGGTGCTGACCAGTTCAGCGGCGTATTCGCCGTAAGCGTCTTCCGGTTCTACGGACACTTCCAGCTCGTCACCAACAGCTTTGCCTTCCAGAGCTTTTTCCAGGCCCGGGATGATGTTGCCTGCGCCTTGCAGGTAGACCAGCGGAGCGCCGCCGGCGGAGCTGTCGATGACCTCACCAGCGTCGTTGGTCAGGGTATAGTCGATGGAGACAGCCTTATTGGCGGCGATCAGCATGGGGCGAGACCTTTTGCAGAAGAATATAGAAAGGCCAAGTTTAGCGAAGCAATCGCGCGAAAGCGAACACAACCCGGACAAACGGGATTCGACGATCACCGGCTTCCATCAGGATGAAGACGGTCACTGGGTGGCCGAGCTTTCCTGTGGCCACACCCAGCACCTGCGCCATCAGCCGCCATGGCAATCGCGCGCCTGGGTCCTGGACCCGGCGCAACGTATTGAAAAAATAGGCCAACCCTTTACCTGCGGTTGGTGCGCACAAGGCTCGGTTAGCGATAACCTTGGCGACTGAATTTCGGTAGGCGATCACGTATGGATCGCCACCATTGCCATGCAACTTTAGAGAATTCGCATGCAAACTTTTTTTATCGCGCCCACCGATTTTGGCGTGGGCCTGACCTCCATCAGCCTCGGGCTGGTGCGTACCCTGGAGCGGGCCGGACTGAAAGTCGGCTTCTTCAAACCGATTGCCCAGCCGCATCCGGGTGACACCGGGCCTGAGCGCTCCACCGAACTGGTGGCGCGCACCCACGGTCTGAAACCGCCGCAACCACTGGGTCTGGCCCACGTCGAGCGGATGCTCGGCGACGGTCAGCTCGATGAGTTGCTTGAAGAAATCATCGCCCTGTATCAGCAAGCTGCCATCGGCAAAGACGTGCTGGTGGTCGAAGGCATGGTGCCGACCCGCAGCGCCAGTTACGCCGCGCGGGTCAACCTGCACCTGGCCAAGAGCCTGGATGCCGAGGTGATTCTGGTCTCGGCGCCGGAGAATGAAGTGCTCGCCGAACTTTCCGGTCGCGTGGAATTGCAGGCGCAATTGTTCGGCGGCCCGAAAGACCCGAAAGTCCTCGGCGTGATCCTCAACAAGGTCAAGACCGACGAGAGCATGGAGGCCTTCGCCACACGGCTCAAGGAACATTCGCCGTTGTTGCGCAGCGGTGATTTCCGCCTGCTCGGCTGCATTCCGTTCCAGCCCGAACTCAATGCACCGCGTACCCGCGACGTCGCCGACCTGATGGGCGCGCAGGTGCTCAACGCCGGCGATTACGAAACCCGGCGCATGACCAAAATCATCATCTGCGCGCGCACCATGCGCAACACTGTGGAGCTGCTCAAGCCCGGCGTGCTGGTGGTGACCCCGGGCGACCGCGACGACATCATTCTCGCGGTCAGCCTCGCGGCGTTGAACGGCGTGCCGCTGGCCGGTCTGTTGCTGACCAGCGACACCCTACCCGATCCGCGCATCATGGACCTGTGCCGTGGCGCGTTGCAGGCCGGTCTGCCGGTGCTGTCGGTGAGCACCGGTTCCTACGACACCGCTAATCTGCTCAATGGCCTGAACAAGGAAATCCCCATCGATGACCGCGAGCGTGCGGAGATCATCACTGACTTCGTCGCCAGCCATCTCGACGCCAAGTGGCTGCACCAGCGCTGCGGCACACCGCGGGAAATGCGCCTGTCGCCAGCGGTATTCCGTTATCAACTGATCCAGCGCGCGCAGTCGGCGAACAAACGCATCGTCCTGCCCGAGGGCAGCGAGCCGCTCACCGTGCAAGCGGCGGCGATCTGCCAGGAACGCGGCATCGCCCGTTGCGTGCTGCTGGCCAAACCCGAGGACGTCGAAGCGGTGGCCCGCGCTCAGGGCATCGAGTTGCCGCCGGGGCTGGAGATTCTCGACCCGGACCTGATCCGCGAACGCTATATCGAGCCGATGGTCGCCCTGCGCAAGAGCAAGAGCCTCAACGCGCCGATGGCCGAACAGCAACTGGAAGACACCGTGGTGATCGGCACCATGATGCTCGCGCTGGATGAAGTCGACGGCCTGGTCTCGGGCGTGATCAACACCACCGCCAACACCATCCGTCCGGCGCTGCAACTGATCAAGACCGCACCGGGTTGCACGCTGGTGTCGTCGGTCTTCTTCATGCTGTTCCCCGAAGAAGTGCTGGTCTACGGCGACTGCGTGATGAACCCGCACCCGAGCGCCGTCGAACTGGCGGAGATCGCCCTGCAGAGCGCCGATTCCGCAGCGGCATTCGGCATCACCCCGCGCGTGGCGATGATCAGTTACTCCAGCGGCGAATCGGCCAGCGGTGAAGAGGTCGAGAAAGTCCGCGAAGCCACCCTGCTCGCCCACGAGCAACAGCACTCGCTGCTGATCGACGGCCCGCTGCAATACGACGCCGCCGCCAACGCAGACGTCGCCCGGCAACTGGCGCCGAACAGCCAGGTAGCCGGTCGCGCCACGGTGTTCGTATTCCCTGACCTCAACACCGGCAACACCACTCACAAAGCCGTGCAACGCAGCGCCGACTGCGTCAGCCTCGGCCCGATGCTGCAAGGCCTGCGCAAACCGGTGAACGATCTGCCGCGCGGCGCGCAGGTCGACGACATCGTCTACACCATCGCCCTGACCGCGATTCAAGCCGCCAACCGACCTATGGATGTGTAAATGCTGGACTTCCTGCCCGCCCCGATTCGCGGCGTGATCGCCGCGCTACTGTTGGCGCTCAATACGATTCTGCTGTGCTCGTTCCTGTTCTGCGTGGCGCTGATCAAAGTGCTGCCGTTCGACCTCGCCCGCCGCGCCTCACTGTGGCTGATGAGCCACACCCACGAAGCCTGGATCAGCAACAACAAAGCCTGGATGAACCTGGTGCGCCGCACCCGCTGGCACATCAGCGGCCTGCAAGGCCTGGACTACCAACACTCGTACCTGATCACCAGCAACCACCAGAGCTGGGTCGACATTCTGGTGCTGCAATACGTGCTCAACCGCCGCATCCAGCCGCTGAAGTTCTTCCTCAAGCAGGAACTGATCTGGGTTCCGGTGATCGGTCTGGCCTGGTGGGCGCTGGGCTTCCCGTTCATGAAGCGCTACTCCAAGGCGTACCTGGAAAAGCACCCGGAGAAGAAAGGCAAAGACCTCGAAACCACGCGCAAGACCTGCGCGAAATTCCGCAACAATCCGGTGGGGATTTTCAACTTCGTCGAAGGCACACGCTTCACCGAAGGCAAGCACGCGCAGCAGCAGTCGCCGTTCAAATACCTGCTCAAACCCAAGGCGGGTGGTATCGCCTTCGTGCTCGATGCGATGGGTGAGCAACTCGAGTCGATCGTCAACGTGACCATCCACTATCCGGGCGGGCGTCCGGGTTTCTGGGATCTGCTGTGCGGCAACGTGCGCGACGTGGTGGTGCACTTTGAAGAGCTGCAGATCCCGCCAGCGTTCATTGGCAAGAACTACGACCAGGACGGCGAATATCGCCTGCAATTCCAGGGCTGGATCAACCAGCTGTGGCAGGACAAGGATGCGCTGCTGGAACAGATGCACCGCGAATTCGCAGACAAACGCTAATCCCCTGTAGGAGTGAGCCTGCTCGCGATAGCGGTGGAGCAGCCACTCCAATGTTGAATGACATACCGCTATCGCGAGCAGGCTCGCTCCTACAGTTGGGTTGGGTGCGTTCAGTTGGAGATTGGTCGGTTCGCAGGCCACCATCGCTGGCAAGCTCGCTCCCACAGTTTGAAACCGGTGTATCCAGGTAGAAATTGGTCGGCTGTCAGGCCGCCATCGCTGGCAAGCCAGCTCCCACAGGAAAAACTACAGCCAGGCGCACGCTTTTCACCACTCAAATGGCCGAGTGTCAGCTCGCCGAAAGCTCTTGATCTTGATCCACGGGCGACGTCGGAAGGCTGAGCGGAGGGATTGATCCGGGGGTGGGAGCGCAGCGACCGTTTGGCGAAGCCAAACACAGCGAGAGGAGGTGCAGCGAAGCAAACCGTAGGCGCTGCCCCCGGATCGATCCCGCAGCGAAGGGACCCCGAGCTTTAGCGAGCGGGCCGAACGCAGGAGCAAGCGTTTTTTTGCTTACTTTTTTTAGGCGTTTGTAAAAAAAGTGAGTCGCCGTAAGGGCGAAACCGCCAGCCGCAGCACCCGAAGAAACGGATATTCACTCAGCCAGACAGAGCATGGTCGCCTATAAAGGCGCCATCGCTGGCAAGCCAGCTCCCACAGTGGAATGAGCTCGCGCAAAAATCGCAGCCAACAAAAAACCCGCCGATGATCACTCATCCGCGGGCCTTTCATTTCCGGCTAACGCTTAAATCGCGCCACGCTTGCGCAGCAGATCCAGCACTTGCTTCACGCTCTCTTCCAACGACAGCGACTGCGTGTCGATCACCAGATCAGCATTCAGCGGCACGTCATACGGGAACGACTCACCCGGAATATTATCGCCACCGGCAGCATACAGACCCTGCGGATCACGCTCGGCACACACCGCCGGCGAAGCCTGCACATAAACCGTCAGCAGACGCTCCTTGCCGATCAGATCCTTGGCCTGTTCACGACCTTCGGCACTCGGCGCCACAAACGCCGCCAGGGTCAACAGACCAGCCTCGTTGAACTGACGCGCCACATGCGCCGCACGCCGCCAGTTCTCGGTACGCCCGGCACGATCCTGCGGCAGCCCCTTGTTCAGGTCGTGACGCAGATTCTGACCATCGAGCACAAACACCGCACGGCCCATGTCGAACAGCTTGCGCTCGACCGCATAGGCCAGCGTGCTCTTGCCCGCGCCCGACAGACCGCTGAACAACACGGTTGCTGGCTGCTGGCCGAAGCGCTGGGCACGTTCCTGAGTGGCAACGTGGGCCAGTTTGCCGTGATGCGTCGCGGTACCGTGAGACAGCGGCTGCGCAACGATCATGCCGGCGCCGACGGTGCCGTTGGTCAAACGATCGATAACGATGAACGCGCCAGTGGTGCGGTTGCTGTCGTAACCGTCGAGGGCGATCGGCGCGTCGAGCGCGATCTTCACCTTGCCGATTTCGTTGAGCTGCAACGCGCTCGCCGGGCCTTCTTCGAGGGTGTTCACGTCGACCTTGTTGACGATGCTGGCAATCGAGCCCGGCACGTAACTGGTGGCGCGCTTGATGTCGTATTTCTTGCCCGGCAGCATCGGCTCTTCAGCCATCCACACCAGCATCGCTTCGAAGCTGTCGGTGACCGGTGGGACGTTGTCGGCATGCACCAGCAGGTCGCCACGGGAGATGTCGATTTCGTCTTCCATGGTCAGCGTCACCGCTTGACCCGGGCCGGCCTGCTCCAGCTCACCTTCGAAGGTGACAATGGATTTGACGCGGCTGCTCTTGCCCGACGGCAGAACCACCACTTCGTCGCCCTTGTGCACGATGCCGCTGGCCAGCGTGCCAGCGAAACCGCGGAAGTTCAGGTTCGGACGGTTGACGTACTGCACCGGGAAACGCAAATCGGTGAAGTTGCGGTCGCCCGCCACTTCCACGGTCTCGAGGATTTCCATCAGCGACTGCCCTTTGTACCAAGGCGAGCGCTCGGACTTGTTCACCACGTTGTCGCCCTTGAGGGCAGACATCGGCACGAAGTGCATGCTGGTCGGCTTCATCTTCAAGCCTTCGGCGAACTTCAGGTAGTCAGCCTTGATCGACTCGAACACGCCTTCGTCGAAGTCTTTCAGGTCCATCTTGTTGATGGCGACGACGATGTGCTTGATGCCGAGCAACGAGGCAATGAAGCTGTGGCGGCGGGTCTGGGTCTGCACGCCGTAACGGGCGTCGACCAGGATGATCGCCAGGTCACAGGTGGAGGCACCGGTGGCCATGTTGCGGGTGTACTGCTCATGGCCTGGGGTGTCGGCGATGATGAATTTGCGTTTGGCGGTGGAGAAATAGCGGTAGGCGACATCGATGGTGATGCCCTGCTCACGCTCGGCCTGCAGGCCGTCGACCAGCAACGCCAGGTCGATGTCGTCACCGGTGGTGCCGACTTTCTTCGAATCGCGGGTAATGGCTTCCAGATGATCTTCGTAGATCATCTTGGAGTCGTGCAGCAGGCGCCCGATCAGGGTGCTCTTGCCGTCATCGACGTTACCGCAGGTCAAAAAGCGCAGCAGCTCTTTACGTTCGTGCTGGCCCAGGTAGGCGAGGATGTCCTCGCTGATCAAATCAGATGCGTGCGACATGACAACCCCTTAGAAATAACCCTGACGTTTCTTGTCTTCCATCGAGCCTGCGCCATCGTGGTCGATGACCCGGCCCTGGCGCTCGGAAGTTCGCGTCAGGAGCATTTCCTGAATGATGTCCGTGAGGGTTTCAGCCTCGGACTCCACCGCGCCCGTCAACGGGTAGCAGCCAAGGGTACGGAAACGCACTTTCTTTTTGACGATGCGTGCCTTGTCCTCGTCGGACAGGTGTTCAAGGATACGGTCGTCGTCGATCATGATCAGCGTGCCGTTCTTCTCGATCACTTCACGCTCGGCGGCGAAGTACAGCGGCACGATCGGGATGCCTTCGAGGTAGATGTACTGCCAGATGTCCAGTTCGGTCCAGTTCGACAACGGGAACACACGGATGGATTCGCCCTTGTTGACCTTGCCGTTGTAGACGTTCCACAGCTCCGGACGCTGGTTTTTCGGATCCCAGCGGTGCTTGCTGTCGCGGAACGAGTACACGCGCTCCTTGGCGCGGGATTTCTCTTCATCGCGACGGGCGCCGCCGAACGCGGCGTCGAAACCATGCTTGTCGAGCGCCTGCTTGAGGCCCTCGGTCTTCATGATGTCTGTGTGTTTGGCGCTGCCGTGGGTGAACGGGTTGATGTTCTGCGCCACGCCATCGGGGTTGATGTGGGTGATCAGGTCCAGGCCCAGCTCTTCGACCATCTTGTCGCGGAACTTGTACATCTCCTGGAATTTCCAGCGAGTGTCGACGTGCATCACCGGAAACGGCAGTTTGCCCGGGAAGAACGCCTTGCGTGCCAGATGCAGCATCACGGCGGAGTCTTTACCGATGGAGTACAGCATCACCGGGTTGTCGAACTCGGCGGCCACCTCGCGGATGATGTGGATGCTTTCCGCCTCCAGCTGTTTCAGATGCGTCAGTTTGTCGACCATGGCTACTCACGAAAGCTTTCTTATGAACGGCCAGCGGGCCGTGTTCGAGCGGGGAATCCTAGCACAGCGACCTCTTCTAATCAGGACGCCTACTAGATCGAAAGGGCATATGAATATGCCCACCGGTTTGCCCCATTCTCCCCTGTAGGAGCTGCCGCAGGCTGCGATCTTTTGATCTTGCTTTTAAAAGACAAAGTCAAAAGATCGCAGCCTTCGGCAGCTCCTACAGGGCAGCATTTCAGATCAGGCTCGCCGGAAGTCGTCAGATCGGGTTCGGGCAATCGATGAAGATGTGTTCAAGGGCGAAACGTTTTGCCAGGTAGTCGCCCAGCGCCTGCACGCCGTAGCGCTCGGTGGCGTGGTGACCGGCGGCGACGAAGCTGATGTCGTTTTCCCGCGCGCTGTGGAAGGTCTGCTCGGAGGCTTCACCGCTGAGGAACAGATCAACACCCGCCGCCACGCCCTGATCGATATAACCCTGCCCGCCGCCAGTGCACCAGCCGACCCGACGAATCATCGCACTGCCCTCGACCAGCAGCGGCTCGCGGCCCATGACCTCTTGGACCTTGCGCGCGAAATCACGCGGGGTCATCGGCTCATTCAACGAGCCAACCAGTCCGACAATTTTCAGGTTGTCCGGATCCAGTGGCCCTTCAACGGTAATGTCCAGCTGACGCGCCAGCTGCACGTTATTGCCGACTTCCGGGTGCAGATCCAGCGGCAAGTGATAGGCGAGCAGACTGATGTCGTGCTTGAGCAAAGTCTTCAAGCGACGCTGCTTCATGCCGGTGATACACGGGTTCTCGCCCTTCCAGAAATAGCCGTGATGCACCAGCACCAGATCGGCCTCGGCTTCGACTGCGGCATCGAGCAAGGCCTGACTGGCGGTGACGCCACTGACGATGCGCATCACTTGTGGACGGCCTTCGACCTGCAGGCCGTTGGGGCAATAATCGGCGATTTTTGCACTGCCGAGGTAACGGTCGGCTTCTTCGACGAGGGTGCTGAGGGCGACGGCCATGAAAGACTCCTAAATATCCCGTTCAGAGGCGCGCGCGGCCTCGTATAATGCGCGACATTATCGGCGGTCTGCCCCCGCCTGCAACTTTTCCAGGACGTGCTTAATGCTCAAGGCGCTGCGTTTTTTTGGCTGGCCGCTGTTGGCCGGTGTGCTTATCGCTCTGTTGATTATTCAGCGTTACCCGCAGTGGGTCGGGCTGCCGAGCCTCGACGTCAACCTGCAACAGGCCCCGCAAACCACCAGCGTGCAGCAGGGGCCGGTGTCCTATGCCGACGCGGTGACCATCGCCGCACCGTCGGTGGTCAACCTTTACACCACCAAGGTCATCAACAAACCGGCGCACCCGCTGTTTGAAGACCCGCAGTTCCGGCGCTTCTTCGGTGACAACTCGCCGAAGCAGAAACGCATGGAATCGAGCCTCGGTTCCGGGGTGATCATGAGCCCGGAAGGCTACATTCTGACCAATAACCACGTGACCACCGGCGCCGACCAGATCGTGGTGGCACTCAAGGACGGTCGCGAAACCCTCGCCCGCGTCATCGGCAGCGACCCGGAAACCGACCTCGCGGTGCTGAAGATCGATCTGAAAAGTCTCCCGGCGATCACCGTCGGCCGCTCCGACAGCATCCGCATCGGCGACGTCGCACTGGCCATCGGCAACCCGTTCGGCGTCGGCCAGACCGTGACCATGGGCATCATCAGCGCCACCGGGCGTAACCAGTTGGGCCTGAACAACTACGAAGACTTCATCCAGACCGACGCGGCGATCAACCCGGGCAACTCCGGCGGCGCGCTGGTCGATGCCAATGGCAACCTCACCGGGATCAACACGGCGATCTTCTCCAAGTCCGGCGGCTCACAGGGCATCGGTTTTGCGATCCCGGTGAAACTGGCGATGGAAGTAATGAAGTCGATCATCGAGCACGGTCAGGTGATTCGTGGCTGGCTGGGTATTGAAGTACAGCCGCTGACCCAGGAACTGGCCGAGTCGTTTGGCCTGTCCGGACGTCCGGGAATTGTCGTTGCAGGGATCTTCCGCGATGGCCCGGCACAGAAGGCCGGCCTGCAGTTGGGTGACGTGATTCTGAGTATCGACGGCGAACCGGCCGGTGATGGCCGCAAATCAATGAACCAGGTGGCGCGGATCAAACCGACCGACAAGGTCACCATTCAGGTCATGCGCAACGGCAAAGAACTGAAGCTGACCGCTGAAATCGGTCTGCGTCCACCGCCGGCGCCGGTCAAAGAAGAAGAGTAAGCACCTGCCAAAAACACTGTGGGAGCGAGCTTGCTCGCGAAGAGGCCGTCACATTCAACATCGATGTTGAATGACCAACCGCTTTCGCGAGCAAGCTCGCTCCCACAGGTTTAGCGGTGTTCTACAGGTTGCCGAGGCCGTCGATCAGCGCCTGGTTCTGCTCCGGCGTGCCAATCGAAATCCGCAGGAACTGGGCAATCCGCTCCTGCTTGAAGTGACGCACAATCACGCCCTGCTCGCGCAACTTGGCTGCCAGCCCTGCTGCATCGTGTTGCGGGTGACGGGCGAAGATGAAGTTTGCCGCCGACGGCAGCACCTCAAAGCCCTTGGCCTGCAACTGCGCAACGACCCACTCGCGACTTTCGATAACCAGACGGCAGGTCTTGTCGAAATACTCACGATCCTCGAACGCTGCAGCCGCGCCGACAATCGCCAAACGATCCAGCGGATAAGAGTTGAAGCTGTTCTTGATTCGCTCCAGTGCCTCGATCAGATCCGGGTGCCCCACCGCCAGCCCCACCCGCAGGCCTGCCAGCGAGCGCGACTTGGACAGGGTCTGGGTCACCAGCAGATTCGGATAACGGTCCACCAGACTGATCGCGGTTTCGCCGCCGAAGTCGATGTAGGCCTCGTCCACCACAACCACCGAATCCGGGCTGGCCTTAAGGATCTGCTCGACCGCTTCCAGTGCCAACAGGCAACCGGTCGGTGCGTTCGGGTTGGGGAAAATGATCCCGCCGTTGGGTTTGGCGTAATCCGCCGGGTTGATCTGGAACTGCGCGTCCAGCGGCACCGCATCGAACTGGATACCGTACAGACCGCAATACACCGGATAGAAGCTATAGCTGATGTCCGGAAACAGCAGCGGCTGCTCGTGTTGCAACAGACCGTGGAAGATGTGCGCGAGCACTTCGTCCGAGCCGTTGCCGAGGAATACTTGATTGCTCTGTACGCCGTAGTAGTGGGCGACGGCGGTTTTCAGCAGATCGCTGTTCGGGTCCGGGTACAGGCGCAGATTGTCGTTGAGTTCGGTCTGCATCGCCGCCAGGGCTTTTGGCGACGGGCCGTAGGGGTTTTCGTTGGTGTTGAGCTTGACCAGTCTGGTCAGCTTCGGCTGTTCGCCCGGCACATACGGCACCAGATCCTTGACGAACGGGCTCCAGAATTTACTCATGTTCACTCCCCCTGCCCTGGCAGAAAGTCTGCGTCTTTGATGCGGTATTCGGCGCTGCGTGCGTGCGCGCTGAGGGATTCGCCACGGGCCAGCACCGAAGCGGTCTTGCCCAGCTCGGAAGCACCGGCCTCGGAGCAGAAGATGATCGACGAACGTTTCTGGAAGTCGTACACGCCCAGCGGTGAGGAGAAACGCGCGGTGCCGGACGTCGGCAACACGTGGTTCGGGCCGGCGCAGTAGTCGCCCAGCGCTTCGGAAGTGTGGCGGCCCATGAAGATCGCGCCGGCGTGACGGATCTGCGGCAACCAGGCCTGCGGGTCGGCGACCGACAGTTCAAGGTGTTCCGGGGCAATGCGGTTGGCCACTTCGATGGCTTGCGCCATGTCGCGCACGTGGATCAGCGCACCGCGACCATTGATCGAGGTTTCGATGATGGTTGCGCGGTCCATGGTCGGCAGCAGTTTGTCGATGCTCGCGGCGACCTTGTCGAGGAATTCGGCATCCGGGCTGACCAGAATTGCCTGGGCGTCTTCGTCGTGTTCGGCCTGGGAGAACAGGTCCATGGCGATCCAGTCCGGATCGGTCTGACCGTCGCACACTACGAGGATTTCCGACGGGCCGGCGATCATGTCGATGCCGACCTGACCGAACACGTGACGCTTGGCGGTGGCCACATAGATGTTGCCCGGGCCGACGACCTTGTCCACCTGCGGCACGCTTTCAGTGCCATAGGCCAGTGCAGCAACCGCTTGTGCGCCGCCGATGGTGAACACCCGGTCGACGCCGGCAATGCACGCCGCCGCCAGCACCAGCTCGTTGATTTCGCCGCGCGGGGTCGGCACCACCATGACCACTTCGGTCACGCCGGCGACCTTGGCCGGAATCGCGTTCATCAGCACCGACGACGGGTACGACGCCTTGCCGCCCGGCACGTAGAGGCCAGCGCGATCCAGCGGCGTGACCTTCTGCCCGAGCACGGTGCCGTCAGCCTCGGTGTAGCTCCAGGAGTCCTGCTTCTGTTTTTCGTGGTAGCTGCGCACCCGCGCCGCGGCTTTTTCCAGCGCTTCGCGCTGTGCCACGGTGATGCGGGTCAGGGCCAGTTCTAGGCGCTCGCGCGGCAGGATCAAGTCAGCCATCGAGGCGACTTCGAGGCCGTCGAACTTCTGGGTGAACTCGACCAGCGCCGCGTCACCGCGCTCGCGCACCGCCTTGATGATGTCCAGCACGCGCTGATTGACCGAGTCGTCAGACACACTTTCCCAGCTCAGCAGATGATCCAGATGATGCGCGAAATCCGGGTCAGCAGCGTTGAGTCGGCGAATTGCAGTCGGTGCGGTCATAGCGAGAGCCTCATAGGAATGGCGAAAAACTCAGGCGCCCGAAACTATCATTCGATCCGCTTGGGCACCTGAGAATTCTGGCTATGAGGCGGATAGACGGCGCGACCAGGGGTCGCGCAGGTACATCAGCCGCGGTGTCGCGATTCCACTGCGTTGCGCAGGGTATCGATCAACGCCTGGATTCGGGCGTGTTGCATCTTCATCGAAGCCTTGTTGACCACCAGGCGCGAGCTGATCGTGGCGATCAGTTCCTGAGGTTCCAGGCCGTTGGCGCGCAGGGTGTTGCCGGTGTCGACCACGTCGATGATCTTGTCGGCCAGACCGATCAGCGGCGCCAGTTCCATCGAGCCGTAGAGCTTGATGATGTCGACCTGACGGCCCTGCTCGGCGTAGTAACGCTTGGCAACGTTGACGAATTTGGTCGCCACGCGCAGACGGCCCTTGGGCTCGGCCGCGCCGATCTTGCCGGCGGTCATCAGCTTGCACTGGGCAATCTGCAGGTCCAGCGGTTCGTACAGGCCTTGACCGGTGTATTCCATCAACACGTCTTTACCGGCGACGCCGAGATCGGCCGCGCCATGCTCGACATAGGTCGGCACGTCGGTGGCACGCACGATCAACAGACGTACGTCATCCTGAGTGGTGGGGATGATCAGCTTGCGGCTCTTGTCCGGATTCTCGGTCGGCACGATGCCCGCTTCAGCGAGAAGCGGCAGGGTGTCGTCAAGGATGCGGCCCTTGGACAGTGCGATGGTCAACATGGGAAACGTCAGTCCTTATCAAGGTACTCATGTCCGGTCGCAATCGGCGCCGGACACACATCGAGCCGGATACCGGCTCGACTCGAAACAAATTCAGTGGACACGTCCCTGTGTCCGCATGCAGCAATCAGCCCGGAACGCGACGGATCTTGGCGCCCAGCATCTGCAGTTTTTCTTCGATGCACTCGTAACCACGGTCGATGTGGTAGATGCGATCGATCAGGGTGTCGCCTTCGGCCACCAGTGCCGAGATCACCAGGCTGGCCGAAGCACGCAGGTCGGTGGCCATCACTGGCGCGCCCTTCAGGACTTCAGTACCGGTGACGATCGCGGTGTTGCCTTCGACCTGGATCTTGGCGCCCATGCGGTGCAGTTCGTACACGTGCATGAAACGGTTTTCGAAGATCGTCTCGATCACCGCACCAGTGCCTTCGGCAATGGCGTTGAGCGAGATGAACTGCGCCTGCATGTCGGTCGGGAACGCCGGGTACGGCGCTGTACGCACGTTGACCGCTTTCGGGCGCTTGCCGTGCATGTTCAACTCGATCCAGTCGTCACCGCTGGTGACTTCAGCGCCGGCTTCACGGAGCTTTTCCAGAACGGCTTCGAGGATGGTCGGATCGGTGTCCTTGACCTTCACACGGCCACCGGTGACCGCTGCGGCCACCAGGTAGGTGCCGGTTTCGATACGGTCAGGCATGACTTTGTAGAAGCACGAACCCAGACGCTCGACGCCATCGATGGTGATGGTGTCGGTACCGGCGCCGGAAACCTTGGCGCCCATGGCGTTGAGGAAGTTCGCCAGGTCAACCACTTCAGGCTCACGCGCAGCGTTCTGCAGCACGCTGCGGCCCTTGGCCAGGGCCGCTGCCATCATGATGTTTTCGGTACCGGTCACACTGACGGTATCGAAGAAGAAGCTTGCGCCGCGCAGGCCGCCTTCAGGTGCCTTGGCCTTGATGTAGCCGCCTTCGACGTCGATCACCGCGCCCATGGCTTCGAGGCCACGAATGTGCAGGTCGACCGGACGCGAACCGATGGCGCAACCGCCAGGCAGGGCGACTTCGGCTTCGCCGAAACGCGCAACCATCGGGCCCAGTACCAGGATCGACGCACGCATGGTTTTCACCAGTTCGTACGGCGCGATCAGGGTCTTGATGGTGCGTGGATCGATTTCGACGCTGAGTTTCTCGTCGATCACCGGCTCGATGCCCATGCGACCGAACAGCTCGATCATGGTGGTGATGTCGTGCAGGTGCGGCAGGTTGCCGACGGTCACCGGGCCATCGCACAGCAGGGTGGCAGCCAGAATCGGCAGGGCGGAGTTCTTCGCCCCGGAGATACGGATTTCGCCATCAAGACGAACGCCACCGGTAATAATCAATTTATCCATAAGAATCTCGACGCCCTTGGGCTCAGGTGCGCTCGGCCCAGGCCGCGCTGCTGAAAAATTTCATAGTGACCGCATGGATGCTGCCATCGGTGATCCATGGGTTCAAATGGGCATAGACCTGCTGCTGACGCTTCACCGGGCTCAACGCCGCCAGTTCATCGCTAATCACGTTCAGCTGGAAATTGCAGCCTTCGCCCTCAACTTCTACCAACGTTCCGGGCAGCTTTCCTTCAAGGAAGCTCTTCACTTCTACGGCCTGCATGCTCAACCTCAATCGGCGCCCTGTGCGCACGGGTCGGACATCATACAAAAAAGCCCCGCGCCTGCGAACCCCGCATTGGCAGGACTCTGACGGGGGGCTTCTTTATCGATGCGGGTTCAGGGGTGCGCCAGCAACTCGGTCAGTTCACTGACCTGAGCGATTTCGCGCATGTCTTCCGGCATCGCGCGGATGCTGACGGCCTTGCCGGCCGCCTGGGCATCGCGCATGAAGCACAGCAGCAAGGACAAACCGACGCTGCTGGACTTCTTAACTGCCGAACAATCGATGACCAGCGCTGCCGCCTTGCTGGACTTGATCAGCGCCTGGCCTTCCTTGCGCAGGTCGGGACCTGTGCGGTAATCCAGCACTCCGCTGAGCAATAGCTCGTCGACGTCACTCATACGAACTGCCGCCTCATTCATTGCGCTGGCTTCGCGGCAGCTTTGTCGGTTTCTTCCTTGGCTTTGGCGACTTCGCCGGCCCAACCATTGATGGTCTTGTCCAGATCGTTGCCATTGCGCTGCATTGCGTCGGCGAACTGATCACGGAACAGCTTGCCGATGTTGATGCCATTGATGATCACATTGCGCAGTTTCCACTCGCCATTGATCTTCTCCAGCGTGTACTGCACAGGGTAGATCGCGCCGTTGTTGCCCTTGACGGTCATGCCGACGCTGGTGCGATCGCCGGACTCATCCTTGGGCGGATCAACGGTAATGCCCTGGTTGTTGTATTCGAGCAAGGCATTGCCATAGAACTGGAACAGGCCGCGCTTGAAGTTTTCCTGGAAGGTCTGCATCTGCGCCGGCGTGGCCTTGCGCGAGTACTTGACCGTCATGATGCTCTTGGAAATGCCTTCGGCATCCACCACGGGACCGACGATGGTGTTCAGCGCCGTGTAGAAATCCTGTGGATCCTGCTTGTACTTCTCTTTATTGGCCGAGAGATCGGCCAGCATCCGGTTCGTGGTGTCCTGAATCAGGTCGTGCGCCGACTGTCCAGGCGCAGCGTTAGCCAGCATCGGCAGGGCCGCGAGCAACACCAACAGGCCACGTCGCAAGGTAGAGATCATTCAAAAGCTCCTCATTTGGCGTCTTTGCTAACGGTATTGAGCAGGAATTTACCGATCAGGTCTTCCAGTACCAGAGACGACTGCGTGTCGTGGATGGTTCCACCATCCTTCAGACGGGTGTCTTCCCCGCCCACGCTGATACCGATGTACTTCTCTCCCAACAGGCCAGCGGTCAGGATAGACGCTGTGGAGTCGGTCGGCAGGTTGTCGACCTTTTTATCCACTTGCAGGGTGACCCGACCGGTGAAGCTGTCGCGATCCAGATCGATGGCCGTGACCTTGCCGATGGTCACACCGGCCATGGTCACCTTGGCTCTGACCGTCAAACCGGCGATATTGTCGAAGTAGGCATACAGTTTATAGGTGTCGGTGGTCGAAGTCGGAGACAGCCCACTGACCCGCAGAGCAAGCAGTAACAAGGCCAGGATCCCTGCCAGCAGGAACAGGCCGACACCGATTTCCAGGGTGCGGTTTTGCATCAGAAATCTCCAAACATCAAAGCGGTCAGAATAAAGTCCAGGCCCAGTACTGCCAGCGAGGCGAATACCACGGTCTTGGTAGTGGCGCGACTGATGCCCTCGGAAGTGGGCTCACAGTCATAGCCTTGGAAAACGGCAATCCAGGTCACGACGAAGGCGAAAACGATACTTTTGATGACGCCGTTGAGCACATCGCTGGTGAAGTTCACGCTGTTCTGCATGTTCGCCCAGTAGGAGCCTTCATACACGCCAAGCCAGTCGACAGCCACCCACGAACCGCCCCAGATCCCCACCACGCTGAAAATCATCGCCAGCACCGGCAGGGAAATGAAACCGGCCCACAGACGCGGGGCAATAATGTATTTGAGCGGATCGACACCGATCATTTCCAGGCTGGAAAGCTGTTCGGTGGACTTCATGTTGCCGATTTCCGCGGTCAGCGCCGAACCGGCACGCCCGGCAAACAGCAACGCCGTCACCACCGGTCCCAGTTCACGCAGCAACGTCAGGGCGACCATCTGCCCCACGGCCTGCTCCGAACCGTAGCTCGACAGAATACTGAAGCCCTGCAGCGCCAGCACCATGCCGATGAAAATCCCCGACACGACGATGATCACCAGCGACATCACGCCAACCGAATGCAGTTGCTTGACCAGCAGGCCAAATCCGCCGCTGATGCCGCCACGACCGAGCAGGGCGTGAAACAGGAACAGGGTCGCGCGACCGAACACCGCGACGGCGTCGATCGCCGCCTCGCCGAAACGGCGTACGCGTTCTATTAGTGAAATTCTGCGCATCAGCGCTTCCCCAGAAGATCTGCGCGGTAATCCGTCGCTGGAAAATGATACGGCACCGGGCCATCGGGGTTGCCGGTCATGAACTGGCGAATACGCGGCTCACCCGAATTCATCAATTCGTCCGGCGTGCCCTGCCCCAGCACCTGACCATCACCTACTACATAGATGTAGTCAGCAATGCTCGCGGTTTCGGCCAGATCGTGAGAGACCACGATACTGGTGATTCCCAACGCGTCGTTGAGCAGACGGATCAGGCGTACCAGCACGCCCATGGCGATCGGATCCTGGCCGACGAAAGGCTCGTCATACATGAGAATCTGCGGATCGAGCGCAATCGCCCGGGCCAGCGCCACCCGGCGCTTCATGCCGCCGGACAGCTCGTCGGGCATCAACTCGATGGCACCGCGCAAGCCGACCGCCTGCAATTTGAGCAGGACGATGTCGCGGATCATTTCATCCGGCAATTGGGTATGAACGCGCAGGGGGAACGCGACGTTCTCGAAGACATCGAGATCGGTGAACAGCGCGCCGCTCTGAAACAGCACACCCATGTGCTTGCGCGCATCGAACAGATCACTGCGCGACAGTGTCGGCAGGTTCTGGCCGTTGACCCAGACTTCGCCGCTGGAAGGACGCAACTGCGCACCCATCAAGCGCAACAAAGTGGTCTTGCCGCACCCGGAAGGTCCCATGATGCCGGTAACCTTGCCACGCGGGATGCGAATATCGACGTTATTGAAAATGCTGCGCGCACCGCGCTTGAAGGAGACTCCCTTCAGCTCGACCGCGTAGGCGTTATCGGCACTCATCTAAACTCCTTGCGATGCAGCCTCTCACTCGGACGCCTGGCTTTCCTTGGAAAGCACATACCTCCCGGGCAGGCCGAACTGGCGGCGAACTATATCACTGCAAAGGCCAAGCGCCCAAGGCCCATGCCCCTCTGTGTTCAGCGACATGACAGGCCCGCCCGCGCTTTTTCAGGGTTTTGGTGACAAGGAATGACAAAGCACGACGAACTTGCGTGAGGCTTTTCAACATAACCGCTATAATCGCCGCCTTTTCATCGGGCTATACGATTTCTGACATGAGCCAATCCAGCGACCTGATTCAATCGGCACAACGCACCATCCGCCTCGAAGTGGAAGCCGTACAAGGCTTGTTGCCCCATATCGACGCCGATTTCGTACGCGCTTGCGAGATGATTCTGGCCAGCAAAGGCCGTGTGGTGGTGGTCGGCATGGGCAAATCCGGGCACGTCGGCAACAAGATTGCCGCAACCCTGGCCAGCACCGGCACCCCGGCATTTTTCGTCCACCCGGCCGAAGCCAGCCATGGCGACATGGGCATGATCACCCGCGACGACGTGATCCTCGCCCTCTCCAACTCCGGCTCGACCAACGAAATCGTCACCCTGCTGCCATTGATCAAGCGCCTCGGCATCCAGTTGATCAGCCTCACCGGCAATCCGCAGTCGCCGCTCGCCAAGGCCGCCGAAGTCAATCTCAACGTTCACGTCGAGCACGAAGCCTGCCCGCTGAACCTGGCACCGACCTCCTCGACCACTGCGGCGCTGGTCATGGGTGATGCCCTGGCGGTGGCGCTGCTGGAAGCGCGCGGTTTCACTGCCGAAGATTTTGCTTTTTCGCACCCGGGCGGCGCTCTGGGTCGACGCCTGCTGCTGAAAGTGGAAAACGTCATGCATGCCGGGCAAGAGCTGCCGCAAGTGCAGCGCGGCACCCTGCTCAAAGACGCGCTGATGGAAATGACCCGCAAGGGTCTGGGCATGACCGCGATCGTTGAAGCCGATGGCAAGCTGGCCGGGATCTTCACCGACGGCGATTTGCGCCGCACCCTGGATCGCAGCATCGACATCCGCAGCGCCACCATTGACCAGGTCATGACCGCACACGGCAAGACCGCACGGCCCGAGATGCTCGCCGCCGAAGCGCTGAAAATCATGGAAGACCACCGAATCAACGCACTGGTGGTCGTGGACGAAGAAGATCGCCCGATCGGCGCCTTCAACCTCTCCGATCTGCTGCGTGCAGGAGTGATGTAATGACCACCGATCTGCTGCAACGCGGCAAAGCGATCAAACTGGCGGTGTTCGACGTCGACGGCGTTCTCACCGACGGGCGCCTGTACTTCCTCGAAGACGGCAGCGAATTCAAGACCTTCAACACCCTCGACGGCCAGGGCATCAAGATGCTGATGAATGCCGGTGTCGAAACCGCCATCATCAGCGGCCGCAAGACGCCGGTGGTTGAACGCCGGGCGAAGAACCTCGGCATCCCGCACCTGTTTCAGGGCCGCGAAGACAAATTGGTGGTTCTGGACGGTCTACTGGCGCAACTGGGCCTAAGCTATGAACAGGTCGCCTACCTCGGTGACGACTTGCCTGACCTGCCGGTGATCCGCCGCGTAGGTCTGGGCATGGCCGTCGCCAATGCCGCCGATTTCGTGCGCGAACACGCCCATGGCGTCACTCGGGCCCGCGGTGGCGAAGGTGCCGCCCGTGAATTCTGCGAATTGATCCTGCGCGCCCAGGGCCGCCTCGATGCGGCCAACGCCGCGTACCTGTGAGCCAGACCATGTTTAGCAAAAAATTTCGCAACTTCCTGCTGTTCGGCTGTATCGCTGCCATGTTTGCGGCGGTCGGCTACTGGAACATCAGTCCGGAACGGTTCCTCGACAAACCTGCGGTCAAGGTCGAAGACACTGCAATCGACTGGTACGCCACCAATACGCATACCCTGCAATACCTGCCGGACGGCAAAGTGCAGTATGAAATGACTTCGGACAAGGCCGAACACCTGAAGGCCACGGACGTGACACTGGTCACCAAACCTGACCTCAACATGTATCGCGGCACCGAGTTTCCATGGCACGTGACCAGCGAGCGCGGCGAAGTGAATCCGGACGGAACGCAGGTAGAATTGATCGACTCGGTACGCATCAAGCGCACCGATGAAAAGAACCGCGACACCCTGATCACCAGCACACGCATGACGGTGTTCCCTCAGCAGCAATATGCGCAGACCGAGCAACCCGTTAGAATCGACGGCGCTGGCGGTGTATCGACTGGCGTGGGAATGAAGGCGTATTTGAAGGACAGCAGGATACACCTGCAATCGAACGTAAGAGGACAGTATGAGGCTCGTTAAAACCCTCCCTATTTTGCTCAGTCTGGGCGCAGCACTGGGAAGCGTGAGCGCCTGGGCTCTGCCGAACGATCAGCAGCAACCTATCCGCATTCAGGCCGACGACGCCCAACTGGACGACAAGAATGGCATCGCCACCTATAAAGGTGACGTGATCATCACCCAGGGTTCGATGATCGTTAAGGGCAATACGGTGACCATCACCCGTACCCCGACCGGTGATATCGACGTGGTGACCTCGGTGGGCAACCTTGCCTACTTCGAGCAGTTGCAGACTCAGGGCGACAAAAAGCCGGTACAAGGCTGGGGCGTGACGATCCAGTACCACGCCGCGCAAAACCGCGTCGTGCTGATCGACAAGGCCAAGGTTGTCGACAAGGACAACAACACCACTCAGGGCGAGAAAATCGTCTATGACACAGTGAAGAAGCTGGCCAGTGCCGGTCGCGCTACCGGTAGCAAAGTCACCGAAGCGCGTCCGCGCATCGACATGGTGATCCAGCCGAAGAAGAAAACCGACGAGAAGACCCAGTAATGGCAACTCTGAAAGCCCAACACCTGGCCAAGGCCTATAAAAGCCGCCAGGTTGTGCGCGACGTCAGCCTGTCGATCGACAGTGGCCAGATCGTTGGCCTGCTCGGCCCGAACGGCGCCGGCAAGACCACCTGCTTCTACATGATCGTCGGCCTGGTGCAGGCCGATCAGGGTCGCGTGCTGATCGATGATCTGGACGTCAGCCATCAGCCGATGCACGGTCGTGCCAAGGCCGGTATCGGCTATCTGCCGCAAGAAGCATCGATCTTCCGCAAACTGTCGGTGGCCGATAACATCATGGCCATCCTCGAAACCCGCACGGAACTCGACAAGGCCGGTCGTCGCAAGGAACTGGAAAGCCTGCTGCAGGAGTTCCACATCAGCCACATCCGCGACAACCTCGGCATGAGCCTGTCCGGTGGTGAACGCCGCCGGGTGGAAATCGCCCGCGCCCTGGCGACCGCACCGAAATTCATCCTGCTCGACGAACCGTTCGCCGGTGTCGACCCGATTTCGGTTGGCGACATCAAGCAGATCATCCACCACCTCAAGGCCAAGGGCATCGGTGTACTGATCACCGACCACAACGTGCGTGAGACCCTGGATATCTGCGAAACCGCCTACATCGTCAACGACGGTCAACTGATCGCCGAAGGCGATGCGGCGACCATCCTTGCCAACGATCTGGTGAAGGAAGTGTACCTGGGCCACGAGTTCCGCCTCTAAGCGAATAGTGCCCGGTGAGCCGCCCGGGCGCTGTATCGATTCAAGCAGGATTTAATACGCTTTAATTGTTACAGCGCTCTAGGCAAACACGACAGTTTCAGGCATATAATTTGCTTAAGTTTGGCGCTCCGGCGCCCTGTAGTGGATGGCGCATGCGCGCCGGCGAATAAGGTGTTAAGCCCCTGCCATGAAACCATCGCTAGTCTTGAGAATGGGCCAGCAGCTGACGATGACACCGCAGCTGCAACAGGCCATCCGCCTGCTCCAATTGTCGACCCTGGACCTGCAACAGGAAATCCAGGAGGCCCTGGAATCCAATCCGATGCTCGAACGCCAGGAAGAAGGCGACGACTTCGACAATACCGATCCTTTGGCCGACAACGTCGAACAAAAAACCAACACCGACATTCAGGAACCCTCCTATCAGGAAACCGCCCCGACGGTGGACAACCTGGAAGATGGCGAATGGAACGAGCGCATTCCTAACGAACTGCCCGTTGATACCGCCTGGGAAGACGTCTACCAGACCAGCGCCAGCAGTCTGCCCAGCAGCGATGACGACGAGTGGGACTTCACCACCCGCACCTCCGCCGGCGAAAGCCTGCAAAGCCATTTGCTGTGGCAATTGAACCTGGCGCCGATGTCCGACACCGACCGCCTGATCGCCGTGACCCTGATCGATTGCATCAACAATCAGGGCTACCTCGACGAAACCCTCGAAGAAATCCTCGACGCCTTTGATCCGGAGCTCGACATCGAGCTGGACGAGATCGAGGCCGTTCTGCACCGCATTCAACAGTTCGAACCCGCCGGCATCGGCGCGCGCAACCTCGGCGAATGCCTGTTGCTGCAACTGCGTCAGCTCCCGGCCAAGACCCCGTGGCTCAACGAAGCCAAACGTCTGGTCAGCGATTACATCGATCTGCTCGGCAGTCGTGACTACAGCCAGTTGATGCGGCGCATGAAGCTCAAGGAAGACGAGCTGCGTCAGGTCATCGAACTGGTGCAAAGCCTCAATCCACGCCCGGGCTCACAGATCGAATCGACCGAAGCCGAGTACGTGGTGCCCGACGTCATTGTGCGCAAGGACAACGAGCGCTGGCTGGTCGAATTGAATCAGGAGTCGGTGCCCCGTTTGCGGGTCAACGCGCAGTACGCCGGTTTCGTCCGTCGCGCCGACACCAGCGCCGACAACACCTTCATGCGCAACCAGTTGCAAGAAGCACGCTGGTTCATCAAGAGCCTGCAGAGCCGCAACGAAACCCTGATGAAAGTGGCCACCCAGATCGTCGAGCATCAGCGCGGTTTCCTGGAGTACGGCGACGAAGCCATGAAGCCGTTGGTCCTGCACGACATCGCCGAAGCGGTAGGCATGCACGAATCGACGATTTCCCGGGTCACCACACAGAAATTCATGCATACCCCACGGGGCATTTATGAACTGAAATACTTTTTCTCCAGCCATGTAAGCACCTCCGAAGGCGGTGAATGCTCGTCCACGGCGATCCGCGCGATCATCAAAAAACTGGTTGCAGCGGAAAATCAGAAAAAGCCGTTGAGTGACAGCAAGATCGCTGGTTTACTGGAGGCACAAGGCATTCAGGTGGCTCGCCGCACCGTCGCCAAGTACCGTGAATCCCTAGGGATCGCGCCTTCGAGCGAACGCAAGCGGTTGATGTAAGCCACGTTACAGCGTTCCAGTGGCAGGCTGTTCGGCCTGCCGCTTTATGCACTGGCAACGAAGGAGAAGCTGTATGCAAGTCAACATCAGTGGACACCAACTGGAAGTTACCCAACCTCTCCGTGAATACGTTGAGCAGAAGCTCAAGAGGCTTGAGGGACATTTCGACAAGATCACCAACGTGCAAGTCACGATGTGCGTCGAAAAGCTGAAGCAGAAAATCGAAGCCACGCTGCATATTCCCGGCAATGAGGTCGTCGCAAACGCGGAACATACCGACATGTACGCAGCGATCGACGCGCTGACCGACAAGCTTGATAAACAACTCAAAAAGCATAAGGAAAAGACCCAGAGCCTGCTTCAGGGCGCTACCGGTCGATAACCCCCACCCCCATGATCCGACTTGAAAGTATCCTGACCCCCGGCCGTTCCCTGGTGAACGTGCCGGGCGGCAGTAAAAAGAAAGCCCTCGAACAGATTGCCAACCTGATCGCCCGCGAAGTGCCGGATCTGGAGATGCAAGATGTCTTCGAAGCGCTGATCGCCCGTGAGAAACTCGGTTCCACCGGTTTCGGCAACGGCATCGCCATCCCCCACTGTCGTCTCAAAGGCTGCGAAGCGCCTATCAGCGCGTTGATGCACCTTGAAGCGCCCATCGATTTCGATGCAATCGACGGCGCACCGGTTGACCTGCTGTTTGTCTTGCTGGTCCCGGAAGCGGCCACCGATGCTCATCTGGAATTACTGCGCCAGATCGCCAGCATGCTCGACCGCAAGGAAGTGCGCGAAAAACTGCGTAGCGCACCGAGCAATGAAGCCTTGTATCAGGTCGTCCTGAGCGAGCAGAACGGTCACTAATCATGCGTTTGATCATCGTCAGCGGCCGCTCCGGCTCGGGTAAAAGTACCGCCCTGAATGTTCTTGAGGACAACGGCTACTACTGCATCGACAACCTGCCGGCCGGTCTGCTGCCGGAACTCGCCGAACGCGCCCTGATTCATACCGAGCTGGCTCAGCCGTTGGTGGCTGTGTCGATCGATGCGCGAAACCTGCCGAGTCATTTGTCACGCTTCCCCGAGTTGCTCGAAGAAGTCCGCGCCCGACACATCCAGTGTGATGTGCTGTATCTGGATGCCGACGAAGAAACCTTGCTCAAACGCTTCTCGGAAACCCGCCGTCGCCACCCGCTGAGCACCGCCAACCGCTCACTGGCCGAAGCGATCGAAGATGAAACCGCCCTGCTCGGCCCGATTGCCGACCTGGCCGATCTCAAGGTCAACACCACCAATCTGAATCTGTACCAGTTGCGCGATACCATCAAACTGCGCCTGCTGAACCAGCCGGAGCCGGGGACGGCATTTCTGGTTGAATCGTTCGGTTTCAAGCGCGGCATGCCGGTGGACGCGGATCTGGTGTTCGACGTGCGCTGCCTGCCCAATCCGTACTGGAAGCCTGAATTGCGCGCACAATCCGGACTCGACGCACCGGTCGCCGAGTATCTGGCGACGCAGCCGGAGGTCGAAGAGATGTTCCAGGACATCTACGGCTACCTGAATAAATGGTTGCCGCGCTTTGCGGCGAGCAATCGCGCCTATGTCACCATTGCCATTGGCTGCACTGGCGGACATCACCGCTCCGTTTACCTGACCGAACGCCTGGGTCAGGCCCTGCAGAAAACCCTGAAGAACGTCCAGGTTCGCCACCGCGACCTCACTTAAAGGATTCACACCGCGATGCCTGCTCTGGAAATCGAAATCATCAATAAACTGGGCCTGCATGCCCGAGCGTCGGCCAAGTTCGTCGGGGTGGCGGGGCAGTTCCCGGATTGCACGATCAGAGTGGGTCGCACACCGGAAACCACGGTGGATGGCAAAAGCATCATGGCGATGATGATGCTGGCCGCCGGTAAAGGCACCAAAATATATTTGAGTACTGAAGGACATCAGGAACAGGAAGCGCTGGATGCGCTGGTGGCGTTGATCAACAACTACTTCGATGAGGGTGGTTGATCGTTAAAAGATCAAAAGATCAAAAGATCGCAGCCTGCGGCAGCTCCTACATTGGAATGCGTTCACTGTAGGAGCTGCCGCAGGCTGCGATCTTTTGATATTCAACCCAACGCCGTATCCATCACCATCATCAGACAAAACCCGATCAGCAAGCCTAGGCTGGCCAGCTTGTCATGACCATTGCGCCGCGACTCGGGAATGACCTCATGAGTCACCACCAGCAACATCGCCCCCGCCGCCAGCGCCAGCCCCAACGGCAATAACAGCTCCGCCAGACTGACCAGCCAAGCACAGAGCAGCGCAAACACCGGTTCGACCAGTCCTGACGCCGCACCGATCAAGAATGCCTTGACCCGCGACATTCCTGCCCCCGCCAGTACCAGCGCAATCACCAATCCCTCCGGCACATCCTGCAAGGCGATGCCCATCGCCAGACTGTCGGCATCCGGCATGCCGCCGCCAGCAGACACCCCCACCGCCATGCCTTCCGGAATGTTGTGGGCAATGATGGCGAAGACGAACAGCCAGATCCGCGGCGGAATCACCGGGTGCTCGGGGGTACCGACGAGCATTTCCGGTGAGGCGCCGGACAGTTTCAGATCCACCAGATACAGAGCGAATGCACCGAGCATGATGCCGAAGCAGATCAGACCGCTGGCGGCCCAGGGTGTCAGGCCCAGACTTTCGGCCGCGGCAATGCCCGGCACGATCAGCGAAAAAGCGGTCGCCGCCAGCATCACGCCGGCGCCGAAACCCAGCAGCGTATCGCTGAGCCTCTGCGGCATGCGCCGGATCACCAGCACCGGCACCGCACCGAGGGCCGTGCCGAGGGCGCAGATCGCGCCGCCCTGCAAGGCCCGCGACAGTTTCGGCTGCAGATCCAGCCATTCCAGCCCATGCGCCGCGAGCAAGGTGATGCCCGCCAGCAGCAACAGCGACCCGACCGCGTAACGAAACATGCGCCCACCGCCAATCGCCAGTGTTTCAGTGCCCATAGTCAGCCTTGGATTGTTTTTATAGATGACTTAAACCAGTGCCGCCTGATAGCGCGCGGCAACTTCAGGCCAATTGATCACGTTGTAGAACGCGTTGATGTATTCCGGACGACGGTTCTGGTAACGCAAGTAGTAGGCGTGTTCCCAGACGTCCAGACCCAGAATCGGCGTGTTGCCGTTCATCAACGGGCTGTCCTGATTACCGCTGCTTTCCACGATAAGTTTTTTCTCCGGAGTCACGCTGAGCCAGGCCCAGCCACTGCCGAAACGGGTCAACGCGGCTTTGGTGAAGGCTTCCTTGAAACTGTCGAGACCGCCCAGTTGCTCCTCGATCGCCTTGGCCAGCGCGCCGTTCGGCTTGCCACCACCGTTGGGCACCATGACTTCCCAGAACAACGAATGGTTGGCGTGGCCGCCACCCTGGTTGATCACCGCCGCGCGGAGTTTTTCCGGCAACTGCTGAACGCTGGCGACCAGTTTTTCCACCGGCCACTCGGCGTACTCGGTGCCTTCGACGGCGGCATTGAGGTTGTTGATGTAGGTCTGGTGGTGCTTGGTGTAGTGAATCTCCATGGTTTGCGCATCGATGTGCGGTTCCAGGGCGTCGTAGGCGTACGGCAAGGCAGGCAAGGTAAAAGCCATTTCAGTGGACTCCATGGTGATGTGAGGCTGACGCGCGGCGTGCATTGCCGGTGTCCGGGTGCAGCAGGCGCTGGGTACGCGGATATTCGCCGTGTTCGCTGATGAAATTCAGCAGTTCGACGTAAGTCTTGCTGCTCTGGCGCAGCGCCGCTTCACGCAGCGCCGGACGCAGGCGCTCGTCCTGCATGGTCTGCAACAGCCGTTGATGAATCGCGCAAAGGTACTCGGCGCTCTCCTCCGGCTGATTCAGGCGCAGGTGCAGGTCCGCCAGGTTGTGATGGGAGATGACGCAGGCCGCCACCGCTTCGTCGGCATCGGCCCAGCGTTCGAACAGCACTTGCGCCAGGGCCAGGGCCTGCAAGTAAGCCTCGCGGGCATCGATCAGCTCGCCCAGCATGAAGCAGCGATTGGCCCGTTCGATCGTGCGTTTCCAGTGCTCCATGGTGAGCCTCCAAAGCGGTTGCGGGATTTATACGCCGCCGGCGGTGAGTTTCTCGGGATTGAGCAACTCTTCCAGTTGGCTGCGCGACAAGTCGGTATGTTCCAGCGCGACATCGATCACCGGGCGCCCCTGTTTGTAGGCCTGCTTGGCGATTTCGGCGGCTTTCTGGTAGCCGATGATCGGGTTGAGCGCGGTGACCAGAATCGGATTACGCGACAGCGCTTCCTTGAGCCGCGACTCGTTGACCTTGAAGCTGGCGATGGCCTTGTCACCGAGCAAGCGGCTGGAATTGGCCAGCAGCTCAATGCTGCTCAGCAGGTTCTGCGCGATGATCGGCAGCATCACGTTCAGTTCGAAGTTGCCCGACTGGCCGGCGATAGTGATCACCGAGTCGTTGCCGATCACTTGTGCGGCGACCATGGCGGTGGCTTCCGGGATGACCGGATTGACCTTGCCCGGCATGATCGACGAGCCCGGCTGCAGGCCCTCCAGCTCGATTTCGCCGAGACCGGCGAGCGGGCCGGAGTTCATCCAGCGCAGGTCATTGGCGATTTTCATCAGCGACACGGCCGTGGCCTTGAGCTGCCCGGAGACGGCGACTGCGGTGTCCTGCGAGCCGATCAGCGCGAACAGATCCTTGCCCGGAGTGAATTGCACATTCGTCAGCTGACTGAGCTGGCGGCTGAAACGCGCGGCGAATTCCGGATGCGCATTGATCCCGGTGCCGACCGCCGTGCCGCCCTGCGCCAGCGACTGCAGGCTCGGCAGCAAGTCCTGCAGATGAGCGATATTGGCCTTGAGCTGCTGCGCCCAGCCATTGAGCACCTGACTCATACGCACCGGCATAGCGTCCATCAAATGGGTGCGACCGGTTTTGACGTGGCGGTGAACCTGTTCGGCTTTGTTTTCGATGACCTGCACCAGGTGCAACAGCGCCGGCAGCAGCTGTTCGTGCAGCGCCAGGGCAGCACTGACGTGGATGGTGGTCGGGATGATGTCGTTGCTGCTCTGGCCGCAATTGACGTGATCGTTGGCGTTGACCGGCTCGCCGAGCAGGCGGCTGGCGAGGGTCGCGATCACTTCGTTGGCGTTCATGTTGGAGCTGGTGCCGGAGCCGGTCTGGAAGATATCCACCGGGAAATGCTGCATGAAGTCGCCTTCGAGCAGGCCTTGCGCGGCATCGCTGATGGCTTTGCCTTGGCCGGCGCTGAGCTGGTTGAGCTCGACGTTGGCCCGCGCGGCGGCGGCTTTGGCGAGGATCAGCGCACGGATGAATTGCGTCGGCATCGGCTTGCCGCTGATCGGGAAGTTATCCACTGCACGCTGGGTCTGCGCGCCGTAGAGAGCGTCCACCGGCACCTGCAATTCGCCCATGCTGTCGCGCTCAATACGTGTCTTGGTCATCGGTAAATCCTTGGACTAATTCAATGAGAGGAATCGAGGGAAGCAACTCGCAGGTAGCCAGCTGCCAGGTGTAACGCTGCCAGCGCTGGAGCCGGCAGTTGCACAGCGACAGGCGCTCCATTTCACGCAGCGGCCGCCAGGCTTGATCGAGACACAGGCTGCGCCAGTGCCACGGCAAGGCGATGTCGGTGGCCGTGTCGAGCAGCAAACGGAAGGAGGTTTCAGCGATGGTCCACGGGGAAGTCGCGGTGCAGCAGGCCAGATAACGGCCTTCGGCCAGGTAATGTTCGATCAGGCGCGGCTCGTCAGGATCCATTGCGCAACGGATCTGGCGACTCATCCAGCGCCAGCTTTCGAGGTACGGCTGCTCGTGCAAGGCAGAACTCATGATCCGGGACTCATTCGGAGATGAGATTCATTATTAGATGATAATGAGAACCAAAACAAGACCGCTGTGTAGGAGCTGCCGCAGGCTGCGATCTTTTGATTTTGCTTTTACACACAAGATCAAGAGATCGCTGCCTGCGGCAGCTCCTACAGGGCGGACATGAAAAAGGCGCGCCATCCGGGTGGATGGCGCGCCTTTTTGTGCAGATGGGAGCTTAGCTACCCGCGACAGTCATCCGCTCGATCAACACCGACCCCGTGCGAATATTGCTGCGCAGTTCCAGATCATTACCGACCGCAACGATCTGCTTGAACATGTCGCGCATGTTGCCGGCGATGGTCACTTCCTGCACCGCGAACTGGATTTCGCCGTTCTCGACCCAGAAACCCGCCGCACCACGCGAGTAATCGCCGGTCACCATGTTCAAACCATGGCCCATCAACTCGGTAACCAACAAGCCACGGCCCATGCGTTTCAACAGCGCCGCCTGGTCTTCATCACCGTGAGTGACGAACAGGTTGTGCACACCACCGGCATTGGCGGTGCTCGGCATGCCGAGTTTGCGCCCGGAGTAGGTGCCGAGGATGTACGACACCAACTCGCCCTTCTCGACGAACGGTTTGGCATAGGTGGCTAGACCATCACCGTCGTAGGACGCACTGCCCATGGCGCGCATCAGGTGTGGACGCTCATCGATGGTCAGCCATTCCGGAAACAGCTTCTGCCCCAGGGTGCCTTCGAGGAACGACGATTTGCGATACAGACTGCCGCCAGACACCGCCGACAGGAAGCTGCCGAACAAGCCGCCCGCCAGCTCGGCGGAAAACAGCACCGGCACTTCGCAGGTCGGCACCGGACGCGCGCCCAGTCGGCTCGCCGCCCTTTGCGCGGCACGCTGGCCGATGCTCACCGGATCCGCCAGCAGGCTGCCCTGGCGATTGACGTCATACCAGTAATCGCGCTGCATCTGGCCATCGGCTTCGGCGATCATCACGCAGCTCAGGCTGTGCCGGGTCGACGCGTAACCACCGATGAAACCGTGGCTGTTGCCGTACACTCGGCAGCCCTGATGCGTGCTGAGGGTGGTGCCGTCAGCGTTCTTGATGCGCGCATCGGCGTCGAACGCGGCGGCTTCACAGAGCAACGCCTTCTCGATGGCCTGCTCCGGGGTGATGTCCCATTCGTGGAACAGATCGAAATCCTGCACATCCCTGGCCATCAGCGCGGCATCGGCGAGACCCGAGGCTTCGTCTTCAGAGGTGTGTTTGGCGATCGCCAGTGCGGCAGCAACGGTTTCACGAATCGCGTCCGGCCCGGTGGCGGAGGTGCTGGCCGAGCCTTTGCGCTGGCCGACGTACAGGGTGATGCCAAAGCCCTGGTCGCGGTTGAACTCGACCGTCTCGACCTCACGCTGACGCACCGACGTCGACAAACCCTGCTCCAGCGACACCGCGACTTCACAGGCACTGGCGCCCTGACGCCTGGCTTCGGCGATGATCTGCTCGACCTGTTCCTGCAGTGCCGGCAATGCTTGCGGGCCGACGCTTTGAACTGCACTCATGCTCATCTCCACTCAAATTCTGCTTTCGGCTGGGGTCATCGAGCGACCGGGCCGGACAAGCGGCCCCCGACTGGTTATCATGGCGGCGTTTCTTTGCGGACTGCCACCATGGTTGATTCTTACGACGACTCCCTCGATACGGGAGAAAAAAGCAAATCTCAGGTCAAACGCGAGCTGCATGCTCTGGTTGACCTTGGCGAGCGCCTTACAACACTCAAGCCCGACTTGCAGGCAAAACTGCCATTGACCGACGCCTTGCGCCGGGCCCTGGCTGATGCGCCGAAGCACACCGCGAACATCGCGCGTAAACGGCACCTGCAGTTCATCGGCAAACTGATGCGCGATCAGGACACTGACGCGATTCTGGTCCTGCTCGATCAACTCGATGCCTCCACCCGTCAGTACAACGAGCGTTTCCACAACCTCGAACGCTGGCGTGACCGCCTGATCGCCGGTGACGATGCCGTGCTGGAGAAATTCGTCGTCGAGTACCCGGACGCCGATCGCCAACAACTGCGTTCCCTGATCCGTCAGGCTCAGCACGAGGTTGCACATAACAAACCTCCTGCCTCCAGCCGCAAGATCTTCAAGTACATCCGTGAGCTGGACGATACCCAACGCGGCCTGCGTTGATATCTCGCTCCTGTAGGAGCTGCCGCAGGCTGCGATCTTTTGATCTGAAAAAGCAAAGATCGCAGCCTGCGGCAGCTCCTACAGAGGATGTTTCCATCCTTATGCGCCCGTGCCACCCACGGTAATCGCATCGATTTTCAGCGTCGGCTGACCGACACCCACCGGCACCGACTGCCCGTCCTTGCCGCACGTGCCCACACCGCTGTCCAGCGCCAGATCGTTACCGACCATCGACACCCGGCTCATCGCCTCGGGGCCGTTGCCGATCAACGTCGCGCCCTTGACCGGCGCAGTGATCTTGCCGTCCTCGATCAGGTACGCCTCGCTGGTGGAGAACACGAACTTGCCGCTGGTGATATCGACCTGACCGCCGCCGAGGTTGGCGCAGTAGATGCCCTTCTTCACCGACGCGATGATTTCCGCCGGATCGCTCTCGCCACCGAGCATGTAGGTGTTGGTCATGCGCGGCATCGGCAGATGCGCGTAGGACTCGCGACGACCGTTGCCGGTACGGGCCACGCCCATCAGGCGCGCATTGAGCTTGTCCTGCATGTAGCCCTTGAGCACGCCGTTTTCGATCAGCGTGGTGCACTCGGTCGGGGTGCCTTCGTCGTCGACGCTCAGCGAACCGCGACGGCCGCTCAACGTGCCGTCATCGACAATGGTGCAGAGCTTGGAGGCAACCATTTCGCCCATCCGCCCGCTGTAGGCCGAACTGCCCTTGCGGTTGAAATCGCCTTCCAGACCATGACCGACCGCTTCGTGCAGCAGCACGCCGGACCAGCCCGAACCGAGGACGACAGGCAAGGTACCGGCCGGTGCCGGAATCGCTTCCAGATTGACCAGCGCCTGACGCAGCGCCTCACGGGCATAACCCATGGCACGGTCTTCGGCGAGGAAATAACGGTAGTCGGTTCGCCCGCCGCCGCCATGTCCGCCACGCTCGCGACGGCCATTCTGCTCGACGATCACGCTGACGTTGAAACGCACCAGCGGACGCACATCGGCGGCCAGGCCACCATCGGTGGACGCCACCAGAATCCGTTCCCAGACCCCGGCCATGCTCACGCTGACTTGCTGAATCCGTGGATCGAGGGCGCGGGTAGCGACGTCGATGCGCTTGAGCAACTCGACTTTTTCAGCACGGCTGAGCACTTCCAGCGGATTGTCCGGCGCGTACAACTGCGCGACATCCTGAGTGCTGAACGCCTGCACCGTGCCGTTCTGCCCGGCGCGGGAGATCGAGCGCGCAGCGCGAGCCGCAGCACCGAGGGCTTCGAGGGTGATCGCGTTGCTGTAGGCAAAACCGGTTTTCTCGCCGGACTGCGCACGCACGCCGACCCCTTGGTCGAGGTTGAAGCTGCCTTCCTTGACGATGCCGTCTTCCAGCGACCACGACTCGGAAATCTGGCCCTGGAAATACAGGTCGGCAGCATCGATACCCGGGCCGGCCAGGTCACCGAGCACGCCTTGCAGGCTCTCGATGGTCACGCCGCCGGGCGCCAACAGGTGATCACTGACTGAGGACAACAACTCGCTCATAGGTTTACGCCTTAAATTCGTGTTCTGAGGCAGGACGCTGTGCGCCCTGCGAGAAAAACCGCCGGTGATTGGTCACCGGCATTCGCGCCCTGATAGACGCTTGTTCATCACTGTCGCGTGCGGCCAACAATACCGCCTCGCCTTGATCCTGATGCGCCAGCACCCGGCCCCACGGGTCGATGATCGCCGCATGACCGAAGGTCTCACGCGGTCCCGGATGGGTCCCGCCCTGTGCTGCCGCCAACACGTAACACTGCGTCTCGATGGCCCGGGCGCGAATCAGCACGTCCCAGTGCGCCGCACCGGTCACCGCGGTAAAGGCCGACGGCGCGGTGATCAACTCGGCACCGGCAGCGCGCAATTCGCTGTACAGCTCCGGGAAGCGCAGGTCGTAACACACGGTCAGACCAACCCGACCAACTGGCGTGTCCGCCACCACCACGCCACTGCCATAAGCATAGTCATCGGATTCGCGATACCGCCCGCGATTGTCCGCCACATCGACATCGAACAGGTGCAACTTGTCATACCGCGCAACGGTTTCGCCCTGATCGTTGACCAGCAGCGAACACGCGTGGGACTTGGCGTCCGGCTGCCCGAGCGGAGGCAACGGCAACGTGCCGGCCACTATCCATAACTTGAGGTCGCGGGCGGTCTGTTTCAACCATGGCAGGATCGGCCCTTCGCCGAGCGCTTCGGCGCGGCCGATGTCGGCGATGTCGCGACGGCCCATGGCAGCGAAGTTTTCCGGCAGCACCGCCAGCTTCGCGCCGCCGGCCGCGGCCTGTTCGAGCAGGCGTCGAGCCTGCGCCAGATTGGCCAGCACATCACTCTGGCTGACCATTTGAATCACCGCTAAAGACATGGCAGCTTCCTGACAGGGAGTCCACTTATCACTGTAGGAGCTGCCGCAGGCTGCGATCTTTTGATTTTGCTTTTAAAAACCAGATCAAAAGATCGCAGCCTGCGCCAGCTCCTACACGGGGGAAAGCCTCATGCTACTCAAAAAGGCTTGTCGAAGGTGATTTTCGGCTCTTTCCACGGACCTTTGACCGTGTACTTGACGCTGGCGAAGCGCGCCACGCGGTCGCCGATCAACTTGTCGATCAGGAACAATGCCCCGCCGACCGCCGGTGCGCCGACGATCAGCGCGGCAATCGGCAAGTTGTTGGTCACCGGCAAGGTCACCAGCAATTTCGCATCGACCTTATCGCCGACCAGATCCAGCGTACCGTCCAGCTCAAGATTGCTCGAAGGACCGGTCAGACGAATTGGCTCGCGAGTGACGTATACGCCGTTATTTGCCACCAACAGGCCCTTGACCCGATCGTAGCTCAAGCCTTTGCCGAACAAGTCGGAGAAGTCCAGACGCAGGCGGCGGCCGATGGAGTTGAAGTTGAGCAGACCGAACACCCGCAACGCCTGCGCACCGCCCTCCACTTCAACGAACTGACCTTTATTGAGCGAGGCATCCAGTGTGCCGGAGAAGCGTTTGGTCGCCAGCCATGCCGGCGAGCCTGGCCAGCGGCCATCGACGTCCATGTGGAATTCTTCACTGGTCACGCTCGGCGCAAAGCCCCAGCCCTTGAGCACATCGGCGAGATTCTTGCCGCTGATCCGGCCCTTGAACCAGCTGTTGGTCGAACCCGGCGCCCCTTCCCAGCCGCCATTGCCCTGCAACAGGATGCCCTTGAGGCCCATGTCGAGATTGTTCAGGGCGATGCCTTTGGCGGTCGGGCGCACTTTCAGCGACCAGCCGCCCACCAGATCCGGGCCGAGGAACAACTGATTGATGGTGATATCCAGCGCGGGAATTTTCGTCGGGTCGACCGAAACCAGCGGATCAGGCGAATTCTCGTCAGCCTGCACCGTCGGATCCGGCGCCGGCAGGCGTACGTATTGCAGATTGACCGCAATCGGCGCGCCCTTGGCATCGGGCAGGCTGGCCGAACCCTTGGCCTGCTGACTGTCGAGCGCCAGATTCCACGCCCAGGGTTTGCGATTGACCTGCACTGCGGCCTGATCCAGCGTGGTGCCGAAAGCGGTGAGCTTGCCCACTTTGAAGTCGGCACTGTTGAGCAATTGCTTGGCGCTGCCACCCGGGTCGTTGCCGGCGTATTTGCTGACCAGATCCTGCCATGGCGCGACGTCCAGCTCCGACAGCACACCGCGAATGCGCAAGCCCTTGGCATCCGGCAGAACCGCGTCGCCCGTACCGAGGAACAGCTCACCGCGACCATCGGCGATATTGCTCGGCGGCGCGGCGAAGGTGAAGCTTGCCAGTTGATCGTAGCTGACCCAGTAACGCCGCTCCGCACCTTGCAGCGTCATGCGGAACACCGTGTCACGACCCTGCTCGGCCGACATGCCGAACGGTGCCGGCAGATCCACCGCGACGCCTTTCATGCTGGAACTGACGGTCAGCTGGCTGTCGGTACCGTCGAGGTTGACCTGCAACTGATACGGAAGGGTCCCGGACACCGGCAACGGCTGAGTCACGCCCAGCCAGTCAGTGAGTTTTTTGACTTCGACCTGCCCGGAAGCCGCGACCCGAGTCTTGAGCTTGTTAGGGCTGCCATCAGCAAAAATCTGTGCGGTGACGGGTTTGTCGAAAGCCCTGGCGGCAATGTTCTGCCCGCTCAGCCCCTTGGCGCTGTCGAAGCGGAAATCGCCCTTGAGCTGACTCAGTTCCAGCTTCGGCTCAGCCAGTTTCAGGCGTGCATTGGCGGTCTTGAAGTCGACGAGGATCTTCGGCTGATCGCCCTTTTCCAGCGGAATGTCGAGTTTGACCTTGCCCTGCAGATCGCCCTCGCCTTCCCAGCCGGCAAAGGTTTCGCCAGTGCCGATCGGCGCGGTCTGCAGAATCTTCAAGCCATCACCTAACCCACCGGCAAACCCGCCGTCGAGCAACAGATGCGTAGGTTGCCCGGCCGGCACATGGGGAATGTTGACGAAGACATCGCTGACCTGGGTATCGAGCAATTGGCCCTTGTCGGCCACGATGCGCACGCCGCTGTCCTCGATGAACACATCGCCGCTGACCTTGCTGACATGCGGCCAGCCCGGCTGGAACGCCAGTTCGGCGTCATGCACCTTGAAGAACAGGCTGATGCTGCGATCCACGTCCTTGGCGTTTTTGCTCAGCGAACCCTGGTACTGGAAGAAGCCCTGGTCCACGGCGCCTTTAAGAATCGCCGTGCGCAGCCACTCGTCGAGGGCCGGGCTCAAGACTTCGGGCAGGTATTTGGCGGTGTAGCGACCGTCGCCATCGACCAGCCCGACGCGCAGGTCCATGTAGTCTTCCTGGCTATGGTCGAAGTGCAGGCGGATCAGGAAGTCGCCGGCAATCTTGCCCTCTTCGCCCAGCACTTTCAGGTACGGCGCGATCAGGGTGAAACCTTCTTTGTCGAGTTTCCAGGTCAGGCGGGCGTTGGCCTGGATGTATTGCCATGGCTTGGCGAAGATCGGGTCGAGGTGCAGGACGAAATCCTTGCTGTCCAGGCGCAACTCGCCGCCGTCGAGGTTGCCGCTGAGGCTGCCACTGACGTTTCGCGCCGCCGGGGCACCGTGATAGGCATCGAAACCGACATTATCGAGGTTGGCAGCGAAGCCGAATTTCGAGCCGTCGGTGGCGTTGGGCCGAAAATCCAGCAGCACGTTGCGCAGTCCACCCGTCACCTTCAGGTGGTCGACCACCGTGGCGACGCTTTCGGGCAATGGCCCCAGCGCATTGAGCAGCGGCGTGATCGGCGTCAGATCGAGGCGGTCGGCCTGCAAGTGCCACAGCTCATCGGCTTTATCGGTGGCCACCGTCTGCTTGAGCTGCACACGGGATTCCCAGCGGGTCTCGCCGAAGTTCATCGCCAGTGAATCGAGGGTAACAATCGCGCCTTCGTCATCCCGCTGGTAATAGCCGTTGAGCGCCAGATTGCTGATCTTGATTGGCTTGCGCTCGGCATAAGCGCCGGTCACCTGTGGTGCGTTCAAACGGATGGCGGCGCTTTGCAGGGCGCCGTCGTTCCAGCTCACCCACAGTTCGCCGCCCGCCTTGATCTCGGAGAAATTCCACTGTTGGGTCAAACGTTCCGGCAGCCACTTTGACCAGTCGCTTTGCGGCAGACTGACATAACCCTCCACCGAACTGTCCGGCAATCGAGAGGGGCGAATCCGCGTACGCAGGCTCATCGCCACCGGTTGCCCGTCGGGCAAGGTCAGACGAGCATCGAGACGCTGACGGCTGCTGCCGGTTTTCAGATTGAGACCGACGTAGGTGAAGGTCATCGGCGCCTGATCCAGCGGCTGCACGGTCACCTGACTGTCGAGCACCGAGAGTTGCTGAACCATCTGCGAGCGTTGGAACAATTGTTCGGGATCCAGCGGCTGGTCGTTCTGCACCGGCAGGCCTTCCAGCGCCCAGGTACCGTCCTGCGCTTCCTTGACGCTGATCTTCAGGCCGTTCAATTCCAGGTGGGCGATGCGGACTTCGCGCGCCAGCAGACTGGCCCAGAGGTCAGGCACCACGCGCACCCGATCCAGACGCAAGGCATTCGCGCCGTCGCCGACCATCACATCATGGGCCAGCAGAATCGGCGCGAAACCGCTCCAGTTGCCTTCCAGCTCGCCGATCTGCAACGGCATGCCGAGCGCAGCCGTGGCCTTGTCTTCGATATCGGTGCGGTATTCCGCCACCAGCGGCGCCAGTTCCCGACCGAGGCTGACGTACAACGCCATCAACACCAGAACCAACGCGCACAGGCCCAGCCCCCAGCGGGTCAGTGCGGCCAGAATGCGTGTCAGACGCTCCATGTCAGTTGGCTCCCATGGCGATAAAACTGCGAAAAGCTGAGGCCAGCCGTTTTGGATTGAATGTGCCGCAGGATCTCAGAGCAGCACCACGTCATATTGTTCCTGGGAATACATGGTTTCGACCTGAAAGCGTATGGTGCGGCCAATGAACCCTTCAAGCTCGGCGACGTTACCGGATTCTTCGTCGAGCAAACGGTCCACCACTTTCTGGTTCGCCAGCACCCGGTAACCTTCGGCCTGATAGGCCCGGGCTTCGCGCAGAATCTCGCGGAAAATCTCGTAACAGATGGTTTCCGGGGTCTTCAGCTTGCCACGGCCCTGACAACTGCTGCACGGCTCGCACAGTACTTGCTCAAGACTTTCGCGAGTGCGCTTGCGGGTCATCTGCACCAGGCCCAACTCGGTGATGCCGATGATGTTGGTCTTGGCGTGATCACGTTCGAGCTGTTTTTCCAGCGTACGCAGCACCTGACGCTGATGCTCTTCATCTTCCATGTCGATGAAGTCGATGATGATGATCCCGCCCAGATTGCGCAGGCGCATCTGCCGGGCAATCGCGGTGGCGGCTTCGAGGTTGGTCTTGAAGATGGTTTCTTCGAGATTGCGATGGCCTACAAACGCGCCGGTGTTGACGTCGATGGTGGTCATGGCTTCGGCCGGATCGACCACCAGATAACCGCCGGACTTGAGCGGCACTTTGCGCTCGAGGGCTTTCTGGATTTCATCTTCGACGCCATACAGGTCGAAAATCGGTCGCTCGCCCGGATAGTGTTCCAGCCGATCGGCGATTTCCGGCATCAGTTCGGCGACGAACTGCGTGGTTTTCTGGAAAGTTTCCCGGGAATCGATGCGGATTTTCTCGATCTTCGGGCTGACCAGATCGCGCAAGGTGCGCAGGGCCAGACCGAGGTCTTCGTAGATCACGCTCGGCGCGCCGATGGTCTGGATCTGCGCATTGATCTGATCCCACAGACGGCGCAGGTAGCGGATGTCCATGAGGATCTCATCGGCCCCGGCACCTTCGGCGGCGGTACGCAGGATGAAGCCTCCGGCCTCCTTGATCCCTTCCTTGGCCACACAATCGCTGACCACCTGCTTGAGGCGCTCGCGCTCGGCTTCGTCTTCGATTTTCAGGGAAATGCCGACGTGGGCGGTGCGCGGCATGTACACCAGATAGCGCGACGGAATCGACAACTGCGTGGTCAGCCGCGCACCTTTCGAGCCGATCGGGTCCTTGGTCACCTGCACCACCAGGCTCTGACCTTCGTGCACCAGCGCGCTGATGCTTTCCACCGCTGGGCCTTCGCGCAAAGAAATTTCCGAGGCATGAATGAACGCGGCGCGATCCAGACCAATGTCGACGAATGCCGCCTGCATGCCCGGCAGCACCCGGACAATCTTGCCCTTATAGATGTTGCCGACGATCCCGCGTTTTTGCGTGCGCTCGACGTGGACTTCTTGCAGCACACCGTTTTCGACCACCGCCACGCGCGATTCCATCGGCGTGATGTTGATCAGAATCTCTTCACTCATGGCAGGGTCTCGTTCAGGCATGTTCACGATAATGGCCGCATCTTGATTCGTACGACGCTCATTGCGCGTTCAGGTTTTGCCAACAGGGTATGCCGAAATGGCCCAACAGTTCTGCGGTTTCGCAAACCGGCAGCCCGACCACTGCCGAATAGCTGCCATTGAGCCCGGCGACAAACACCGCGCCGAGGCCCTGAATACCATAACCGCCGGCCTTGTCCCGGGGTTCACCACTGGCCCAGTAGGCCGCAGCCTCTTCGCGGCTGATCGGGCGGAACCGCACCAGACTGCGCACCACACGCGACTCACAGCGCTCGCCTTCGAGCACGGCGATGGCGGTCAGCACTTCATGCTCCTTGCCGGACAACATCATCAGCATGGCGCATGCATCGGCTTCGTCCACCGGTTTGCCAAGAATTTTGCCATCGAGCACCACGGCGGTGTCCGCGCCCAGAACGCAAAACGCCGCGTCGGACACCAGCGTGCGTCGACCGGCCTCGGCCTTGCCGCGCGCCAGGCGTTCGACATAGGCCGAGGGCGATTCTTCGGGAAGCGGGGTTTCATCGATGCCCGCACTGATGGCGGAGAACGGCACGCCGATCTGCGCGAGCAACTCACGCCGACGCGGCGAACCAGAGGCGAGGTAAAGCGGCTTCATCAAGACATCTCCCTTGTCGAGGTGCGGGCACATGCCTGACCGAATCAGTTGATTTTGTAGCGCCGGCGCAATCCACGCAAAGCGAAGCTGACCCAAGGCCAGAGCAAGGCACTGACCAATGCCGGCAATACCAGCGCCAGAGTCGGCTGTCGATTGCCGGTCAAGGCGCTGAGCCACAATTGAACGAGTTGAGCGAGGCCGAAGATCACCAGGATCACCAGGCATTGCTGCCACATCGGGAACATCCGCAGACGCTGCTGCAACGACAGCACGAGGAAGGTGATCAGCGTCAGGATCAAGGCATTCTGACCAAGCAGATCGCCCTGCAGCACGTCTTCGGCCAGCCCCAGGCAGAACGCGGTGACCATGCCGACCGTATGCGGCATGTACAACGCCCAGAAGGTCAGCAGCAAGGCCAGCCACAGCGGGCGCAGGATTTCCATGAACATCGGCAGAGGTGAAACACTCAGCAGGATGCCGACGACAAACGTCAGCCAGACAATCCAGCCGTTACGCGAAGCAGTAGCCCCGACCATTATTCTTGCCTCCCGGTATTGGCCGGCGCAGTGGCGGGCGGTTTCGCCGCCGGTCGCGCAGCCGGATGGGATGCTGGCGGCTTGCTCGCCGCCGCTGGCTTGGCCGCAGGTTTGGCCGGCGTAGTGCTGGCCGCAGCAGCTGGAGCTGGAGCGGCGGCTGCAGCTGGCGTTGCCGCCGCCGGTGGGTTGACGACTTTCGGCACCGTGGCCGGAAGCATCGGGCCACCGCCCTGCGCATCAAGATTTTCCTGGGCCTGCGCCGCATCGTTGGCACGCTCTTCGGCGGTGCGGTTGTCGCTGAATACCAGCAGCAGGTAACGGCTGCGATTCAGCGCCGCGGTCGGCACCGCACGGACAATCGCGAACGGCTGGCCGGAGTCGTGAATGACTTCCTTGACCGTCGCCACCGGATAACCGGCCGGGAAGCGCTGACCGAGGCCGGAGCTGACCAGCAGATCGCCTTCCTTGATGTCGGCGGTATCAGCAACATGCCGCAGCTCCAGACGTTCCGGGTTGCCGGTGCCGCTGGCAATCGCCCGCAGACCGTTACGGTTCACCTGGACAGGAATGCTGTGAGTGGTGTCGGTCAGCAGCAGCACCCGGGAGGTGTACGGCATCAACTCGACCACCTGGCCCATCAGACCGCGCGCATCGAGCACCGGCTGACCGAGCACCACGCCATCGCGCTCACCTTTATTGATGATGATGCGATGGGTGAAGGGATTGGGGTCCATACCGATCAACTCGGCCACTTCGACCTTTTCGTTGACCAGTGCGGAGGAATTGAGCAACTCGCGCAGCCGCACGTTCTGCTCGGTAAGGGCGGCAAGCTTCTGCATGCGCCCCTGCAACAGCAGGTTCTCGGTCTTGAGTTTTTCGTTTTCGGCGACAAGCTCGGTGCGGCTGCCGAACTGACTGGCGATCCCTTCCCACAGCCGTCCGGGCAGGTCGGTGATCCAGTAGGCGTCCATCAACACCAGCGACGCTTGTTTGCGCGCGGGTTTGAGCAGGTCGAAGCGGGCATCGACCACCATCAGCGCGACCGACAGCACGGCCAGCACCAACAGGCGCACACCCAACGAAGGGCCTTTGGCGAAAAGCGGTTTAATAAGCCGCTCCTCCCAGGCAAATGTTCTGTTTATTCATACGGCATCAAACCGGCCTGGATGAAGACTGACAGAAGATAAACGCCAACAGGCAGCACTGCAAAGTGCTGCCTGCGCGCTCACCCACGTATTGCAAACCGGCGCTTATTCGCTGGAGAGCAGGTCCATGGTGTGCTTGTCCATCATTTCCAATGCACGGCCACCGCCGCGAGCAACGCAGGTCAGCGGATCTTCGGCAACGATCACCGGCAGACCGGTTTCCTGGGCCAGCAACTTGTCGAGGTCACGCAGCAGCGCGCCACCACCGGTCAGCACCAGGCCACGCTCGGCGATGTCGGAAGCCAGTTCCGGCGGCGATTGCTCCAGCGCGCTTTTCACCGCCTGAACGATAGTGGCCAGGGACTCTTGCAGAGCTTCCAGCACTTCGTTGGAGTTCAGGGTGAATGCACGTGGAACGCCTTCGGCCAGGTTGCGACCGCGAACGTCGACTTCGCGAACTTCGCCGCCCGGGTAGGCCGTACCGATTTCCTGCTTGATGCGCTCGGCAGTCGATTCACCGATCAGGCTGCCGTAGTTGCGGCGCACGTAGGTGATGATCGCTTCGTCGAAGCGGTCGCCGCCCACGCGGACGGATTCGGCATAGACCACACCGTTCAGGGAGATCAGTGCGATTTCAGTGGTACCACCACCGATATCGACGACCATCGAACCGCGCGCTTCTTCAACCGGCAGGCCGGCACCGATCGCAGCAGCCATTGGCTCTTCGATCAGGAACACTTCACGGGCACCGGCACCGAGGGCCGATTCACGGATGGCACGACGCTCAACCTGGGTGGACTTGCATGGAACGCAGATCAGCACACGAGGGCTGGGCTGCAGAAAGCTGTTTTCGTGAACCTTGTTGATAAAGTATTGCAGCATCTTTTCGCAGACGCTGAAGTCGGCGATCACGCCGTCCTTCATCGGACGAATGGCAGCAATGTTGCCCGGCGTACGGCCGAGCATGCGCTTGGCTTCGGTGCCGACAGCAACGACACTTTTCTGGTTACCGTGTGTCCGAATGGCCACAACCGATGGCTCATTCAGGACGATACCGCGCTCGCGCACGTAAATAAGGGTGTTGGCAGTGCCCAGGTCAATGGAAAGATCGCTGGAAAACATGCCACGCAGTTTCTTGAACATGGGAAAGGGACCCTAGGCAACGCGTGGGTAAAAAAGTGCGGCAAACTCTAACAACGACAGGGATTTTGGGCAAGGCGCCAATATGTTAAATTGGCCGCTTTTCTGTGCACCAAGCCCCACAATCGCGGCCTTATGACCGTAGAAGTGCGGTAGTGTTCCGACAATCTAACACACGGACGCCGTCCGTTCTGTTTTCCACTGGAGAATCCCGATGGCGCTAGAACGCTCCGACGTGGAAAAAATCGCACATCTGGCCTGCCTTGGCCTCAATGATGCCGATCTTCCGCACATTACTTCCGCCCTCAACAGCATTCTCGGGCTGGTCGACGAAATGCAGGCCGTCGATACCGACGGTATCGAGCCTTTGGCCCACCCGCTGGAAGCCAGTCAGCGCCTGCGCGCCGACGTCGTGACCGAGACCAATCACCGCGAGGCCTATCAGTCCATCGCACCAGCGGTCGAAAACGGCCTGTATCTGGTTCCGAAAGTCATCGACTAAAGGGAAAGAGCCTGCAATGCATCAAATGACTCTGGCCGAGATCGCCCGCGGTCTCGCCGATAAAAAGTTTTCCTCCGAAGAGCTGACCAAAGTCCTGCTGGCGCGTATTACCCAGCTCGATCCGCAGCTCAACAGTTTCATCAGCCTCACCGAAGAGCTGGCACTCGAGCAGGCGAAAGCCGCCGACGCGCGCCGGGCCAACGGTGAGAGCGGCGCCCTGCTCGGCGCGCCGATCGCCCACAAGGACCTGTTCTGCACCCAGGGCATCCGCACCAGCTGCGGCTCGAAGATGCTCGACAACTTCAAAGCGCCGTACGATGCCACCGTGGTTGCGAAACTGGCCGCTGCCGGCGCCGTGACCCTGGGCAAGACCAACATGGACGAATTCGCCATGGGTTCGGCCAACGAGTCGAGCTGGTACGGCGCGGTGAAAAACCCGTGGAACCTGGAACACGTGCCGGGCGGTTCGTCCGGGGGTTCGGCCGCCGCGGTTGCCGCTCGTCTATTGCCGGCGGCCACGGCCACCGATACCGGTGGTTCCATCCGTCAGCCCGCCGCGTTCACCAACCTCACCGGCCTGAAACCGACCTACGGTCGTGTTTCGCGCTGGGGCATGATCGCTTACGCCTCCAGCCTCGATCAGGGCGGCCCTCTGGCGCGCACTGCCGAAGACTGCGCAATTTTGTTGCAAGGTATGGCCGGGTTCGACCAGAACGACTCCACCAGCATCGATGAGCCGGTTCCGGATTACTCCGCCAGCCTCAACACCTCGCTGCAGGGCCTGCGCATCGGCGTGCCGAAGGAATACTTCAGCCCCGGTCTCGACCCGCGCATCGCCGAACTGATCCAGAACAGCATCCAGGAGCTGCAGAAGCTCGGTGCGGTGATCAAGGAAATCAGCCTGCCGAACATGCAGCACGCGATTCCTGCGTACTACGTGATCGCCCCGGCCGAAGCTTCCTCGAACCTGTCGCGTTTCGACGGCGTGCGCTTCGGCCATCGCTGCGAGAACCCGGAAAACCTGATCGATCTGTACAAGCGTTCCCGCGGCGAAGGTTTCGGGCCGGAAGTGCAGCGCCGGATCATGGTCGGCGCCTACGCGCTGTCCGCCGGTTACTACGACGCCTACTACCTGAAAGCGCAGAAGATCCGCCGTCTGGTGAAGAACGACTTCATGGCGGCCTTTAATGAAGTCGACATCATCCTCGGCCCAACTACGCCGAACCCGGCCTGGAAGCTCGGCGCGAAGAATAGCGACCCGGTCGCTGCCTATCTGGAAGACGTCTACACCATCACCGCCAACCTCGCGGGCCTGCCGGGCCTGTCAATGCCGGCCGGCTTTGTCGACGGTCTGCCGGTGGGCGTGCAGTTGCTCGCGCCGTATTTCCAGGAAGGCCGTTTGCTCAACGTTGCCCACCAGTATCAGTTACACACTGACTGGCACACCCGCACCCCGCAGGGGTTTTGAAACTGCTGCGCTCGGTAATGCTGCGTTGAAAACTGGCTCGTAATGCTCATTGACTAAAGTCAACTCCGCTTACTCGCCAGTTTTCGCCTTGCCTTACCTTCGCTCGCGACGTTTCAAAATCCCCAGCAAAAGGCTAGGAGACACACATGCAATGGGAAGTCGTGATCGGGCTGGAGATTCACACTCAGCTCACTACCCGGTCGAAAATCTTTTCCGGTAGTTCCACCCAGTTCGGCTCCGAGCCGAACACCCAGGCCAGCCTGATCGACCTGGGCATGCCCGGCGTATTGCCGGTGCTGAACCAGGAAGCGGTGCGCATGGCGGTGATGTTCGGTCTGGCGATTGACGCCGAGATCGGTCAGCACAACGTGTTCGCCCGTAAAAACTACTTCTACCCGGACCTGCCGAAGGGCTACCAGATCAGCCAGATGGAGTTGCCGATTGTCGGCAAGGGCCACCTGGACATCGCCCTGGAAGACGGCACCGTCAAACGTGTCGGCATCACCCGCGCGCACCTGGAAGAAGACGCCGGCAAGAGCCTGCACGAAGAGTTCAACGGTGCCACCGGCATCGACCTGAACCGTGCCGGCACGCCGCTGCTGGAAATCGTTTCCGAGCCGGACATGCGCAGCGCCAAGGAAGCCGTGGCTTACGTCAAGGCGATCCACGCGCTGGTGCGTTACCTGGGCATCTGTGACGGCAATATGGCCGAAGGCTCGCTGCGTTGCGACTGCAACGTCTCGGTACGGCCGAAAGGCCAGGTCGAGTTCGGCACCCGCTGCGAGATCAAGAACGTCAACTCGTTCCGTTTCATCGAGAAGGCGATCAACTCGGAGATCCAGCGGCAGATCGAGCTGATCGAAGACGGCGGCAAAGTGATCCAGCAGACCCGTCTGTACGATCCGAACAAGGACGAGACCCGTCCGATGCGCTCCAAAGAGGAAGCCAACGACTACCGTTACTTCCCCGATCCGGACCTGCTGCCGGTGGTCATCGAAGAGTCGTTCCTCGGCGAGGTGCGCGCCACCCTGCCGGAACTGCCCCCGCAAAAACGCGAGCGCTTCCAGAGCCAGTTCGGTCTGTCGGCGTACGACGCCAACGTGCTGGCCACCAGCCGTGAGCAAGCGGATTACTTCGAGAAAGTCGCAGCCATCGGCGGCGACGCCAAACTGGCGGCGAACTGGGTGATGGTCGAGTTGGGCAGCCTGCTCAACAAGCAAGGCCTGGACATCGACGAATCGCCGGTTTCCGCTGAACTGTTGGGCGGCATGTTGCAGCGCATCAAGGACAACACCATCTCCGGCAAGATCGCCAAAGTGGTGTTCGAAGCGATGGCCAACGGCGAAGGCACGGCGGACGAGATCATCGACAAGCGCGGTCTCAAGCAAGTGACCGACACCGGCGCGATCTCCGCGGTACTGGACGAAATGCTCGCGGCCAACGCCGAGCAGGTCGAGCAATACCGTGCGGCAGACGAAGCCAAACGCGGCAAGATGTTCGGCTTCTTTGTCGGTCAGGCCATGAAGGCCTCGAAAGGCAAAGCCAACCCGCAGCAAGTGAACGAACTGCTGAAAAGCAAGCTCGAAGGCTGATGCAAATGGAGCCAGCATTTGTTACTGGCTCTGATCCCCTGTGGCGAGGGAGCTTGCTCCCGCTGGTCTGCGCAGCAGACCCAAGTCGGCATCCGCACTTTTTCAGAAAGAATGCGGTTGCTGGTTTTGCGACCGCTTCGCGGCCGAGCGGGAGCAAGCTCCCTCGCCACAATTATTCTGGGAGCTTTCGAATGAAACGCCTGCTCGGCGCCTGCGCCCTGCTCTCCTTGCTCGCCGGTTGCGCCAGCAACGACATCATCGACCCGCACGGTTACGACCAGACCGGCGTCGCCTCCTATTACGGTGCCAAACACCACGGTAAACGCACCGCCAGTGGCGAGCCGTTCAACCAGCATTCCCTGACCGCCGCCCACCGCCAATTGCCATTCGGCACACGGGTGAAGGTCACCAACCTGAAAAACGACAAATCCTGCGTTGTGCGCATCAATGATCGCGGCCCGCACACCCGTGGCCGCTTGATCGATGTCTCGCACGAGGCTGCCGAACGCCTCGGCATGCTCGGCAGCGGCACGGCGCGGGTGCGCATACAGGCCCTCGACGACTGATGGAGCGCTGACCATTTTTGCTCTAGCCGACTTACCACTGATCAACGTGATCGAGTTGCTCAGCGGCCTGATCCTGCTGATCCTCGGCGCCGAACTGATGGTGCGCGCCGCCGTACGTCTCGCCGCGCGCCTGCATGTGCGACCGCTGATCATCGGCCTGACCATCGTCGCCCTCGGCAGCAGCGCCCCACAGATGGCGGTCAGCCTGCAAGCGACCCTGGCGCACAACCCCGACATCGCCGTCGGCAGTGTGATCGGCAGCAGCATCTTCAACATCCTCATGACCCTCGGCCTGTCGGCGCTGATCATTCCGCTGCGGGTGTCGCGGCAACTGGTGCGCCTGGACATTCCGCTGATGATCGGCGCCAGCCTGCTGGTGTTCGTCCTCGCTTGGAATGAACAGATCGGTCGCTTCGACGGTGTCCTGCTACTCGCGGCACTGGCGTTGTATCTGGGCCTGCTGCTGCGCCAGTCGCGGCACTCGGCGCGCCCGCATTCGGAATGGCCGCAAACCCCGCAGGCACCGTGGTTCAGCAGTCTGCTGATGATCGTTGTCGGCCTGGCGCTGTTGGTGTTCGCCGGACATTTACTGCTCGGTGCTGCGGTGGCGGTGGCGACCGATCTGGGCTTCTCCGAACGGGTGATCGGCCTGACGGTGGTTGCGGTCGGCACCTCGCTGCCGGAACTCGCCACCTCGCTGATCGCCGCATTGCGCGGACAACGCGATATTGCCGTGGGCAACGTGATTGGTGCCAACCTGTTCAACCTGCTCGGGGTACTCGGGGTCACTGCATTGATCGCACCGACGCCGTTGTCGGTCTCGCCCAACGCACTGGATTTCGACTTGCCGGTAATGCTCGGCGTCGCCGCGCTGTGCCTGCCGGTGTTCTATTCCGGCTACCGTGTGACCCGCGCCGAAGGTTTGTTGCTGCTCGGTTTGTACGCGGCTTACGGGCTGCACGTGGTGTCGTTCACCACCGGCATGCCGCTGGCCGGCAAACTGGAAAAACTGATGCTGTTCTACGTGCTGCCGACGCTGCTGGCGTTTCTGTTGTTCACGTCCGTACGCGCCTGGCACCGCCAACACCACAAGAGGGATGTGCCATGACCGATTCGCAGAAAACCGGGGTTGAAATCCGCCGTCAGGTAATGGGCGATGCGTTCGTTGATCGCGCGCTGGGCAACGCCACCGAATTCACTCAGCCGTTGCAGGACTTCGTCAATGAACACGCCTGGGGCGGCGTGTGGAATCGCGAAGGTCTGCCGCTGAAAACCCGCAGCCTGATCACCCTGGCTGCGCTGACCGCGTTGAAGTGCCCGCAGGAATTGAAAGGCCACGTGCGGGGTGCGCTGAACAATGGCTGCACCGTAGAAGAAATCCGCGAGGCGTTGCTGCATTGCGCGGTGTATGCCGGGGTGCCGGCGGCGATTGATGCGTTTCGTGCGGCGCAGGAAGTGATCGACAGTTACCAGAAAAGCTGAAAGATCGCGGCCTGCGGCAGCTCCTACAGGAGAACGCATCCCAATGTAGGAGCTGCCGCAGGCTGCGATCTTTTGATCTGCTTTAAATCCACCCACCCCACTGCAACAGAAAGATCCCGATATTGGTGGTCACCGCCGCCATCAGCGTGGTCAGCACAATGATCGCCGCTGCCAGCTCATGATTGCCCTGCGCCGCCCGGGCCATGACGAAACTGGCCGCCGCCGTCGGGCTGCCGAAGTACAGAAACAGAATTCCCAGCTCCGCCCCGCGAAAACCCCACAGCCACGCACCGAGGGTTGCCAGCACCGGCAGACCGACCATCTTCAGCAGGCTGGAGCTGAGTGCCATGCTGCCGCTCTGACGCAGCGCCGCCAGTGACAGCGTGCCACCAATGCAGATCAGCGCCAGCGGCAACGTGGTTTGCGCCAGATACTGGCCGGAGGTTTCCAGCCAGCCCGGCAGGCTGATCTTGAACCAGGCAAACGGCGCCGCCGCAATCACGCTGACGATCAACGGATTGCTGAACACGCTTTTGCAGATGCTCCACGGATCGGACTTGATCACCGGGCTGTACACCGCCAGCACGATGGTCGACAGGGTGTTGTAGAACAGGATCACCAGCGCCGCGAGAATCGCCCCGAGGGAAATCCCGTAATCGCCGTACATGCTCGCCGCCAGCGCCAGACCGATCACCCCGTTGTTGCCGCGAAACGCGCCCTGGGTGTAGATGCCGCGATCCTCGCGCGTACACTTGATGATCGCCCAGCCCCAGGCCAGAGCAAAACTCACCAGCGTCGCAACCGCAAAATAGATCAGCAGCGCCGGTTGCAACGCGGCATGCAGGTCCGCATGCAGGATCCCTAGAAACAGCAGCGCCGGCATGCTGACGTTGAACACCAGCGCCGAGGCGGTGTGGATGAAGTTGTCGTTGATCCAGTCGATGCGCTTGAGCAACACCCCGAGGAACAGCATGGCAAACACCGGCGCGGTGATGTTCAGGGTTTCGAGGAAGATTGCCAGCATGCCGGGAGGAGCCTTTGAGTGAGCGTCGTCAGGGCTTAATGATAAGCCAAAAGCTTGAAAAGCCCCTCACCCTAACCCTCTCCCGGAGGGAGAGGGGACTGACTGAGGTGTGGTGCGTCATACATCGACCTGCAATACCGAGTCGACTATGGATTCGGCAAAGCATTTTCAGGTCGGTGTATTACTAAAATATTCCCGGATCGGCCCCTCTCTCCCTCCGGGAGAGGGGGCTGACTGAGGTGTGGTGCGTCATACATCGACCTGCAATACCGAGTCGACTATGGATTCGGCAAAGCATTTTCAGGTCGGTGTATTACTAAAATATTCCCGGATCGGCCCCTCTCTCCCTCCGGGAGAGGGGGCTGACTGAGGTGTGGTGCGTCATACATCGACCTGCAATACCGAGTCGACTATGGATTCGGCAAAGCATTTTCAGGTCGGTGTATTACTAAAATATTCCCGGATCGGCCCCCTCTCCCTCCGGGAGAGGGTTGGGGTGAGGGTAGCTTTTGCCCCACAAACCATCAGGTAATCGGCGCCGGATTGAACAACGTGATGTCGTTATGCAGCTTGTGCTTCTCCGCCCAGGTCTGTTGCTTGCCGCTCGCCACATCCAGGTAGTAGTGGAACAACTCCCAGCCCAACTCCTCGATGGTCGCGCGCCCGGTGGCGATCCGTCCGGCATCGATGTCGATCAGGTCCGGCCAGCGCTGCGCCAATTCCGTACGCGTTGAGACCTTCACCACCGGCGCCATCGCCAAACCATACGGCGTACCCCGCCCGGTGGTGAACACATGCAGGTTCATCCCCGCTGCCAACTGCAAGGTGCCGCAGACAAAATCACTGGCCGGGGTCGCGCAGAAAATCAAACCCTTCTGCTTGAAACGCTCGCCCGGGCCGAGCACGCCATTGATCGCGCTGCTGCCGGATTTGACGATCGAACCCAGCGACTTCTCGACAATGTTCGACAACCCGCCCTTCTTGTTGCCCGGCGTGGTGTTGGCGCTGCGATCCGCCTCACCCTTGGCCAGATAACGGTCGTACCAGTCCATCTCGCGCACCAGTTCCTGCGCCACGGTCTTGGTCTCGGCACGAGAGGTCAGCAGGTAAATTGCATCGCGCACTTCGGTGACTTCGGAAAACATCACCGTCGCTCCGGCGCGCAGCAGCAGGTCCGAGGCGTAACCCAGCGCCGGGTTGGCGGTGATTCCGGAGAACGCATCGCTACCGCCGCACTGCATGCCGAGGATCAGCTCGGAGGCCGGCACGGTTTCGCGGCGGCGCTGATCGAGCTTCTTCAAACGGGTCTCGGCCAGCGCCATGATCTGCTCGATCATCTCGGTGAAGCCGTGACTGGAATCCTGCAGGCGATACAGCCAGGGCTCGCTCAAGTCGACCGAGGCATCGTCCTCGTGCATCACCTGCCCGGCCTGCAATTTCTCGCAGCCCAAGCTGATCACCAGCGCTTCGCCACCCAGGTTCGGGTTGCGCGCCAGGTTGCGCACGGTGCGGATCGGGATGTAGGCATCGGTGGCGGTGATCGCCACGCCGCAGCCGTAACTGTGGGTCAACGCCACCACGTCATCGACGTGCGGATACTTCGGCAGCAACTCGTCCTTGATGCGTTTCACCGCGTGATCGAGCACGCCGGTGACGCACTGCACGGTGGTGGTGATCCCGAGGATATTGCGCGTACCGACGGTGCCGTCGGCGTTGCGGTAACCCTCGAAGGTGAAGCCTTCCAGCGGAGCCTGCGCGGCCGGCACTTCGGTGGACAGCGGCAGGCTGTCCAGCGGCGGCGCAGTCGGCATGCGCAGTTGATCTTCCTTGACCCAGCTGCCACGCGGGATCGGCTGCAACGCGTAGCCGATGGTCTGGCCGTAGCGAATCACCTGGCCGCCCTCGGGAATATCCTCGAGGGTGACCTTGTGGCTCTGCGGCACAAAATCCACAGTCACCAGACCGTCCGGAAACTCGGTGCCGGCCGGTACGCCCTGGTCGTTGACCACAATCACTACGTTGTCCCGCTCGTGCAGGCGGATGTAGCGCGGCGAGTCGGAATGTTCAATCAACTGCATGACGCCGCTCCTCAGGAATGCGCTTGAGACAATTTGCCGGTGATTTCAGAACCACCGTTGGTTGGCGGCTCTTTGAGCACCACACGTTTGATCGGGCCGACGATCACCAGGTAGCTGAACACCGCGACCAGTGCGTTGGCACCGACGAACACCAGCGCCCACTTGAACGAACCGGTGGAACTGATGATGTAGCCAATCACGATCGGCGTGGTGATCGAAGCGATGTTGCCGAAGGTGTTGAACAGGCCACCACTCAAACCGGCGATCTGTTTCGGCGAGGTGTCGGAGACGACTGCCCAACCCAACGCGCCCACGCCTTTGCCGAAGAATGCCAGGGCCATGAAGCCGACCACCATCCATTCAACGTCAACATAGTTGCAGGCAACGATACTGCTGGACACCAGCAGACCGGCGATGATCGGCGCCTTGCGGGCGAAGGTCAGCGAATGGCCCTTGCGCAGCAAGTAATCGGAAATCACCCCGCCCAGCACGCCACCGATGAAGCCGCAGATCGCCGGCAACGAGGCGATGAAACCGGCCTTGAGAATGGTCATGCCGCGCTCCTGCACCAGGTACACCGGGAACCAGGTCAGGAAGAAATAGGTGATGCCGTTGATGCAGTACTGGCCCAGATACACGCCGAGCATCATGCGGTTGGTCAGCAACTGGCGGATGTAATCCCATTTCGGGCCGTCGGCTTTTTTGCCTTGCTTGACGTCCATGTCGACCATGCCACCGTTGTCGGCGATGAACTGCACTTCGGCTTCGTTGGCCAGCGGATGTTGACGCGGGCTATGGATAACCTTGAGCCAGATCCCCGAGAAGACGATGCCGAACACGCCCATGACGATGAATACGTGTTCCCAGCCGAAGGTGTAGACGATCCAGCCCATCAGCGGTGCGAACAGCACGGTGGCGAAGTATTGCGCCGAGTTGAAGATCGCCGAGGCGGTACCGCGCTCAGCGGTCGGGAACCAGGCAGCGACAATCCGTGCGTTACCGGGGAACGACGGCGCCTCGGCCAGCCCCACCAGAAAGCGCAGCATGAACAGCGCAACGATCGCCGTGGACATGCCGAATTCACCGACAAAGCCTTGCAGCACGGTGAACAGCGACCAGCAGAAAATGCTCAGGGCGTAGACTTTTTTCGAGCCGAAGCGATCGAGCAGCCAGCCACCGGGAATCTGCCCGGCGACGTAGGCCCAACCGAAAGCGGAGAAGATATAACCGAGGGTGACCGCGTCGATGCCGAGGTCTTTTTGCAGGCTGGAACCGGCGATGGCGATGGTCGCGCGGTCGGCGTAGTTGATCGTGGTCACCAGAAACAGCATGAGCAGGATCAAATAGCGGACGTGAGTCGGCTTGGACGATTGCATGTAGATGTACTCCCACTGATTATTTTTATGCGCGGGTGAATCTTCTTTGGTGTTGCTTTTGTGGGAGCTGGCTTGCCAGCGATGGCATCACCGCGGCACGAGGGCATATCGCGTCGTCCGCATCGCTGGCAAGCCAGCTCCCACAGGTATTGCGTGTATCAGGAACCGATGTAGGCGGTCTTCACCACGGTGTAGAACTCTTGTGCATAGCGGCCTTGCTCACGTGAGCCATAGGATGAACCCTTACGGCCACCGAACGGAACGTGGTAATCGACACCGGCGGTCGGCAGGTTGACCATCACCATCCCGGCCTGCGAATGGCGCTTGAAGTGGTTGGCGTACTTCAGCGACGTGGTGGCAATACCGGCGGACAAACCGAACTCGGTGTCGTTGGCCATCGCCAGCGCCGCCTCGTAATCGGCCACGCGAACGACGTTGGCCACCGGGCCGAAGATCTCTTCACGGCTGATGCGCATCGACGCCTCGCTGTCGGCAAACAGCGTTGGCGCGAGGAAGTAGCCTTCGGTGTCGCAGGTCACCAGACCACCGCCGCTGACCAGACGTGCACCTTCGGACTGGCCGATGTCGATGTACTTCATGTCCTGTTCCAGTTGCGCCTGGGAAACCACCGGGCCGACGTCGGTGCCGGACTTCAGCGCGTGGCCAACCTTGATCGACTGCATGCGCTCGGCCATCGCTTCGACGAATTTGTCGTGAATCCCGGCGGTGACGATCAAGCGGCTCGACGCCGTGCAACGCTGGCCGGTGGAGTAGAACGCGCTCTGCACCGACAGCTCGACCGCTTGCTTGAGGTCGGCGTCGTCGAGAATGATCTGCGGGTTCTTGCCGCCCATTTCCAGTTGCACCTTGGCCTGGCGCGACACGCAATTAACGGCGATCTGCCGACCTACGCCGACCGAACCGGTGAAGCTGATGCCTTCGACTTTTGGGCTGTTGACCAGCGCTTCGCCGACCACCCGACCGCTGCCCATCACCAGATTGAACACGCCGGCCGGGAAGCCTGCGCGGGAAATGATTTCCGCCAGCGCCCAGGCACAGCCCGGCACCAGATCGGCAGGCTTGAGCACCACGCAGTTGCCGTAGGCCAGCGCCGGAGCGATCTTCCAGGCCGGAATCGCAATCGGGAAATTCCACGGTGTGATCAGGCCGACCACACCGAGGGCTTCGCGGGTCACTTCGACGTTGACGCCCGGGCGCACCGACGGCACGTAGTCGCCGGACAGACGCAGGCATTCACCGGCGAAAAACTTGAAGATGTTGCCGGCGCGGGTCACTTCGCCAATGGCTTCGGGCAGGGTCTTGCCCTCTTCCCGGGCCAGCAGGGTGCCGAGTTCTTCGCGACGGGCGAGGATTTCCGTGCCGACTTTATCCAACGCATCGTGACGGGCCTGAATGCCCGACACCGACCAGGCCGGGAACGCCGCGCGGGCCGCATCGATGGCGGCGTTAACCTGAGCCAGGTCAGCCTTGGCGTAGTCGCCGATGGTGTCGCTCAACTCGGACGGGTTGATGTTGGCCGAGTAATCGGCACCGGCGACCCATTCACCGTTGATGTAGTTGTCGTAACGCTTGGAATCAGCCACAGAAAATTCTCCTCTCTACGCAAAAGCCGCTGATTGCTCAGCGGCCTTGTGGGTCGGTGTTTATTGCGCGCCTTGCTTGTCGATCAGCGCGGCGAGCATTTCGAATTCTTCGCCGGTCAGGTCGGTCAGCGGCGCCCGCACCGGGCCTGCGTCATAGCCGGCAATTTTGGCCCCGGCTTTGACGATGCTCACGGCGTAACCGGCCTTGCGGTTGCGGATGTCGAGGTACGGCAGGAAAAAGTCGTCGATGATCTTGGCGACGGTGGCGTGATCGTCGCGGGCGATCGCGTGGTAGAAGTCCATCGCGGTTTTCGGGATGAAGTTGAACACCGCCGACGAGTAGACCGGCACGCCGAGGGCCTTGTAGGCAGCGGCGTAGACTTCGGCGGTCGGCAGGCCGCCGAGGTAGCTGAAGCGATCGCCGAGGCGACGACGGATCGACACCATCAGCTCGATATCACCCAGACCGTCCTTGTAGCCGATCAGATTCGGGCAGCGTTCGGCCAGACGTTCCAGCAGTGCTGCGTTCAAGCGGCAGACGTTGCGGTTGTAGACCACCACGCCGATGTTCACCGATTTGCACACCGCTTCAACGTGGGCGGCAACGCCGTCCTGGCTGGCTTCGGTCAGGTAGTGCGGCAGCAGCAGCAGGCCTTTGGCGCCCAGACGCTCGGCTTCCTGTGCGTATTCGATGGCCTGACGGGTCGAGCCGCCGACACCGGCCAGGATCGGCACGCTGCTGGCGCAGGTATCGACCGCCGTCTTGATGATTTCCGAGTATTCGCTGGCGGCCAGGGAGAAGAATTCACCGGTGCCGCCCGCTGCGAACAGTGCCGACGCGCCGTACGGGGCCAGCCATTCAAGACGCTTGATGTAGCCGGCGCGATGGAAGTCGCCCTGGGCGTTGAAATCGGTCACCGGGAACGACAGCAGACCGGCGGAGAGAATGGACTTCAGTTCTTGTGGATTCATTTTTTCGAACACCCTGGGTAACAACGTTTCTTGTGAGTTTTATGGTTCAGCCAGCGCTGAAGTTGTAAGTCATCGTACAACTTAAAAGACAACCGTCAACTGCATTTCATCGTCGCCCGGAGCGTTTTGTCGGACAGGATTGTTTCTTGACGTAGGAAATATCTGGTCTAGGCTCGATTAGACTGTATATACATACAGCTAAAAATAAATCCACCGACGACATATCAAGGAGAAAGAAATGTCCGGACTGCACCCGAAACCACAAGAAAGGCCCCAACCGGTCGTCGCCCGATTCGATGATCTTTTCAACGTAAATGGCATCCACTTCAACGCTGACAATCCGCATCTGCTGCTGCATATTGCCGACGCCCACAGCGATGTCGAACCGGCCACCGCCCTCCCCGGCAAAGCCTTGAGCATTCGACCGCCACTGCGCTTCGAAGGCGCTGAACACACGGCCATCGGCGATAACACCTTGCTGCGCTTCAGCGAAAACGCCGAACCGATTCGTGCGCAAAACCTACCCTTGCACTTGCCCAACGGCCTTGCGCTGACCTACGGCCAGGTGGTGGCGCTGGCTGGAGATTTCTACGGCGTGGTCGATCGACCGATCAACGAAGGCGCTACCCCGGCCGATCGCCTGAACCGCTTCAGCGCCGCATTCGACTCCCTCGCCGTGCTCCCGGCCTCCCGCGCCGAAGCGACGCAGATTCTCGCGATCATGCAAAAAGAGGTCGACGCGGTTAAACAGGCGATCAAGGACGGTAAACAACCCCACGAAGCCTACGATGCGTTAGGAGATACGTTGTCTGAAGAGTGGAACAAGGCAACCGGCGGCGGCAGTTTTGTCTCCGCGCTGTTTCCCCTCGGGCGTTACCTGAAACTGGCGGCGAACAACGCCGATCACTTCGGCGAATGGGCCAGACTGGCCTACATCGCCGGGCACACCGCCGCCCTGCAAACCGCCGTCGCCGCTCGTACCCATCACGATGTGCAGCAACTGGAACGGGCCTACGCGATGAACGCATTTGCCGACCACTTCCTCACCGACCTGTTCTCTGCCGGCCACCTGCGGGTGCCGCGCAAGGAAATGGCGGCAGTGGTCACCCCGAGCGACCTCGGCTCGCTGGTCACCCGCTTCATGCACGACGAGGACAGCAAATTCGGCCTCAAGGTGCGCAACGCCCACGGCGATCAATGGCGCGCCTACGGCGACAAGCGCTATTTCGACGCCAGCGACGCGGACAACCGCGCCCAGGTCAATCTGGCGGTGCAGGCCTCGGCGGATGAAATCTTTGCCGCTTACCTCAGCGGCGACGTGCCCGCCCCGTCGGCCTTCGCTGCCCTGCAACGGCTGCCCGACCTGACGGCAGTGCTGAATCTTTCCAGCAATTTCTCGCCGCTGTTCCGCGTCGAGGGCGGCAAGGTGTTGCGGCGCAAAGATGTGAACAACCTCAACGACACCGCCACCATCGATGACTGGTGGGGCTGGAGCACCTACCTGCTGCTCAAGGACTACCACCCGACGGGCAACGTCAATCAAGGAGAATGAGCATGACGATCACATTGAAACTGGAACTGGCATCGGGGCAGTCGCTGCAAGGTGCGCCATTGGAGTTGCTGGCGGATGGCAAGCCAATTGCGCGGGGGGTTATGGATCAATCAGGCGAGGTGGCGTTTGTTGCCAAACCGGGGAAAGCGCAACTGGCGGTGCGGGTGGATCGCTCGATATTGCCGCGCTGAATTCACCGCCCTCATCGCTGGCAAGCCAGCTCCCACAGTGATTGATGCCGTACACGAAATCCGCTTCAACATAGGAACCTGTGGGAGCTGGCTTGCCAGCGATGGCGGTGTGTCAGGCGCGAACAGACTGCCAGACACTCACCCGCGCTGCGCCTGCGCCTCTTCATGCGCCTGACGCAACCGCTCGCGGCTGTTGGTCAAATGCAGACGCATTGCCGCCCGCGCCGCATCGGAATCCTGGCGGGCAATCGCCTCGTAGATTTCCTCGTGCTCACGGCTCAGGCGGTTCATGTAATGCTGCTGATCATCATGGGCCAGGCGCGCCGAATTCAGCCGCGTACGCGGAATGATGCTGGTGCCCAGGTGGGTCATGATGTCGGTGAAATAGCGGTTGCCGGTGGACAGGGCGATTTCCAGGTGGAAGGCGAAGTCCGAGGCCACCGCATCGCTGGCGTGGGCCACGCTGTCGTTCAGTGCATCGAGGGCGGCGCGCATGGTCGCCAGTTGTTCGGGGCTGCGGCGCTGCGCGGCAAGGCCGGCGGACTCCACTTCCAGGCTGATGCGCAATTCGAGAATCGCCAGCACGTCACGCAAAGTGACGACGGTCGCCGGGTCGATGCGAAAGCCACTGGGGCTCGGCGTATCCAGCACAAACGTGCCGATGCCGTGGCGGGTTTCCACCTGGCCGGCGGCCTGCAACCGGGAAATCGCCTCGCGCACCACCGTGCGACTGACGCCGTGCTCCTGCATGATCGCCGACTCGGTGGGCAACTTATCGCCGCGCTTGAGCAGACCGTCGCGGATCTGCTCGGTCAGCACCGTCACCAGCTCCTGGGCCAGGCTGCGGCGCTTGCGCGGGAGGCGTGGGGTGTCGATCGGGTTTTCCATGGTCAACGTCTGGTCTCGAAAATTCGGCATGGTTCGCATCATAGCGCAGGCGGGTTGTACGATCACTCGTCACAAACCTCCCCTGTAGGAGCTGCCGCAGGCTGCGATCTTTTGATCTTCAAAAACAACATCAAAAGATCGCAGCCTGCGGCAGCTCCTACAGAGGGGGTCAGGCGGTCACGGCCTGTTCCACCAGATGCCCGCTGTCGATCCGCACATGCCGTGGATGGAAGCGTTTCAGGCTGCTGCGGTGACCGACGCTGACGATGCTCAGCCCCGGCAACTGATCGATCAGCGCCTGATACAGCGTCGCCTCATCCTCTTCATCCATCGCCGACGTCGCTTCGTCCATGTACAGCCATTGCGGCGCGTAAAGCATGGCGCGGGCGAAGGCCAAGCGTTGCTGCTCACCCGGCGAGAGCATACGCTGCCAGTGATTGGCTTCGTCCAGACGCGCAACCAGATGCGGCAGACGGCAAATCTCCAGCACCTGCGCGTAACGCTCCGGCGCGTAAGTGTCGCCCGGTTGTGGATAACTCAAGGCTTCGCGCAGGGTGCCAATTGGCAAATAGGGTTTCTGCGGCAGGAACAGATAACGCGCCGCCGGCAAGCGGATGTTACCGTGGCCTGCCGGCCACAAATGCCCCATCGCCCGCAGCAACGTGGACTTGCCGCTGCCGGAACGACCGCTGAGCATCACCCGCTCGCCCGGTTCCACAGTCATGTCGGCATTGGTCAGCAGATGACGACCATCAGCCAAGTCCAGGCCAAGGTTGTGCACTTTGAGTTCGCTGCCCTGATTCTGCACATCGATGGCCGGAACGCGCTCTTCGTTATCGGTCATGGCCTGCCGGAAACTCAGCAGACGATCACAAGTGGCGCGCCAGGACGCGAGGCTCTGATACGCACTGATAAACCAGCTGAAACTCTCCTGGACGTTGCCGAATGCCGAGCTGATTTGCATCAGTTCGCCCAGTTCGATCTTGCCGGCGAGGTAACGCGGCGAGGCCACGATAAACGGGAAGATGATGGCCGCCTGGCTGTAACCGGCAGTGAAGAACGTCAGGCGCTTGGACACTTTCATGATGTCCCAGAAGTTGTGCCAGACATTGCCGAAGCGCCCGCTCAAACGGCGGTTCTCGTTCGGCTCGCCGTTGTACAACGCAATGCTTTCGGCATTTTCACGAATCCGCACCATGGAAAAACGCAGGTCGGCTTCGAAGCGTTGTTGTTGGTTGTTCAGGCCGATCAGGCGACGACCGATCAAATGTGTCAGCCAGCTGCCCACCACGGCGTAGACCAGCACGCACCAGAACATGTAGCCGGGAATGGTGATGCCATAGACTTCGATGCTGCCCGACACGCCCCACAGAATGATCGAGAACGACACCAGACTGACGATATTGCGCAGCAGGCCGATCCCCAGCTCAAGGGTATTGGAGGTGAAGTTGTTGAGGTCTTCGGAAATCCGCTGGTCCGGGTTATCGGTATAACCGCCCTGCTCCAGCTGGTAGTAATTCTTGTCGGCGAGCCAACGGGAGAAATGCTTTTCGGTGAGCCAGGCCCGCCAGCGAATCGTCAGCATCTGGGTCAGATACAGCCGATACACGGCACCGATAATCGCCACCGCCGCAATGCCGCAAAAATACAGAATCAGCTGCCAGAATGCCGCTTCATCTTTCTTCTGCAGCGCGTTGTAGAAGTCCTTGTACCAGGTGTTGAACCACACCGAGATACCCACGCTCAGCAGCGAGAGTGCGATCACCGCAATCAGCAGCGTCCAGGCCTTGCCCTTCTCTTCACTGCGCCAGTAAGGCGTGATGATCGCCCACACCTTGCGAAAAAACTGCCCGCGCACAGCATCGTTGACCGCGGAATATTCAGCGTTCTGATTCATGGAAAAGGCTCGATAAAGAAAAGAACAGACACGCACCGATCATAGATGATCGGTGCGCGTTATCGCGAGAGCTGGCGATGGCCGTTCAGCGCAAGTTCAACGACGAACCGGGCGCTTCTGCAGTTTGCGCTGCAGGGTGCGGCGGTGCATGCCCAGGGCGCGGGCAGTGGCGGAAATGTTGCCTTCGTGCTCGGTCAGCACGCGCTGGATGTGCTCCCACTGCAAGCGGTCAACCGACATCGGGTTTTCCGGCACCAGGCTGTCGAGGTCGGCGTGCTCGGAGAGCAGCGCGGCCAGTACGTCGTCGGCGTCGGCCGGTTTGCACAGGTAGTTGCAGGCGCCGCGCTTGATCGCTTCGACCGCGGTGGCAATGCTCGAATAACCGGTGAGGATCACCACGCGCATTTCCGGGTCCAGCTCCAGCAGCTTGGGCAGCAGCACCAGGCCGGAGTCGCCGTCCATTTTCAGGTCCAGCGCGGCATAGTCCGGCAGGTCGGCCTGGGCGATGGTCAGGCCTTCTTCGGCGGAACCGGCGGTGCTGACGCGAAAGCCACGGCGGGCCATGGCACGGGCCATCACTCGGGTGAAGGTCGCGTCGTCGTCGACCAGCAGCAAATGCGGCAGTTCTTCGCCTTCGACTTGGATTTCGTCACTCATGTTGGTCTCCTCGGGCGCCGTGGGGCAGGCGCAGCTCGGTGAGCGTGCCGCCTTCCTCATGACTATAGAGTTTCACTGAGCCGCCGGCGCGTGTCACGCTGGCCTTGCTCAAAAACAGGCCCAGGCCGAAACCTTTGCCCTTGGTGGTAAAAAACGGTTTGCCGATCTGCTCGGCGATGGCCAGCGGCACACCGGCGCCGTGGTCACGAATGCTGATGGTCACGGTTTCCGCATCCCAGTCCAGTGTCACCTGGAGATTTTCCGGGCAGGCGTCGGCGGCATTGTTCAACAGATTGAGCAGCGCCTGGGTCAGATCCGGTGGCGGCGCCATGCGCGGCATGGTGCCCTGGCCGAGACGCTGGAAGCGATAACTGGCCTCGGGGCGCATCAGGTGCCAGCGGTTCAGTGCCTCGTCGAGCCACTGAGTGACGTCTTGCATTTCTACGGCCAGACGCCGGTTGGCTTCGGCGGCGCGCACCAACTGCTGCAAGGTTTCCTTGCAGAGTTTGACCTGATCCTGCAGCACCTTCAGATCGTCCTGCAGCATCGGGTCGGGATGATCCTGCTGCATCTCCTTGAGCAACACACTCATGGTCGCCAGCGGTGTGCCGAGTTCATGGGCGGCGCCGGCTGCCTGGGTGGCGACGGCGAGCAATTGCTGATCGCGCAGGCCTTCTTCACGACGAATCGCGCGCAATTCCTCCTGACGACGCAGCTCTTCGGCCATGCGCGCAGCGAAGAACGTGATGACCGCAGCAGCGAGGGCGAAGCTTAACCACATGCCGTAAATCTGCAGGTTCTCGCGGGCCACCGGCAGGGTTTCCAGCGGATAGAAACGCGTGAGCATCACGGTGTACAGCGCCAGCGCGATACCCGACAGAATCACCGAATAACGCCACGGCAGCGTCACCGCCGCGATGGTCAGCGGCACCAGATAGTAGGAAACGAACGGGTTGGTCGAACCGCCGGAGAAATACAGCAGCGCACTGTGGATCACCAGATCGCAGGCCAGTTGCAGCGCGTATTCGAGTTCGGTCACCGGCCATGAAGTGCGCAGACGCACGGCGGTGAACACGCACAGCAGAATCGAGCAGCCGAGGGTCATCGCCAGTTGCACCCACGGCAACGGCAGCAGTTGCAGCCAGTAGGCCAGGCCGACAGAACCGGCCTGCGCGGCGAGCACCAGGGTGCGGATGAAAGTCAGCCGCCAGAGGTTCTGGCGAGTGGCGGAAGTCAGTTGTACGGGGGCGAGCATGAGCTCTCCTGATGAGCGCTCCAGGCGGATCGCACGGAGTATAACCAAGCCGCGCCTTTGAGAGGCGAAAGTGCGGCAAATGACCACATGGCGTTGCCGGAAAATTGGTCTACCCCGCACGGCTGCCACAGATCAACTGTGGCGAGGGAGCTTGCTCCCGCTCGGCTGCGAAGCAGTCGTAAATCCGGTATCTCCGGTATTCCTGGCAGATCACGGTTGCCGGGTTTGGGACTGCTTCGCAGTCCAGCGGGAGCAAGCTCCCTCGCCACAAGAGCGCACTCGACTCAGGATCGGCGGTGAGCCGGACGCATCTGTATAGAAGTTGTAACTGGGCGAACCGGATCGCAGAAGCTAGAGTCTGATGGTTTCACGCAGGGACGAACCAACACCTGCGCATTATTCAAGGAGCCTTCATGCACACCTTTCGCCGCAGCGCCGCCCTTCTCGCCCTGACCGTCGGCAGCATCGCCAGCCTTCCGGCGCTGGCCGCCGATGAGCTGCACTACAACCAGATTTCCCTGCGCGCCGAAGTCAGCCAGGAAGTGGCCCGCGACCTGATGATCGTGACGCTCTACACCGAAGCGCAAAACACCGACCCGGCCAAACTCGCCGCCGACGTCAGCACCACCATGAACAAGGCACTGGCCCAGGCCAAGCAAGTCAAGGACATCACCCTGCGCCAGGGCAGCCGCAACAGCTACCCGATCTACGACACCAAGGGCCAGAAAATCACCGGCTGGCGTGAACGCGCCGAACTGCGCCTGGAAAGCGCCGACTTCGCCGCCCTGTCCAAACTCACCGGCGAACTGCTGACCGACCTGAAAATGGGCGGCATGGACTTCGCCATCGCCGAGCCGACCCGCAAGGCCAGCGAAGACAAACTGTTGAAAGAAGCCGTCAGCGCCTTCAAGGCCCGCGCCCAATTGGCTACCGATGCCCTGGGAGGTAAGGGCTACAAAATCGTCAACCTGAACCTCAACAGCAACGGCTACCCACAACCGTACATGCGCGCCCCGATGATGATGAAAGCCGCCGGCATGGCGGATTCGGCACCGGTCACGCCAGAAGTTGAAGCCGGCACCAGCCAGGTCAGCCTGACGGCGGATGGCTCGATTGAAGTGCTGATGCAGTGAGTTGATGTGGGCTGAATGAAAAGCCGGCGATCAGTGAATGATCGCCGGTTTTTTTGTGCCCCGATTTTGTGTTGTTTGATCTGCCGTCATCGCTGGCAAGCCAAGCTCCCACAAAGTCATGCGCCAATTTCAAAGTCGGCAAAAACCTGTGGGAGCTGGCTTGCCAGCGATGAACGATGACGCGGTCTCAAGCCTGCGGATCAACCCGATCCAGCGCCCGATTCACCGCCAGTTCAGCCAGCATGATGATCTGCTGAATCGCCAGCGCCGTGTTGCGCTGCGGACGACTGAGCTGATCGGCGAAATCACTGGCCATGGTGTTGGCCGACGCCAGGGATTCACAAGCGTGGGCCAGCAGACTTTCCGTGTCGATGCCCGGATGGACGAGGAACATCGAACTGGGTGGACGCGGTTTTGTGGCTTCGGGGCTGAGGTAGAAATCGAGGGCGCGTTTTATGGCTTCGCGGTTTTTTGCGAGGTCTTCGGCGTGGAGGGCTTCGGTGAGTGGGGTTGTTTCTGGAGGTGGATCGGGGACAGGCTTGGACATTGATAGCGTTCCTAATCAATAGCCATTCACTCGCCGTTTCTCACGCGGCGGAGTGGTGGCAGCAATGTGCGGGGTGAGAAACCGGTAGGAACAAGCCCGGCCGGACCGAAGCCCGCCCGCACACAGCCGCCATAGAACATTGCAGCAGCAGAAATGCCGGCGGCAATTATGGTGGTACTGATTGTGGATTAACAGTTCCCACGGGTTCTCACACCCGATCGCTGAGTTTTCAGCGACAGCTCAAGGCTAGAGAGCTGACGTCCGAGGGACAACCTGAAAACCTTGTGGGAAGGTTCTGGTTATCCCACACACCTTTAAACACAACCCCAGTCCCTGTAGGAGCTGCCGAAGGCTCGGGCCGCGTTCGGACGATCTTTTGACTTTGGCTCTCACAACTCAAAAGCAAGATCAAAAGATCGCAGCTTTCGGCAGCTCCTACAGGAAGATCGGGTTTATTCAGTTGGAGACCGGTCGGCTGTCAGGCCGCCATCGCTGGCAAGCCAGCTCCCACAGAAGAGCAAAAGCGAACCGCGTCCGCTTCTCACCACTCAATGGCCGAGTGTCAGCTCGCCGAAAGCTTTTGATCTTGATCCACGGGCGACGTCGGAAGGCTGAGTGGAGGGATTGATCCGGGGGTGGGAGCGCAGCGACCGTTTGGCGCAGCCAAACACAGCGAGAGGAGGTGCAGCGAAGCAAACCGTAGGCGCTGCCCCCGGATCGATCCCGCAGCGAAGGGACCCCGAGCTTTAGCGAGCGGGCCGAACGCAGGAGCAAGCGTTTTTTTGCTTACTTTTTTTAGGCGTTTGTAAAAAAAGTGAGTCGCCGTAAGGGCGAAACCTTAAGCAGCCGTTACCGCAGCAACGGATATGTACCCGACAAAAGCCGCCACATATACCGAGATAGACACCCCAACAGGAAAAACGATATTTCCGAACACACCCAAATCCCCGCTAACCTGAAAAAACAACCACCTCAAAAATCCCGGGGACTCCATGGAAAGATTCACCCTGAAACCACTACTGATCACCCTCGCACTGACCGCCATAACCCCAATCGCCAACGCCGCCACAACCCTGGTCTACTGCTCCGAAGCCAGCCCCGCAGGCTTCGACCCCAGCCAATACACCAGCGGCACCGACTTCGACGCCTCCGCCGAAACCGTCTTCAACCGCCTCACCCAATTCCAGCGCGGCGGCACCGACATCGAACCCGGCCTGGCGACAAAATGGGACGTCTCCAACGACGGCCTCCAATACACCCTCCACCTGCGCCAAAACGTAAAATTCCACACCACGGAATACTTCACCCCAACCCGCGACTTCAACGCCGACGACGTCCTGTTCACCTTCCAGCGCCTGCTCGACCCGGACAACGCCTTCCGCAAGGCCTACCCCGCCGAGTCCCCGTACTTCACCGACATGGGCTTGAACACCACCATCAAATCGGTAGAAAAAATCGACGCCAACACCGTGCGCTTCAACCTGAACAACGTCGACGCCGCGTTCGTGCAAAACCTCGCCATGAGCTTCGCCTCGGTGCAATCGGCCGAATACGCCGCCCGGCTATTAAAGGAAGGCAAAGCCGCCGACCTCAACCAGAAACCGGTGGGCACCGGCCCGTTCGTGTTCAAGCGCTACCAGAAAGACTCGCAGATCCGCTACGCCGCCAACCCGGCCTACTGGAAACCCGAAGACGTGAAGATCGACAACCTGATCTTCTCGATTACCCCGGACGCCGCCGTACGCCTGCAGAAACTCAAGGCCGGTGAATGCCAGGTCAGCGGCTACCCGCGCCCGGCCGACATCGAAGTGATGGAACAAGACCCGAACCTGCGCGTGCTCAAACAGGCCGGATTCAACCTCGGCTTCCTCGCCTACAACACCACTCACCCGCCACTGGATCAGCTCAAGGTCCGTCAGGCACTGGACATGGCCATCGACAAACCGGCGATCATCAAAGCCGTCTACCAGAGTGCCGGCCAACTGGCGCAGAACGCCTTGCCGCCGGCGCAATGGTCGTATGACCCGAACATCAAGGACGCTCCGTACGACCCGGTGAAAGCCAAGGCGCTACTCAAGGAAGCCGGGGTGGCACCGGGTACCACCATCAATCTGTGGGCAATGACCGTGCAGCGTGCGTCCAACCCGAACGCGCGGATGTCGGCGCAGATGATCCAGCAGGATTGGGACAAGATCGGGATCAAGGCCAACATCGTCAGCTACGAGTGGGGCGAATACATCAAGCGCGCAAAAAATGGCGAACACGACGCGATGATCTATGGTTGGACAGGTGACAACGGTGACCCGGACAACTGGCTCGGCGTGCTCTACAGCTGCGCGGCGGTCAAGGGCAGCAACTACGCCAAGTGGTGCGACCCGGCCTACGACAAATTGGTGCAGCAGGCCAAGGTGACCACCGACAAGGCGCAACGGGTAAAACTGTATCAACAGGCGCAACTGATCCTTAAACAGCAGGTGCCGATCACCCCGATCGCCAACTCAACGGTGTTCCAGCCGCTGCGCAAGGAAGTGACCGACTTCAAGATCAGTCCGTTTGGCCTGACGCCCTTCTACGGCGTGGGTATAAATAAGTAACACCAAGCCCCAAGGCGGCGCGCACAACATGACCAGCGCACCGTTTTGGGGCTTGGTTTGCACCGTAAAAAACGGCCGCAAACGGTCAAATGCGTCAACTCTTATACAAATGCGACATTAAGGTACGTTCGTGCCACCGTTTAACGCCCGCTCACACTCTGGATCTTGCATTGGGTATGGCCCCTGCATAAGTATCCGCAGGCACGACTCACGAGGTCGTACCTCACTATTAAAAAATGACAACAAATCATGAGGCCAACATGCTTAAACACGCGGTCATTCCGTTTTTAGTCGGCGCAGGCTTGTTAGCCTCCGCACCTTTCGCATCCGCTGCGACTAACCTGGTGTTCTGCTCCGAAGGGAGCCCGGCCGGTTTTGATCCAGGCCAGTACACCACCGGAACCGACTTCGACGCCTCAGCCGAAACCATGTTCAACCGCCTGAGCCAGTTCGAGCGTGGCGGCACCGCCGTTATCCCGGGCCTGGCCACCAGTTGGGACATTTCCCCGGACGGCCTGACTTACACCTTCCACCTGCGCGAAGGCGTCAAGTTCCACACCACCCCGTATTTCAAGCCGACTCGTGAGTTCAACGCCGACGACGTGCTGTTCACCTTCAATCGCATGATTAACAAGGATGACCCGTTCCGTAAGGCGTACCCGACCGAATTCCCGTACTTCACCGACATGGGGATGGACACCAACATCACCAAGATCGATAAAGTCGACGACCACACCGTTAAATTCACTCTGAAAGAAGTCGACGCCGCGTTCATCCAGAACATGGCCATGAGCTTCGCCTCGATCCAGTCCGCCGAGTACGCTGCCCAGTTGCTCAAGGAAGGCAAGGCTGCTGACATCAACCAGAAGCCGATCGGCACTGGCCCGTTCGTGTTCAAGAGCTACCAGAAAGACTCGAACATCCGTTACACCGGCAACAAGGATTACTGGAAGCCGGACGACGTGAAGATCGACAACCTGATCTTCGCCATCACCACCGACCCGTCGGTGCGTATCCAGAAGCTGAAGAAGAACGAGTGCCAGGTCACCCTGTTCCCGCGTCCGGCGGATCTCGCGGCACTGAAAGCCGACAAGACCCTGAAGATGCCTGACCAGGCCGGTTTCAACCTCGGCTACATCGCCTACAACGTGATGGACAAGGTCAAGGGCAGCAACGAGGCTAACCCGCTGGCTGACCTGCGCGTACGTCAGGCACTGGACATGGCGGTGAACAAGCCGCAGATCATCGATTCGGTTTACCAGGGCGCCGGCCAGCTGGCCGTCAACGCCATGCCGCCGACCCAATGGTCCTACGACACCACCATCAAGGACGCCAAGTACGATCCTGAGAAAGCCAAACAGCTGCTCAAGGAAGCCGGCGTCAAGGAAGGTACCGAGATCGTGCTGTGGGCGATGCCGGTGCAGCGTCCGTACAACCCGAACGCCAAGCTGATGGCTGAAATGCTCCAGTCCGACTGGAAGAAGATCGGCCTGAACGTGAAGATCACCAGCTACGAGTGGGGCGAGTACATCAAGCGTTCCAAAGGTGGCGAGAACCAGGCCATGATCATTGGCTGGAGCGGTGACAATGGTGACCCGGACAACTGGCTGAACGTGCTGTTCGGCTGCGACTCGCTCAGCGGCAACAACTTCTCCAAGTGGTGCGACAAGAAGTTCGACGGTCTCGTTAAAGAAGCCAAGCGCACTACCGACCAGGCCAAGCGCACCGAACTGTACAAACAGGCGCAACACGTCCTCAAAGATGCAGTCCCAATGACACCTATCGCTCACTCGACGGTGTATCAACCCATGCGCGCCAACGTGCAGGACTTCAAGATCAGCCCATTCGGCCTGAACTCCTTCTACGGCGTCAGCGTCAGCAATTAAGAAGAGACAGCGGCGACGTTTCAGGCGGCGCCGCTGTTTTTTTCTGCCGACTAGCCAGGAATTTGCCTACAGCCATTTCCACCCTGCTTTAACAGGGAGGTACATGACGTGTTGCCTTTTCCTACGAGTCTTTAGGACTCAGCGCATTTACTGCCAGACCCACGGCCCCTACCGTCGGGTTCTGACCAGTGTCTGCGTGGGCCATCGGCTTGCTGTACGTACTGGATTGAGCTCAATGCAACCTCAACGTCCCTGGACGGGATCGCGATGCATTGAACACCACAACAAAAAGAGGGAGCGTCATGCGCCATACCTTGGTTTTTTCCGCATTGCTGGGCGCCGGCCTGATGGCCGCCACGTCCGCCAGTTACGCCGCCAGCGACAGCCTGGTGTTCTGCTCCGAAGGCAGCCCGGCGGGTTTCGATACCGCGCAGTACACGACCGCGACCGATAACGACGCTGCCGAACCGCTGTACAACCGTCTGGTCGAGTTCGAAAAAGGCGCGACCAACGTCGTACCCGGACTGGCAACCAAGTGGGATATTTCCGAGGATGGTCTCAAGTACACCTTTCACCTGCGTGAAGGTGTGAAGTTTCATACCACGCCGTACTTCAAACCGACGCGCGATTTCAACGCCGACGACGTGCTGTTCACGTTTAACCGCATGCTCGATCCGCAACAGCCATTCCGTAAGGCTTATCCGACCGAATTCCCGTATTTCAACGGGATGAGTCTGAACAAGAACATCGCCAAGGTCGAAAAGACCGGGCCGCTGACCGTGGAGTTCACGCTCAACAGCGTCGATGCCGCGTTCATCCAGAACATCGCCATGAGCTTCGCTGCCATCCTGTCCGCCGAATACGCCGACAAGCTGCTGGCCGAAGGCAAGCCGAGCGATATCAACCAGAAGCCGGTCGGTACCGGGCCGTTCGTGTTCAAGAGCTATCAGAAAGACTCGAACATCCGCTACACCGGCAACCCGCATTACTGGGACCCGAGCCGGGTCAAGCTGAAGAACCTGATCTTCGCGATCAACACCGACGCTTCGGTGCGCGTGCAGAAGCTCAAGGCCGGCGAATGCCAGATCACCCTGCATCCGCGCCCTGCCGACGTCGAAGCGCTGAAAGCCGACTCGAAACTGCAGCTGATTTCCAAGCCCGGCTTCAACCTCGGGTACATCGCCTACAACGTGCGCCACAAGCCCTTCGATCAGCTCGAAGTGCGTCAGGCGCTGGACATGGCGGTGAATAAACAAGGGATTCTCAACGCCGTTTATCAAGGCGCCGGGCAACTGGCCGTCAACGCCATGCCACCGACCCAGTGGTCCTACGACGACAGCATCAAGGACGCCGCCTATAACCCGGAAAAAGCCCGCGAGCTGCTCAAGGCTGCCGGCGTCAAGGAAGGCACCGAAATCACCCTGTGGGCGATGCCGGTACAGCGTCCATACAACCCGAATGCCAAATTGATGGCCGAAATGCTTCAGGCTGACTGGGCCAAGATCGGTCTGAAAGTGAAGATCGTCAGCTACGAATGGGGCGAGTACATCAAGCGCACCAAGAATGGCGAGCACGACATCAGCCTGATCGGCTGGACCGGCGACAACGGTGACCCGGACAACTGGCTGGGCACCCTGTACAGCTGCGACGCGATTGGCGGCAACAACTATTCCATGTGGTGCGATCCGGCTTACGACAAGCTGATCAAAGAGGCCAAGGTCGTCACCGACCGCGACCAGCGCACCACGCTCTACAAACAGGCGCAGCAGTTGCTCAAGCAGCAAGTGCCGATCACGCCTGTCGCCCACTCGACGGTCAACCAGCCGTTAAGCGCCCGGGTTGAAGGCTTCAAGGTCAGCCCCTTCGGTCGCAATGTGTTCTCGGGCGTCAGTATCGATTAACCCAACCGATTAGCCGCAACGCTGAGGGGACTGTCTATCCCCTCACGCAAGCGCTTTGCCGAAATTCGCCAATCGGGCCTTTTGCAAACGTTTGCGATGTGTGAATGAGTTCTAAACCAATAACCGGCCAACCCAAAAAAGCCGGCATAAAAAGAAAGTAAAGGAGCTTCACCCATGAAACTGAGCAGCACCGCGATCCTGGCCTTGGCCATAAGCAGCATCACCGCTACCGCTTACGCGGAAGAGCAAAGCCAGGCGTTTACCCCGGTGACCGTCAACGAGAAGAGTGCCCAGGCTGACGCCAAAGGTTTCCTCGAAGGTTCGACCATCAGCGGCACTACCCGTAACTGGTACGCGAACGAGCAACTCAAACGCGGCGGCAAGTTCACTTACCGCAAGGACGGCGTCGCCACCCCGACTGACCGTCGTATCAACTGGGTGCAGGGCACCATCGTCAACTTCAGCTCCGGTTTCACTGAGGGCACCGTCGGTGTCAGCACTGAAATTGCCGCTTACAACGCTGTAGCGCTGGAGCGTAATCGCAAGGATCTGGCCTCCAACAATGGTGGCGCACCGGGTTCACGTCCAGGCGCGGGCAACAACCGTACGCTGACCAAGGAAGGCGGTGACGCTGAAGGCCAGTGGAGCAAACTGGGCCTGGCCAACGTCAAGTTCCGCGTTTCGAACACCACGCTGACCGCTGGTCGTCAGAACTTCAGCACGCCGATCGTCGACACCATCGGCAACCGTGCGCTGCCTTCGAGCTTTGAAGGTGTCAGCCTGCACAGCGAAGAACTGAACAACCTGTCGTTCGACGCCGGCAGCTTCGACCGCGTATCGCCGCGTACCGAAGAAAGCCTGTCGAAGTTTCGCACCGAGTACAGCGCCAACGGCGCCGAGACCGATCGCGTCAGCATCGTCGGCCTGAACTACCAGCCGCTGAAAAGCCTGAAGACCAGCCTGTACGCCTCCAAGGCTGAAGACTTCTGGAACCAGTACTACTTCGGCGCCACCCACGAACTGGGTGACAGTAATGTCCTGAGCCTGACCACCGGCCTGAACTACTACAAGACCGTCGATACCGGCAAGAAAGAGATGGGTGAAATCGACAACGATACCTACTCCCTGTCGTTCGGCCTGACGCATCAGGCCCACAGCCTGACCTTCTCGTACCAGGCCATCAACGGTAACGAGTACTTCGACTACCTGCACGAAACCAACGGTATCTACCTGGCCAACTCCCTGCTGTCGGACTTCAACGGCCCGAACGAGAAGTCCTTCCAGGTCGCCTACGGTCTGAACATGGCCGAATACGGCGTGCCAGGCCTGAAGTTCAACATTTACCAGGCGCGCGGCTGGGGCATCGACGGTACTCATTACACCGGCACTGCGTACGACGTACGCAGCATGGACGGCGAGCACCACTATGAATACGGCATCGGTGCAACCTACGCGGTACAGAGCGGCCCACTCAAGGCGACCACCATCCGTGGCACCTACACCGCTCACCGCGCCAGCGAAAACCAGGCTGACGGCAGCATCAACGAGTTCCGTCTCGTGACCACCGTTCCATTCAACATCCTGTAAAAAACGCCAACCGGCGGCTGACTCATGATGAGTCGGCCGTCCGGTTTTTTGTCTTCAACCGATTGCAGAGGGTTATCGATGAAAATGCTTCCCCTACGTGCGGCCATTGCTGCCGCGTTGTTGAGCGCCGCCATCGGCGTCTCGGCCAAACCCTTGGTGGTCTGCACCGAAGCCAGCCCGGAAGGCTTCGATATGGTCCAGTACACAACTGCAGTCACTGCCGATGCGGTGGCCGAAACCATCTTCAACCGTCTGGCGGACTTCAAGCCCGGTACCACCGAAGTGATTCCGGCACTGGCCGAATCCTGGGACATCAGTGAAGACGGCCTGACGTACACGTTCCACCTGCGCAAAGGCGTCAAGTTTCATACCACCGAATACTTCAAGCCGACCCGCGACATGAACGCCGACGACGTGGTCTGGAGCTTCCAGCGTCAGCTGGACCCGAATCACCCGTGGCACAAACTGTCGAGCGTGGGCTTCCCGTACTTTGAAAGCATGGGCTTCAAGGAACTGCTCAAAAGCGTAGAGAAAGTCGACGACAACACGGTCAAGTTCACCCTGACCCGCCGCGAAGCGCCGTTCCTGGCCGACATCGCCATGGCGTTCTCCTCGATCTACCCGGCCGAATACGCCGACCAGTTGCTCAAGTCCGGCAAGACCGGCGACCTCAACAACAAGCCTGTGGGCACCGGCCCGTTCATCTTCCAGCGCTACGCCAAGGATGCGCAGGTGCGCTTCAAGGCCAACCCGGACTACTTCCGTGGCAAGGCCCCGGCTGACGCGCTGATTCTGGCGATCGCCACCGACAACAACGTGCGTCTGCAGAAGCTCAAGGCCAATGAGTGCCAGATCGCGTTGTATCCGAAGCCGGATGACATCCCGAGCATCAAGAAAGACAGCAACCTGAAAGTCGACGAGATGGACGCGATGACCGTCTCGTACATCGCCATGAACACCCAGCACAAATACATGAGTGACGTACGCGTGCGTAAAGCGATCGACATCGCCTTCGACAAGGAAGCCTACGTCAACGCGCTGTTCGGCAAGGGCAACGCCAGCGTGGCGGTCAACCCGTACCCGCCGACGCTGCTGGGCTATAACCACGACCTGAAGAACCCGCCACGCGATCTGGACAAGGCCCGTGCCTTGCTCAAGGAAGCCGGGGTTCCGGAAGGCACCGTGTTTACCCTGTTTACCCGTAACGGCGGCGGCCCGACCAACCCGAATCCGATGCTCGGCGCGCAGATGATGCAGGCTGACCTGGCGAAAGTCGGGATCAAGATCGATATCCGCGTCATGGAATGGGGCGAAATGCTCAAACGCGCCAAGGCCGGCGAGCACGACATGGTGTCGGCCGGATGGGCGGGCGACAACGGCGACCCGGATAACTTCCTGACGCCTATGCTCAGTTGCGAAGCGGCCAAGAACGGCGAAAACTACGCTCGCTGGTGCAACGAGAAATTCCAGGCACTGCTCGACGAAGCACGGGCTAAAGTAGATCCGGCCGAACGCGCGAAGCTCTACGAACAGGCCCAGGTGTTGTTTAATCAGGACCAACCGTGGATCAGCATGGCCCACACCCGGATGTTTACCGCAATGCGCAACAACGTAGAGGGTTATCACATCAGCCCTCTCACAACCAATAACTTCGCCACCACCCAGGTGAAGTAGATAAGAAACTCCCGGCCTCCCTGACCCCAGGGTCGCCGGGCACGCCTAACCGGCTGATGAGGTACCACACAAGATGTTTAGTTTTATTGCCCGCCGACTGGGGTTGTTGATCCCCACGTTTTTCGGCATCACCTTGCTGACTTTCGCGTTGATTCGCATGATTCCGGGCGACCCCGTGGAAGTGATGATGGGCGAACGTCGGGTCGACCCCGAAATGCACGCTCAGGCAATGGAACGCCTAGGTCTGAACAAACCGCTGTATGCCCAGTATCTGGACTACATCGGCAAACTGGCCCACGGCGATCTCGGCGAATCCCTGCGTACCCGTGAAAGCGTATGGACCGAGTTCACCTCCCTCTTCCCGGCGACCCTGGAACTGTCCATGGCCGCTCTGCTGTTCGCCGGCATTCTCGGTCTTCTGGCCGGGGTGATTGCGGCACTCAAGCGAGGATCCCTGTTCGACCACGGGGTGATGGGCATCTCCCTGGCGGGGTATTCGATGCCGATCTTCTGGTGGGGCCTGATCCTGATCATGTTCTTCTCGGTGAGCCTGGGCTGGACCCCGGTGTCCGGGCGGATCGACCTGCTCTACGACATCGAGCCGCGCACCGGTTTCATGTTGATCGACACGCTGCTGGCCGATGACATGGGCGCGTTCCTCGATGCCCTGCATCACCTGATCCTGCCGGCCATCGTGCTCGGCACCATTCCGCTGGCGGTGATCGCGCGGATGACCCGTTCGTCGATGCTCGAAGTGCTGCGTGAAGACTACATCCGCACCGCCAAGGCCAAAGGCCTGTCGCCGTCGCGCGTGGTGTTCGTGCACGGCCTGCGCAACGCGCTGATCCCGGTCCTGACCGTGGTCGGCCTGCAAGTCGGCACCCTGCTGGCCGGTGCAGTCCTGACCGAAACCATCTTCTCCTGGCCCGGCATCGGTAAATGGCTGATCGAAGCCATCGGCGCCCGGGACTACCCGGTTGTGCAAAACGGCATCCTGTTAATCGCCTGCCTGGTGATTCTGGTCAACTTCGTGGTGGACATCCTCTACGGCTTTGCCAACCCACGCATCCGTCATCAGCGCTGAGGTCAATACCCATGAGCACTCCAACATCCTCAGTAGCCACTTCCGCTCCAAGCGCGGATCAAAGCCTGCTGTACCCGTCACCGTACAAAGAATTCTGGCAAGCCTTCTCCAAGAACAAGGGCGCGGTTGCCGGTCTGCTGTTCATGCTGCTGGTGATTTTCTGCGCGATCTTCGCGCCGTGGGTCGCCCCGCATAACCCGAGCGAGCAATATCGGGACTTCCTGCTGACGCCACCGGCGTGGCTCGAAGGCGGGCAGATGCAGTTCCTGCTCGGCACCGATGAACTGGGCCGTGACCTGCTGTCACGGCTGATCCAGGGTTCGCGCCTGTCGCTGCTGATCGGTCTGTCGTCCGTTGTGATGTCGTTGATCCCGGGGATCCTGCTGGGTCTGTTCGCCGGTTTCTTCCCGAAAATGATCGGCCCGACCATCATGCGTCTGATGGACATCATGCTGGCCCTGCCGTCCCTGCTGCTGGCTGTGGCGATCGTCGCCATCCTCGGCCCTGGCCTGATCAACACCGTGATCGCCATTGCTGTGGTGTCCTTGCCGTCCTACGTGCGTCTGACCCGTGCAGCGGTGATGGGCGAACTGAACCGCGACTACGTGACCGCCGCGCGCCTGGCCGGTGCCGGTCTGCCACGCCTGATGTTCATCACCGTGCTGCCCAACTGCATGGCACCGCTGATCGTTCAAGCGACCTTGAGCTTCTCCTCGGCGATTCTCGATGCTGCGGCACTGGGCTTTCTCGGCCTTGGCGTACAACCGCCAACCCCTGAGTGGGGCACCATGCTGGCCTCGGCCCGCGACTACATCGAACGCGCCTGGTGGGTCGTCAGTCTGCCTGGTTTGACCATTTTGCTCAGCGTGCTGGCAATCAACTTGATGGGCGACGGCCTGCGCGATGCGCTGGACCCGAAACTCAAGAACGCCGCCTGAGGAGATTCCCATGTCACTGCTAGAAATCAAGAATCTCAACGTTCGCTTCGGCGACAAGAACGCCGTGCCGGTGGTCGATGGCCTCGACCTGAAGGTCGACAAGGGCGAAGTCCTGGCGATCGTCGGCGAGTCCGGCTCGGGCAAGTCCGTTACCATGATGGCGCTGATGGGCCTGATCGAGCACCCGGGGATCGTCACTGCCGACGCCCTGAGCTTCGACGGCAAGAACATGCTCAAACTGAGCAACCGCCAGCGTCGGCAGATCGTCGGCAAAGACCTGGCGATGGTGTTCCAGGACCCGATGACCGCGCTCAACCCGAGCTACACCGTCGGCTTCCAGATCGAAGAAGTGCTGCGCCTGCACCTGAAAATGTCCGGCAAGCAAGCGCGCAAACGCGCCATCGAACTGCTGGAAAAAGTGGAAATCCCTGGCGCCGCCAGCCGTATGGACGCTTACCCGCACCAACTGTCCGGTGGCATGAGCCAGCGTGTCGCGATCGCCATGGCGATTGCCGGCGAGCCGAAACTGCTGATCGCCGACGAGCCGACCACGGCACTCGACGTAACGATTCAGGCACAGATCATGGATCTGCTGCTGGCGTTGCAGAAAGAACAGAACATGGGCCTGGTGCTGATCACCCACGACCTCGCCGTCGTGGCCGAAACCGCCCAGCGCGTGTGCGTGATGTACGCCGGCCAGGCGGTGGAAGTCGGTCAGGTGCCGCAACTGTTCGACATCCCGGCGCATCCGTACAGCGAAGCGCTGCTCAAGGCGATTCCCGAGCACAGCCTGGGCGCCGCGCGCCTGTCGACCCTGCCGGGCATCGTTCCGGGCCGCTACGACCGTCCGCAGGGTTGCCTGCTGTCGCCGCGCTGCCCATACGTGCAGGACACCTGCCGCGCGCAGCGTCCGGCCCTTGATCCGAAAAGCAACAGCCTCGCGCGCTGCTTCTTCCCGCTGAACCAGGAGGTGGCGTAATGGCCGTCGTACTTACCGCCCGCGACCTGACCCGTCACTACGAAGTCTCCCGTGGCCTGTTCAAGGGCCACGCGACCGTGCGCGCCCTCAACGGCGTGTCGTTCGAGCTGGAAGCCGGCAAGACCCTCGCCGTGGTAGGCGAATCGGGTTGCGGCAAATCCACCCTCGCCCGCGCCCTGACGCTGATTGAAGAGCCGTCGTCCGGCTCGCTGAAAATCGCCGGGCAAGAAGTCGCCGGCGCCGACAAGGCCCAGCGCAAGCAACTGCGCAAAGACGTGCAGATGGTGTTCCAGAGCCCGTATGCGTCGTTGAACCCACGGCAGAAAATCGGTGATCAACTGGCCGAACCGCTGCTGATCAACACCAACCTGAGTGCCGCCGAGCGTCGCGAGAAAGTCCAGGCGATGATGAAGCAGGTCGGCTTGCGTCCCGAGCACTACCAGCGTTATCCGCACATGTTCTCCGGCGGTCAGCGTCAGCGTATTGCCCTCGCCCGGGCGATGATGCTGCAACCGAAAGTGCTGGTGGCGGACGAACCGACCTCGGCGCTGGACGTGTCGATTCAGGCACAGGTGCTGAACCTGTTCATGGACCTGCAGCAGGAATTCAACACCGCCTACGTGTTCATTTCGCACAACCTGGCGGTGGTGCGTCACGTTGCTGATTCGGTGCTGGTGATGTACCTCGGCCGGCCAGTGGAAATGGGCCCTAAAGAGGACATCTACACCCGTCCCCTGCACCCGTACACCCAGGCCTTGTTGTCGGCAACGCCAACGATCCACCCGGATCCGGACAAGCCGAAAATCAAGATCGTCGGCGAGCTGCCCAACCCGCTGAACCCGCCACCGGGCTGCGCGTTCCACAAGCGTTGCCCGTATGCGACCGAGCGTTGCAGCAGCGAAGAGCCGGCCCTGCGCCAGCTCGACAACCGGCAGGTGGCTTGCCACTACGCCGAGCAGTTCCTCGACGGCGCCGCGTAAGCAAAACCGGAGACCGACACAAAACCTGTAGGAGCTGTCGAGTGGAACGAGGCTGCGATCTGTTGATTTTCAGCATCAGGATCAAAAGATCGCAGCGTGCCGCAGCGCCTGCAGGGATCGTGTTTATCCGGAGGTAACGTGTTAACCCAAACCCCTTCTCCCCCGATTGCGCATCAATCGGGGAAGAAGGGGTTTTCTTTTGCCTGCGCTTTACGACTGGCTGTCGCCGTCGTCATCGTCGGTGTCCGGCTCGTCGGTGGTCGAGTCGTCATCATCCTTGCTGCCGCCCTGATCCTGATCGCCCGGTTCGGATTCCGACTTGGCCAGCATGACCACACCGGATTGTCCGTGGGCGGCATTAAAACCCTGTGGTGGCGTGGCAGAACTCGCCCACGCCGCCGTGGTGCCAAGCGTCAACATCACCAAAACCTTAAGCAACAGCACAACGCGTTGAAAAATGCTCATAGCCATTTCCATCCTTTCGTGGTTGAAGCCTGGGGTGCCGATCCGGCGCTGAATGAAATCTAGTTCCGATCAGCCGGGTTCACCAGATAGGACGCTAACGAGCCCGCGGAAATGCCCCGGCAGGGAAGATCACTTGTGAATAATCCCTATAACCGAATCAGCTAAGCGAGCTGGCTTCTTTGCTGGCGCTCGGCGCATTGGCCTGGGTCGATGAGCGCGTCGCGAGATAGATCAGGGGCAAGGTCAACAACGCCAGCGTCGCGCTTGCAAGCCATACGCTATGCCCTCCGAAGTGCCCATACAGCTGACCACTCAGCACCGGCGACAGCAATGCACTGGCGCTCCAGCTCATGAAAAACAGGCCGAAATACTGGCCGCTGTTGCCGCCCTGCGCATGCCGCATGACCAGCACATTCATCGGCGGCATGAAAAAAGCTTCACCCAACGTCCAGATCACCGTCGACAGACACACGTAAAACAGCCCGGAGCCAAACGGTAACATTCCCAACCCGACCGCCAGCAACACACAGCCCGCCAGCAATTGCCGACGCAAGCCCCAGCGCTCGCCCCAATGCGTCAGTGGTATCTGCAGCGCCACCACCAGCATCGCGTTAAGGCCGAACTGCCAGCCGATGGCTTCGGTGCTCAAGTGGTAGTAGTCACGCAGATAGTTGCCCAGCGTGCTGTAGACCGTATCGAACGCCATCCCCAGTAACACCGCCGCACCAAGCAGCCAGAGGAACGCCGTGTCGCGCAACGGTGTGCCAGTGCCAGCCTCGGTCACCTCATCGGGCTCGAGCACTGCACGGCGCCAGGTGGTGCGCACAAACCACAGCAACGCGAGCAACGTCATCGCAGCGCTGACAAAAAACACCCAACGGAAATCCGTCTGCGCCAACACCCCGCCGGCAACACCGGCAGCCGCCATGCCGAGGTTTCTTGCAACCCGGCTCAAGGCTTGCGCGCGCGAGCGCTGCGCAGGCTCGCAATACTCCATGATCAGCCGCTGATGCAGCGTTCGAATCGCCCCGTCGAGGGTGCCGCTGAGCAACAGCAAACCGGCCAGCAGCGGCACCTGCGTCACCAGCCCCAACAGGATCAACACAAACACAGAAACAAAGAACAACGCCGCCGTCAGCCGCGCCGTCCGCACATGGTCACTGAGCAAACCACCCAGCATCGAACCGACCAACAACCCGGCACCGTAAGCCGACAACAGCCAGCCCACCGTCTCGATCGCCAGCCCCAGCTCCTGACGCAGATACAGCGCCATGAACAACTTGACCATGCTGCTCAGACGATTGATGAACAGCAACGCCGCCAGTACCCAGGCCATCAGGCTGAAATAGCCGTTGGGGCGCAGCAGATGGACGAGGTTGCGCGTCATTCCATTGACCTCTCAAAGCGACTGGCGTGGACCCGAAACACTAACGCCCGGCACACCGGTTGTCGCGCTCAAGAACCTCGATATCTCAAAATAAAGAGTCGACCTACAACCCCTGTAGGAGCTGCCGTAGGCTGCGATCTGTGACTTCGCTTTTTAAGTCCAAAGATTGCAGCCTCGCCAGCAGGCTGGCTCCTACAGTGGGATTGGGAGCGGTCAGTTGGAGATTGGTCGGCTGTCAGGCAGCCATCGCGAGCAGGCTCACTCCTACAGTGGGATTGGGGGCGGTCAGTTGGAGATTGGTCGGCTGTCAGGCCGCCATCGCCAGCAGGCTCACTCCTACAGTGGGATTGGGGGTGGTCAGTTGGAGATTGGTCGGCTGTCAGGCCGCCATCGCCAGCAGGCTGGCGCCCACAATTTTGAACTGTGTGCACCGCACGCGGCGAAGCCGCCCCACTCATGGCCGAGTATCAGCTCGCCGAAAGCTTTTGATCTTGATCCACGGGCGACGTCGGAAGGCTGAGTGGAGGGATTGATCCGGGGGTGGGAGCGCAGCGACCGTTTGGCGAAGCCAAACACAGCGAGAGGAGGTGCAGCGAAGCAAACCGTAGGCGCTGCGCCCGGATCAATCCCGCAGCGAAGGGACCCCGAGCCCCAGCGAGTGGGCCGAACGCAGGAGCAAGCCTTTTGGGTTACCTTTTCGGCGTTTGGAAAAGGTGACTCGCCGTAAGGGCGAAACCCTAAGTAGCCGTTACCGAAAAAACGGATATGTACACACAAAAACCAAGAACCTGGTCGGCCCAAAGGCCGCCAAGACCAAAGCAAAAAAACCCCCCAAGGCCTACACCTCAGGGGCTTTCGAACAAACCAGCTCAGCGCTTAATGATGCTCACGCGTCGCCCGGAATTTCACATCCGGCCACCGCTCTTCCATCAACGCCAGGTTAACCCGCGTCGGCGCGAGGTAGGTCAGGTGCCCACCGCCATCCAATGCCAGGTTCTCCACAGCCTTGTTGGAAAACTCCTCAAGCTTCTTCTTGTCGCTGCATTCAATCCAGCGCGCGGAATACACAGTGATCGGCTCATACGAGCACTCGACCTTGTATTCCTCCTTCAAACGGCTGGCGACCACATCGAACTGCAGCACACCCACGGCGCCAAGAATGATGTCGTTGCTGCGCTCCGGGAAGAACACCTGAGTCGCGCCCTCTTCAGCCAACTGCTGCAGACCCTGACGCAATTGCTTGGACTTCAGCGGATCACGCAGACGCACACGACGGAACAGCTCCGGGGCGAAGTGCGGAATACCGGTGAAACCGAGGACTTCGCCTTCGCTGAAGGTGTCGCCGATCTGGATCGTGCCGTGGTTGTGCAGACCGATGATGTCGCCGGCGTACGCCTCTTCCAGCTGTTCACGCTCGGAGGAGAAGAACGTCAGGGCGTCGCCGATGCGCACGTCCTTGCCGGTACGCACGTGGCGCATCTTCATGCCTTTCTCGTACTTGCCGGAGCAGATACGCATGAAAGCGATGCGGTCGCGGTGTTTCGGGTCCATGTTCGCCTGGATCTTGAAGATGAAGCCCGAAAACTTCTCTTCAACCGGCTCGACGGTACGTTCGTTGGCGACACGGGCCAGCGGACGCGGAGCCCAATCAACCACAGCATCAAGCACGTGATCGACACCGAAGTTGCCCAGTGCGGTACCGAAGAACACCGGGGTCAGTTGACCGTCGAGGAATTCCTGCTGGTTGAACTCATGGCAGGCGCCCTGCACCAACTCCAGTTGCTCGAGGAAGCGATCGTACTCGTCGCCCAGGTGCGCGCGCGCCTCGTCGGAGTCGAGTTTCTCGATGATCTTGGTTTCGGTGCGTTCGTGACCGTGACCGGCGGTGTAGACAATGATGTAGTCGTCGGCCAGGTGGTACACGCCCTTGAAGTCGCGGTAGCAACCGATCGGCCAGGTGATCGGCGCCGCCTTGATCTTCAGAACGGCTTCGATTTCGTCGAGCAGTTCGATCGGGTCGCGGATGTCACGGTCGAGTTTGTTGATGAAGCTGACGATCGGCGTGTCACGCAGACGGCAGACGTCCATCAGGGCGATGGTCCGTGGCTCAACGCCTTTACCGCCGTCGAGGACCATCAATGCCGAGTCGACCGCGGTCAGGGTGCGGTAGGTGTCTTCGGAGAAGTCTTCGTGGCCCGGGGTGTCGAGCAGGTTGATCATGTGTTCGCGATACGGGAACTGCATGACCGACGTGGTAATGGAAATACCCCGCTGCTTCTCCATCTCCATCCAGTCGGATGTCGCATGGCGATCGGATTTACGGGATTTCACCGTACCGGCCACCGCAATCGCCTTGCCCATCAACAGGAGCTTTTCGGTGATCGTGGTTTTACCGGCATCGGGGTGGGAAATAATGGCAAACGTGCGCCTGGCGTTGACTTCATTGACAATTTTGCTGTCGGACATCGTTCTGGATCTCGATTGTGTACGCTGTTATGTACACAGCTGAAAGAGCGCCCTCGGCCGTTTGCGTGAGGCCAGCGCAGGAAATCGCGCAGTGTAACAAAAAGGAGCCCCGGCCGCCCACGGGATGCGCCACCAGTCGACGTATGCAACTGGAAATCTCGCCTACCCGCCTGGGCTTATCATCCGGCATTGGGCCTGGCGTCGAATCAATCGCTGACAAGGCGTCGCTCAGGGCTTGCAGGTCACAGGGGAAGACTGTAGGAAAGGCATAGCGGTGATGGTTATTTGATATTGAAAGGACGTCTCTGGATCATGGAACAATCGCTTCGCAGATACACCGAGCTCCCCTACCTGATTGACTACCTTCAAACGAAAGAGCTCGTTCTGCTCAACCCTGCGACCTGGGATGACAGGAACGACTCCTACTACATTGAGCAGTTTGCTCTCTCAAATGGTTACCAGAGCACTTATGCGCTCTGCCTTGCTGACGCCTCCGAAACCTATCACCACTGGAGAGTGTTTTCTCACGGCGGAAGTGGCGTCTGCATCGAGTTCGACAGAGACAAACTGCTCACAGCAGTGCGCGCTATACCCGGTTTACGCGCAGAGGAAGTGAAGTACAAAACGATTGATTCACTCCGCTTATGTGCCCCATCGCGTGATGACTTACCGTTTCTAAAACGCCATGCGTTTGCCGCCGAGAGCGAGTTCAGGCTCTTCTATGGCTCCTTAAAAAAAGGGCCACCTGTCATGCGCATCCCTGTTCCGCTGAGCAGCATAAAACGGATCACCTTGAGCTCATGGCTGACAAAATCTGTTGTCGACCATGTCAAAGTGACCCTAAAAAGTATTAAAGGCTGTAGCGGCCTGAAAATTTACAAGTCCACGCTGGTCGAGAACGAGAACTGGAAAAAATTTGCCGGCGCTGCGTCTCTGCAAGAAAAGCCGTGACAGGTTGCACATGAGAGCTTCATGGAGCTAATTCAATCGCTATGCACCTTTGGGTGATGCAGGTGGCTAATGAGTACGCTGAATATCATCGGTAACGGGTTCGATCTTTGGCATGGGCTGCCAACCAGCTACGACTCTTTCTATGACTTTGCCAAAGAAGTGCTCCACGAGATGGAATCATTTTATCTCATCGATCCAGGCTCAAGCGGCCCGTGGTCAGATTTCGAAAATGCGCTAGGAAAGTTCGATTGGCAACTCTTCTACGATGCCCATGACAATACTGACCTCACCGCTGAAAACTTCAGACGTAGTGAGGTGTATGGCCTTGAAGACGACATCACTGAGCAAGCCGACTCCCTTGTCGAGGTTATCAAAGAAAAATTCCACGACTGGATAGAAAGTATTGATATTTCGCAGGTACAGAAGAAAACTTTCTTTTCCGAGGGTGACTCTTTCCTCACGTTCAACTACACCTCCACCATCCAGGTAGTATATGGAGTAGACCCGGCAAACATATTGCACATCCATGGCAGATCGGATGCATACGATGACTTGATATTCGGCCATGGCGAAACGATGGAGGAAGAACCTGAACAGGATGAAAACGGGGACAGCAACCGCACAATGTTTTCCGACGCGGAAGGCGCAGCCAGGTATCCTTTCTATGCGCTTCAGAAACCTGTCAGCGAAGTGATCAACAAACACAGAGACTTCTTCAGATCCCTGGAGGGCATTTCGACCATCAACGTTATTGGCCATTCACTAAACGAAATCGACCTGCCTTATTTTGAAGAAATCGTAAAAATCGTCAAGTATGCGAAATGGAACGTCTATTGCTACAAATTTGAAGAATGCGACCGTTACCCAAAGCAGCTAATCAAGTGCGGCGTGAATAGTGGAAGCATTTCCATCGCGATCTATGGAAGGTTGCCAATCGCCTAGAATCGCTGCCAGGTCGGCTAGATTCGATGCTCTAACGTTCCCGATCCGGCTCATTGTTCTTGCGAGGATTCGGTGGCGTGATCGGTTTGCCATTCTCCAGCCCGCCCCCTCCGCTCTGCCCCTGGCTCTCATTGCGATATGCAGCGGCAGCCCGCTCAAATGCCGCCATCACATCGGGGGGTGAGCAACGCGACGGATGACGTGCATTCTCGAAAGCGGTCATGACATCGGAACCCGTTCCCCTGACGGGGGTATGCCGACGCTCCGGAGAGAGATTGGTTAACGGCATCACCCCGTCTTGTCCACGCACCCGGACGCGCTGTGCACATTGCTGATCGCGCATGAGAGACGCGATCTCCCGCTCATCTACTTTTTCAAGCGACCTGTACTGGCGATCAATAGCGGCGCTCTGAAGCTTGAGCCGCAATGCCAGCACGCGAGCCTCCAGGGACTGACGTGCCTTGAGCTGGGCACGGTCATCAAGATGTATACGCAGGCGCTTGGCATCCTGATAGCGCTCCAGCTTGTGGCGCAGAAAGTTCACGCCACTGACCCGTCCCAAAAACTCGGCCAGGCCGGTGGGCCACTGCTGATATCGCTTCTGTCGAACCGCTCTCATGTGAACGAGATGGTCGTGGCGAAGACTGGTCCGCTCCGCCAGATGCTTTTTTTGCTGCACAAGGCGCAAGGTATGTTGCCGGTATTTCAGGGTTTCGCGCTGCCGCTCCAGCACACGCCGTCGCTCCTGCTGGGCATGTTTGAGCTCGGCAAGCTTGGCGGCGTAATCCTCCTCCCGTACGGATTGCTCAACCTGCCGGCGGTGATCGGCGACCAGCTTCTGCGCCTCTTCCACCGATGGTAGCGCTTCGGGAGGGAACTCCTTCTCCAGAAAAGCCCGGACGTCTTTGGTTCGGACGGACTTATCGTCAATCAGCCGTGCCAGCGCATTCAGATTGCCGTAGAGGTCGATCACGACATAGGGTCGATTGCCCGTTGCGAGTATGTAACCTCGCTCGCTTAATGCGTGGACGAACGAGCGTGCATTGTCGCTCTGCTGCCATGCCTCGGTGACTTGCCGCTTGTGGTCGTCCAGAGAAAGACCTGTGCGCTGCAACTGAGCTCGCTCATAGAGCGAGAGCTGTCCGATATTGCGGGATTTCTCATAGCCTGGAGGCAGTGTGAGCCCGTGATCGCGGGCAAAGCCTCTAGTCACCCGCATCAGCTTGTCGCGGTCGAAGGCCAGGTGGACGGCTTTCTCATGGTCGGCGTCGATCCGCGACCAAACCACATGGCAATGCTCACGACCATCTTTGATGTGGAACACGATGGCCCGTGGCTGATCGCCGAGCCCCAGCGTTTCTTCGGCGCGGCGGACGTAGTCCATGTACTGGTCGCGGGTGAGTGACCCCTGTGCAGGGTCGGGGTTGATCGAGAGGCTATATAGGTATTTCTCGCAGCGTGTCAGGGTTTCCGCCTGTACCTGCCATTACTTGAATGCACCGTGCAGATCGTGGGCTACAGCACCACGCAAATCCGCGACCTCGGCCAGCTCGTCGTAGGCATTCAGCAGGTGCGTGGCGAGATCCTGGCCACTGCCGCGCTGGGAGGCAAAAGGGATCATGGATCCCTCCCCAGCACGAGCATGAGATAGCTGCGGATTTCCGAGAACTCATCGCGGCACTCCTGCAGCAGCTGCTCCAGGTGACCATCGCTGTTTTCCCCGCAGGTCTGCGCCAGCCGGTCGTTGATCCGGGAAGCTTGCGAGAGCAGCATGGCGGCGAGCTTAGTTTCCAGTGGTGAGATGGGCCGGGCACGTGGCATAGCCTTCCCGAACACGGCTTCGGTGATGAAGGCGTTGATCGACTGACCAGAGTTCGTCACGCGCAATTGGAACTCCTCACGCAGCCGCTCGGGCGGGCGGTAGGAGATTGGTGCGGTGCGTTTTTTCGTTCGTCTGGTCATGCCATCAACTTATGCTCTCGGGGAGCTCTTGTTTCCTCTTACGTTCCTCGCGCGGTCAGCCTCGCGCAGCGGGTCGATGGGATTCCAAAGGGAGAGCTGACATCTCCTTTTGGTCGGGGCCGGGCCGAATTCCCGGTCGTGGTTTTAAGGACACGAAAGTCCTTAATCGAGGGTCGCAAGGGGCTACGAAGTGCCCTTTGCTCGATGGAGTTCAGAGGAGAGCCGAAGTCTCCTCTGGTCGCGATGCAACGACGACACGTTGCGCCTCAATCCCTTGGTGACAAAGTTCGACAGGAACTTTGGGAGCCTAGGGATTCCCAGGGGGATCGCGGGGACTGGAAGTCCCCACGCAAGGTGGGCGTGGTACTACCACGCACACCTTGCGCTCACTTCGTTCGCATCTGGCCCATGAGTCCAGTGACGAGAGCGATACGTTCTGATAGTTGAGCGATTCGTTTATGCATACCTATAGCTGAAAGCTTCTTGATTTCAGGTTGGTAAAGTTACGTGTGCGCCGGGTGGGGGAGCATTTATAATGCCATGACTAACATTTTGGCTCTGCCGGTGGCACAAAGTGCAATTAATCTTCATGTTTCTAAAACCGTACTTTTGGTTTGCATACATAGCGGCCTATGGCATATCTCAGAACCTTGAGGGAATTGGCCATTTCGGGTGGCTCAATAATATATACGACCCACGCTTTCCGTTGCCCCTACTGAACTATGACCCCATCACCGGGGTGAAAATTATCGCGGGAGCAATTTATCTATCGCTTGCCCCTCTCGCATTTGTTCTTGTAAGGGGTGGTTTCATACTTGGAAGATCATCGGGAATAGCTATGCTCGCAGCTGTGCTTTTTCCCGGTGTACTGTCATTGCTGGGGGGATCAGCACCACTCGACTTTTTTGTTCCAGATGAATTTCACTTTGGCACAGGATACATCGGAGGCTTCTGGAGCAACGGCGCTAACTACATTATTGCATTTATGTGGGGCTGGGCCACCATCATGATGGTGGCCAATATCTTTAAAAGTCAAAAATTCAAACATGCCTACGATCATCTGTGGTGTCTGTTAACGATAGTCGGTTGCATGTACCTTGTTGTGGATTCGCAGGCAAAGTCACACGAAGAACATAAAGCTGAGACAAATGCCATCATTGGCAAATACCTTGAGTTCTACAGGGCTCGTTACTCGGCGCTGAACACCTTGTGTCACACAGATCCATCGATCTTTGCCAATGAAAAACTCATATGCGATACAGCAAAAATTATTTCCTCTTCACTGCCATCCGAGATAGAGCGCTCTGAGCCAGAGTTTAGAAGGTATGGTGACTCGTGGATGGAGGATCTCCTTAGCAGTGCAAATATTGAACGTTTGAATTCGTATTTTTGCTCAAATAACAAGGGTGTAGCGAACTGCCAAGAAACCCCAATCGACCTTCTGATTAGTACCCAGGAGCTTGGGGAAAAGGTGCTTGTGCCGGAGTCCGGTCACGCTGACAGGCTAAAAGCCCTATATGGCAAGTTAAATACTGCTGTGGATAAAGTCACGCGCTATAAAGAGTATACGCATTTAAAATACTTCTTATTTTGCCTGCTCTGCTTTATTTCCGGGGGCAAAGCAGCGACCTCCTCAATTTCATTTATTGGTGAAAGTAACATGAGGTCGCGCTCTTGGATTAGGAGAATTGCGTCGACGACATTTTTTAATCTATGGTTTTCAATAAAGCTCTTCACAAGAGCCCATGACGGCTATAAACGGCAGCGTTAAGCGACATCGTTAACTTCTAAGAACGTCGGCCCGGTAGGGCCGCGTTTTTTCAGAACAGCGACAACTGCCGTGCCTGCTCCTGGGCCTCGATCCATGCAGGGGACCGGGCCGCGTGATCGAGCCATGCGCGCGCATAAGCGGCGGCTCCGCCTGCGGCGTCGATGTTGTCGGCGCGTTCAAAGCGGGAGCGGTAGCCGGTTTCGCTGATGGGGAGCGGCGCGCGGCCCTCCGCGCTGATCTGCAGATGGGCGAGCGCGTAGCCGTAAATGCGGTGGTAGCTTTCCGAGTAGCTCGGGGTGAACAGGACCTCGATAGCAAGGCCCTGCAAGAGGAAGATTCGCGGGTGGTGTCCATGGGAAGTCCCTTTCCTGACGGATCAACGGTTCCAGAACACATGGACTTCGCGGTAACCGGTCTCAAGGGTGAACACGTCCCCGTTTAACTCCATGTCACGGGCCATGGCTTCGTAGTTGATGTAATAGGCCAGTTACTCCGGGATCTGCGTGGTTTCCTCGGTGAGCTCCTGCGCATAGTCGGCGAGCGATTCATAACTGCCGCAATAATCCTCCTCGGCTGTCTTACGGGCTTCCTCGACACTGGAGACGCGTCCGAGCAATTCACCGCCGAACTCCGGGAACTCCTCGATGAAACAGGCGATGTCGTGGGCGGTCGTGATTTTCAGTCTCCGGGGTAATGGGGCGAAGCAATGGCTTGCCGGAACTCTTACCCATCTTGTGATTGGCAGGGGGCACAGTCCAGATCATTGCCCTGAAATCAAAATGGGCCTTCTCGCTGTAGCGACAGCCATAAATCAGGCAGAGCTTCAGGAAAATCTTGTTTTTGGTCGCCATGCGCGATTGCTCAATGGCTTTCCACACGAGCCTGATTTCTTCCTCGGACAGGGAGCGCGAGCCTGTAACTTTTTTGATCTGCAGGTCTTCCTTCGCGTTGATGTCGGAGAGCGGATGGGTGGGGAATGAGCTGGCGTTTCACCCCCCATTTGAGCATTTGCTTGGCATTGACCAGGATGCGATCGGCGATGCAGGGCCTCACCTTCGCTTGCCCTTCAAGGAGAGCCAGCCATTCGTGCAGGGAAACTTTGCCTGCCGGGAGGTGGCCAATCTTGGGGAACACATGGATCTCGAAGAAGCGCAGGATTTCGTGATGGCCCTTCTTGTTGCCTTTGCAGTAGGCCACGTACCACTGGCGGAACAGGGACTCAATTGAGTCAGCCTGCAGGATGGTCTGCTTTTCCAGCTGCCGTACCACCCTGGGGTCATGTCCCTGCTCCAGCTGCGCACGCAGACGCTGCGATTCGACGCGTGCGTCTTTGAGTGACATCAGAGGATAAGTACCAAGGTCAAGACGGCAGGGACGCGCGTCATAGCGGAAGCGTAGCTGGAAGGTAATTTTTCCCTTCGGTGTTATGCGCACACTCAAACCGTCGCGGTCAGCCTTTTCCTCCCGGATCGCACGCGGTTTTCCGCTATTGGCTTTGAGCCAGGTATCCGAAACTGCCATAGGGCCCTCCAGATCTGCGTACACAATTTTTCAAAGCCTCCGAAGCTCTAATTTATGTACGCGGCTGTGTACATAACCTGAGTGGCTCAGCTTGTCTTCGGATGTCTTTGATTGTCGCGGGGGGACGGAGATTACTCAATAAAATCAGTAGATTATTTGAGTATATGGCAGGGCCTGTCGCAGCCTGACTTAATGGGTAATATTGGGGTGGGAAATAATGGCGAAAGTGCGGCGTTTCGCGACTTCGGCGGCCTGGTTGGTCATGGGAAATCGCCTGGCGGTGATTCAAAAAAGGGCGGCGAGTATAGCTTAAAAAGTGATCGCCAGACCACCGTCCCTCGGGCGCGCAAAACCCTGCAGGAGCTGCCGAAGGCTGCGATCTTTGGACCTTGCTCTTCACAACAAAATCAAAAGATCGCAGCCTGCGGCAGCTCCTACAGGTGGCCAGATGGCATCCGATGTGGGAACCTTTTAAAGCACGGAGACGTCCATCCCCTGTTACGACATTTCGTCAGGGGCTGAAAAATCAGCAAGTTAGCCTGACGAGGCTGCGCTCATGGCTCGCTTTCAGACCGCTTTGCCGGCCCTGAAAAACGGCTACTTTTCGCGAACGACGCTCCCGGCGGCCAGGAATGGCATGCCACACGGGACTGCGCTCGCCGACTACAAAAAAAGGAGTCCGCCTGTGGCTATCCGCTATGGCAAAGGGCTGATGGGAGGTGCGGTGGTTATCGCGCTCCTGGCCCTGCTGATCCACTGGATCGGCATCAACACGATCGAACACTACCGCGACGATTTGTTGTTTTACCTGCAAGCTCATCTGATTCTCGTCCTCGCTTCAATGCTGGCCGCCCTGGTCGTGGGCATCCCCGCCGGTATCTTCCTCAGTCGCCCGACCATGGTCGGCCGCGCTGAACGCTTCATGCAGATCTTCAATATCGGCAACACCGTGCCACCGCTGGCCGTACTGGCGATTGCCCTGGGGATTCTCGGCATCGGCAGTGGTCCGGCGATCTTCGCTCTGTTCCTCGCGTCCCTGTTGCCGATTGTGCGCAACACCTACGAAGGTCTGAAAAACGTCCAGGGTTCGCTGAAAGAAGCCGCCGTCGGCATCGGCATGACCCCGCGCCAGGTGTTGTGGAAAGTCGAGTTGCCCAATGCCGTGCCGATCATCATCGGTGGCGTGCGCGTGGCACTGGCGATCAACGTCGGCACCGCGCCGCTGGCCTTCCTGATCGGCGCCAACAGCCTCGGCAGCCTGATCTTCCCTGGCATCGCCCTGAACAATCAGCCGCAACTGCTGCTCGGCGCCGCGTGTACCGCGCTGCTGGCCCTGCTGCTCGATGGCGTGGTCACCCTCGCCAGCCGTCTCTGGCTGGAACGCGGTTTGCGCCCGTCTTAAGGCTTTTGCGAAGGAATACTTATGAAACGACTTAGCTTGATCTTGGGTTGCGTGCTGCTGTTCGCAGGAATCGCGCAAGCCGCCGAGAAGCCGGTGATCCGCCTCGGCGCCCGGGTGTTCACCGAGCAGACCCTGCTCGCGGAAATCACCGCGCAATACCTGCGCAGCAAAGGCTACGACGCGCAGATCACCGGCGGTCTGGGCAGCAACCTCGCCCGCAGCGCCCACGAAAGCGGACAACTGGACATGCTCTGGGAATACACCGGCGTGTCGCTGGTGGCCTACAACCATGTCACCGAAAAACTCGACAGCGAACAGTCCTACGCCCGGGTCAAAGAACTCGACGCGAAAAAAGGCCTGATCTGGCTGACCCCGTCGAAATTCAGCAACACCTACGCCCTCGCCTTGCCGAAAAAAGTCGCCGAGGCCTATCCGCAGATCAACAACATCAGCCAGTTGAACGAGGTCCTGCGCGCTGAAGCCAAGACCAACCACTTGGTGGCACTGGACACCGAGTTCGCCAACCGCTCCGACGGTCTGGACGGCATGGTCAAGCTCTACGACATGAACCTGACCCGCAAGAACATCCGGCAGATGGACGCGGGGCTGGTCTACACCGCGCTGCGCAACGGCCAGGTGTTCGCCGGTCTGGTCTACACCACCGACGGCCGCCTCAACGCCTTCGGCTTGAAACTGCTGGAAGACGACAAGCACTACTTCCCCGACTACACCGCCGCGCCGGTGGTGCGTCAGGCCTATCTGGATGCGCACCCGCAACTGGCCGAGCAGCTCAAGCCGCTGGCGCAACTGTTCGACGACGAAACCATGCGCCAGCTCAACGCGCGGGTCGACGTCGATCACGAAAGCCCATCGAAAGTGGCCGCGGATTTCCTGCGCCAGCATCCACTCAACTAAGGAGGAAAAGTCATGGAATTTCTCAACGCCTTTTCCCACCTCGACTGGCAGCAGGTGATGCACCTGACCTGGCAGCACATCACCCTGGTCGGCATCGCCGTGACCCTGGCGATTCTTATCGGCGTGCCGCTGGGCATTCTGATGACGCGCTTCCCGAGCCTCGCCGGTCCCTTGCAGGCCAGCGCTACAGTGCTGCTGACCGTGCCGTCGATTGCGCTGTTCGGTCTGCTGCTGCCGTTCTACTCCAAGTTCGGCCAGGGCCTTGGGCCGATGCCGGCGATCACCGCGGTGTTCCTTTATTCGCTGCTGCCGATCATGCGCAACACCTACCTCGCCCTGACCGGCGTCGAACCGGGTATTCGTGAAGCCGCACGCGGTATCGGCATGACCTTCGTCCAGCGCCTGCGCATGGTCGAGCTGCCGATTGCAGTGCCGGTGATCCTCGCCGGGGTGCGCACCGCCGTGGTGATGAACATCGGTGTGATGACCATCGCCGCCACCATCGGCGCCGGTGGCCTCGGCGTGCTGATCCTCGCCTCCATCAGCCGCAGCGACATGTCGATGCTGATCGTCGGCGCGCTGCTGGTCAGTCTTCTGGCGATCTTCGCCGACCTTCTCCTGCAGTGGCTGCAACGTACGCTGACTCCAAAAGGACTCCTCAAATGATCGAACTTCAAAACCTCAGCAAGACCTTCCAGAGCAACGGCAAAGATGTCAAAGCCGTGGACTCGGTGAGCCTGACCGTCAATGAAGGCGAAATCTGTGTGTTCCTCGGGCCATCGGGTTGCGGCAAAAGCACCACGCTGAAAATGATCAACCGCCTGATCAAGCCGACCTCGGGCAAGATCCTGATCAACGGTGAAGACACCACCGACCTCGACGAAGTGACCCTGCGTCGCAACATCGGCTACGTGATCCAGCAGATCGGCCTGTTCCCGAACATGACCATCGAAGAGAACATCGTCGTGGTGCCGAAACTGCTCGGCTGGGACAAACAGAAATGCCACGACCGCGCTCGCGAACTGATGAGCATGATCAAGCTCGAGCCCAAGCAGTATCTGCATCGCTATCCGCGTGAACTGTCCGGCGGCCAGCAACAGCGCATCGGTGTGATCCGCGCGCTGGCGGCGGATGCGCCGCTGTTGCTGATGGACGAGCCGTTCGGTGCGGTCGACCCGATCAACCGCGAGATGATCCAGAACGAGTTCTTCGAGATGCAGCGAGCGCTGAACAAGACCGTGATCATGGTCAGCCACGACATCGACGAGGCGATCAAACTCGGCGACAAGATCGCGATCTTCCGCGCTGGCAAACTGCTGCAGATCGATCACCCGGACACCCTGCTCGCGCACCCGGCAGACGATTTCGTCAGCAACTTCGTTGGCCAGGACAGCACCCTCAAACGCCTGCTGCTGGTGAAAGCCGAAGACGCCGCCGACAACGCGCCGTCGGTCAGCCCGGAAACCCCGGTGGCCGATGCGCTGGAATTGATGGACGAGCACGACCGCCGCTACGTGGTGGTCACCTGTGCCGAGAACAAGGCGCTGGGCTATGTGCGTCGTCGCGACCTGCACCGCCAGACCGGCACCTGCGCGCAGTACCTGCGTGAGTTCAACGCCACGGCGGCGTACGACGAGCACCTGCGCATCCTGTTGTCGCGCATGTACGAGTTCAATCGTTCGTGGCTGCCGGTGATGGATGCCGAGCGGGTGTTCCTCGGTGAGGTGACGCAGGAGTCGATTGCGGCTTACTTGAGCTCGGGGCGTTCGCGCGGGATGAAGACCAATATCGTCTCGCCGGCTGAGGCCGTGGTCGCCTGATCGATAAAAAGTTCGTACACCGAACCTGTGGCGAGGGAGCTCGCTCCCGCTGGGTTGCAAAGCGGCCCTGCTTTTAAAAAAAAGCGGGGACTGCTGCGCAGTCCAGCGGGAGCAAGCTCCCTCGCCACAGGTTTTTTGTGTTTTCAAAGACTGGAAAAGAATATCAACACCGAGGTGGGCTCTGGCACTGCTGGACCACCTGCCACATTTATCAAAATCCTCCTCACATCCACCTCTCGCCGCCAACGTCGCCGATGTTGCGCCGATCACACTTAGCCACGACTTCGCCGACAAAAGCTGCGAACGTGCAGGTATTTTTAACACTTCAAAAATCGCAGGGAACATCTGTCCGTCATCTCGGTCGGCTATAAAGAGTGATATCCGCGACGTACGTCAGAAGCGTGCAGAAACGCGACATTTTTAGTTGATCTCAGGCCCCTCACGCCCTAAAGTTCGCGCCGAACGTCCATGCTGGAAACGATCCATCCGGCTCAAGTACTGACGACGAGACAGCAAGGCCAAGGGCAGTTACGCCCGTGACCTTTTTGCTTTCGGCGACATGCCTTGGGAAGTAGGCGAACCAAAGTGGGGATACGGAGGACGTTCATTTACACCCATGTTTTTACCCGTTTGCCCATAGGAGCACTCCAGCATGTCGATCCAGGTCGAAGACTATTTCGCGCGCGAAACCTTTCAGAAAATGAAGGCGTTCGCCGACAAACAGGAAACCCCGTTCGTGGTGATCGACACCGCGATGATCGCCCAGGCCTACGATGACCTGCGCGCCGGTTTCGAATTCGCCAAGGTCTACTACGCGGTCAAGGCCAACCCGGCCGTCGAGATCATCGACCTGCTCAAAGAGAAAGGTTCGAGCTTCGACATCGCCTCCATCTATGAGCTGGACAAAGTGCTGAGCCGTGGCGTCAGCCCGGATCAGATCAGCTACGGCAACACCATCAAGAAGTCCAAGGACATCCGCTACTTCTTCGAGAAGGGCGTGCGTCTGTACGCCACCGACTCCGAAGCCGACCTGCGCAACATCGCCAAGGCTGCACCGGGTTCGAAAGTCTATGTGCGCATCCTCACCGAAGGCTCGACCACCGCCGACTGGCCGCTGTCGCGCAAGTTCGGCTGCCAGACCGACATGGCCATGGACCTGCTGATCCTCGCCCGTGACCTCGGTCTGGTGCCGTACGGCATCTCCTTCCACGTCGGTTCGCAGCAGCGCGACATCAGCGTCTGGGACGCGGCGATCGCCAAGGTCAAAGTGATCTTCGAGCGCCTGAAAGAAGAAGACGGCATTCACCTGAAACTGATCAACATGGGCGGCGGCTTCCCGGCCAACTACATCACCCGTACCAACAGCCTGGAAACCTACGCTGAAGAAATCATCCGCTTCCTCAAAGAAGACTTCGGTGATGACCTGCCGGAAATCATTCTCGAGCCGGGCCGTTCGCTGATTGCCAACGCCGGCATTCTGGTCAGTGAAGTGGTGCTGGTCGCGCGTAAATCCCGTACCGCCGTTGAGCGTTGGGTGTATACCGATGTGGGCAAGTTCTCCGGCCTGATCGAAACCATGGACGAGGCGATCAAGTTCCCGATCTGGACCGAGAAGAAAGGCGAGATGGAAGAAGTCGTCATCGCCGGCCCGACCTGCGACAGCGCCGACATCATGTATGAGAACTACAAGTACGGTCTGCCGCTGAACCTGGCCATCGGTGATCGCCTGTACTGGTTGTCGACCGGTGCGTACACCACCAGTTACAGCGCAGTCGAGTTCAATGGCTTCCCGCCGCTGAAATCGTTCTACGTGTAAGCACCGCCGCCGAAACGCAAAAAGCCCATGACGTGTCATGGGCTTTTTTGTATCTGTTGATCCCTGTAGGAGCTGCCGCAGGGCTCATGCGCAACGGCGAGCGTATTCCGTTGCCAAGGCTCGAAACCTGGGTTCGGCTGCGGCGGCCAGCATCTGACTTGCTACCCGCAGGAAGTTCTGATTACCACCCGCCAACGCTTTCTCCAACCACACAACCGCCTCATCGACCCTGCCCTCATCCGCCAACACCGCCGCATAACTGAACTGCCCCCGAAAATCCCCACCCTCGGCCGAACGCCGATACCAGTCATGCGCCGCCGTCAGATCCCTCGGGCACACCCGCCCTTCTTCCAGATAACGTCCCAACAGGTTCATTGATTTGGCATGGCCGGCTTCGGCGGCGCGTCGATACAGGTCCAGTGCCTGAAGTTGATCCTCAGGTATCCCGCGCCCGGTGGCGAGCAGATTGGCCAAGTTGTACATCGCCCAGTCCAACCCGTTTTGCGCAGCGATCCGATAATGCCGCGCGGCAACCGCAGCATCCGCCACACAGCCCCAACCCTGCTCATGGCAGCGACCGAGCATGTTGCGCGCCATCAGATGACCCTGCCCGGCAGCGATGCCGAACCAGCGCAGCGCCAGCGGTTGATCCTGAGCGATGCCACGACCATCGAGCAGAATCTGTCCGAGCAGCGCCTGCGCTTCAACAATGCCCTGCCCCGCCGCCAGCAGAATCGCCTGCGCGGCACGGGCCGGGCTTTCTTCGAGCATGGCACTGAGCTGGGCGCCGTCGAGCACTTCTTCGCGCCGCAGTTGAAAACTCATATCTCGACCCAGCGCCGCAGCAGATTGTGATAGGTGCCGGTGAGGCGGATCAGTGACGGGTGATCGGGCATGTCTTGAGTGAGTTGCTGAATTGCGCCGTCCATCTCGAACAACAAGGCGCGCTGGCTGTCTTCGCGCACCAGGCTTTGTGTCCAGAAGAACGACGCATAGCGTGCACCGCGGGTGACGGCATTGACCTTGTGCAGGCTGGTGCCGGGGTACAAAACCATGTCACCGGCGGGCAGTTTCACCCGTTGCGTGCCGAAAGTGTCCTGGATCTCCAGCTCGCCGCCGTCGTAATCCTCGGGTTCGCTGAAAAACAGTGTGGCCGACAGATCGGTGCGCACCCGCTCGATGCTGCCCTTGGGCTGGCGCACCGCGTTGTCGATGTGAAAATCGAAACTGCCGCCCGCCGTGTAGCAGTTGAGTAACGGCGGGAATACTTTGTGCGGCAGCGCGGCGGACATGAACAGCGGATTTTTCCACAGCCGTTCGAGCATCGCTGCGCCGATTTCCTTGGCCAGTGGATGACCTTCAGGCAATTGCAGATTGTGTTTGGCCTTGGCCGACTGATAGCCGGCGGTGATCTTGCCATCGGCCCAATCCGCCTGCTCCAGCGCCTGGCGGATGCGCTGCACTTCTTCTTTCGCGAACAAGCCGGGAATGTGCAGCAGCATGGCAAACGTACCTGATGGCAAAGGGGCGCCAATGGTATTGATTCTTATTGGCTGTGTAAAACCCGCATGACGAATGAATCGGTAAAAACCGTAAGGTTAAATTGTAAAGAATGTAAATTCGTCGCGAATAACAATGTTTCGCAATTGATACGAATACCTGTTTACCCTATATTCCGCCGCCTCAAATCCTTGGGGAGGGGAAATAAAAATGTCACGTCAACACGCACAATTGCCGGTCAGTACACCACGCCTGCTCGCTTCGGCCATTGGTGTCGCCATCACCGCCGGTTCCGCCGGCCACATGGTATTCGCCGCCGAGAAGACCGACAGCAAAGCCTCCGGCAATGCTATCGCACTGGACGCTACCGCCATCACTGGCGAAGCGCAGGACTCGACGTCCTACCAGGTCGAAAAAGCCTCCTCGCCCAAGTACACCGCGCCACTGGTCGACACGCCACGCTCGGTCACCGTGATCCCGCAACAAGTGCTGAAGGACACCGGCGCCCTGAACATGCAGGACGCGCTGCGCACCGTGCCCGGCATTACCTTCGGTGCCGGTGAAGGCGGCAACCCGCAGGGCGATCGCCCGTTCATTCGTGGTTTTGACGCCCAGGGCGACACCTACCTCGACGGCGTGCGCGACACCGGTTCGCAAAGCCGCGAAATCTTCGCCGTGGAAAACATTGAAGTCAGCAAAGGCCCGAACTCGGCCATCGGCGGTCGCGGCGCGGCTGGCGGCAGCATCAACCTGGTGAGCAAGAAAGCGCACCTGGGCAACTCGTTCGATGGTGGTTTCACCTGGGGATCCGACCAGACCCAGCGCTACACCCTGGACGGCAACTACCAGTTCAGCGACACCGCTGCCGGCCGTCTGAACCTGATGAGCCACGAAAGCAACGTCGCCGGTCGCGACAGCGTCGATTACGACCGCTGGGGTATCGCCCCGTCGCTGGCGTTTGGCCTGGGCACCGACACCCGCGTCAACCTCGATTACTACCATCTGGAAAGCAACGACACCCCGGACTCGGGCATCCCGTACACCATTCCGGCCGGCGGTTCGGCGGCACGCACCAAATCCAACCCGGACAAACCGTACGCCGGTGGCGATCACAGCAACTTCTACGGGCTGGACGGTCGCGACTTCCGCAAGGGCCGCACCGACACCGCGACCTTCGCCATCGAGCACGACCTGAGCGATTCGCTGACCATCAAGAACACCCTGCGTCACGGCACCAGCATGCAGGACTACATCCTGACCCAGCCGGACGACAGCAAGGGCAACGTCAACAACGGCAGCGTCTGGCGTCGTGCCAACACTCGGGTGAGCAACACCGAGACCACCACCAACCAGACCGACCTGTTCGGCAATTTCTACGTCGCCGGCTTCAAGAACAGCTTCTCCACAGGTGTCGAATACACCCGTGAGGAAAGCCAGAAGTCCTCGTACAACGTCAACACCGACACCACACCGCGGACTCCGGGCAACTCCAGCACCAACTGCACCCCGTCGATGATCGGCGCGTCGAGCGGTTACAACTGCACCTCGCTGTCGAACCCGAATCCGAACGATCCGTGGAACGGCGCGATCTCGCGCAACTACGCCGGCACCGACACCAAAGCCGACACCTACGCGCTGTATGCGTTCGATACGCTGGAACTGTCCGAGCAATGGCTGGTGAACATGGGCCTGCGTTACGACCACTTCGACACCGACTACAAGACCTACACCGCCGCCGGCGCCACCACTGCCAAGGGCAAGGACACCAGCGAATTCGTCACTGGCCAGTTCGGCGTGGTCTACAAACCTGCGCCAAACGGCAGCATCTATGCTTCGTACGCCACCTCCGCCACCCCACCGGGCAGCACCCTGGGTGAAGGCATGGACGGCAACCCGCTGGGTGGCACCCCGGATCGCAATGGCAACCTGCTGAGCAGCGACATGGAGCCGGAAACCACCAAGAACTACGAAATCGGCACCAAGTGGGATCTGTTGAACGATCGCCTGTCGCTGACCGCTGACGTGTTCCGCACCGAGAAAGAAAACGCTCGCGTACAAGTCGACACCACCTCCTACGAGAACGCCGGCAAGACCCGCGTGCAGGGTATCGAGCTGTCGGCCAGCGGCAAGATCACTGACAAGTGGCAAGTGTTCGCCGGCTACGCCTACATGGACAGCGAGCAAGTGGACGGTGGTGACCTGCCGGCCAACAAGGCCAACAACGGCAACGAACTGCCTAACACCCCGAAAAACAGCGCCAGCCTGTGGACCACTTACCAGGTCACGCCGAAGCTGACCATTGGTGGCGGTGCGTTCTACGTGGATGACGTGTACGGCAGCGTGGCCAACACCACCATGGTCGATTCCTACGTACGTTACGACGCGATGGCCGCCTACAAGCTGAGCAAGAACGTCGACCTGCAACTCAACGTGCAGAACCTGACCAACGAAACCTACTACGACAAGGCCTTCTCGACCCACTTCGCCAACCAGGCGGCGGGCCGTACGGCGCTATTGAGCACCAACTTCCACTTCTAAGGAACCTGTAGGAGCTGCGGCACGCTGCGATCTTTTGATCTTGATTGTTAAAAACCAACATCAAAAGATCGCAGCCTTCGGCAGCTCCTACAAAGAACAAAGCCCCGTTCATTCATGTGAACGGGGTTTTGTGCGTAATAAAGAACGCTTCTCGATAACCCACGGCATAATGCGCGCCGTGATGACAAATTTTCGAACGAACAAGGCGAGCGACGTGTTGAAGAAAACCCTGTTCCAGTTGCACTGGCTTTTCGGCATCACTGCCGGGCTGGTGCTGGCCCTGATGGGCATTACCGGTGCCGCCTATTCGTTCCAGGACGAAATCCTGCGGGCGCTGAACCCGTCGGTGTTGCAGGTGGAAAAACAGGTCGCTGGCGTCCTGCCTCCCGTCGAGCTGGTGGAACACATCGAAGCGAACTCCGGCAAGAAAGTCGGGATGCTCTGGGTCGAAACCGACAGCGGCAACGCCGCGCGCGTCTACTTCACCCCGCCCAAAGGCGAGCGTCGTGGCGAGATGCGCTACTTCGATCCGTACACCGGCGAATTCATGGGCGACGCCGTGGGCCAGGACTTCTTCGGCCTGATGCTGCAACTGCACCGCTTCCTCGCCATGGGCGATACCGGGCGCAACATCACCGGCGCCTGCACCCTGATTCTGCTGTTCTTCTGTCTCTCCGGGCTGTACCTGCGCTGGCCGCGCCAGTGGAACAGCTGGCGCGTATGGCTGACCCTGGACTGGAAGAAAAAGGGCCGCAGCTTCAACTGGGATCTGCACTCGGTGGCCGGGACCTGGTGCCTGCTGGTGTACCTGCTGCTGGCGTTGACCGGGTTGTCGTGGTCGTACGAGTGGTACAACAAGGGTCTGACCAGACTGCTTTCCGATGCGCCGCAAAACGAGCGCGTGCGCGGCGGTCGCGGCCCGGCACCGGAAGGTCCGGCACCGACCGCCGACTATGCGGCGATGTGGAGCAGCATCTACAGCGCTGCCGGCCCGGGCCTGTCGGCCTACAACATCCGCATGCCGCCAGTGGCCGGGCAACCGGCGACCGTGTTCTACCTGCTCGACAGCTCGCCGCATGATCGCGCGCTGAACCAGATCACCCTCGACCCGGCCACCGGCGTCGTCAAACGCGTCGACCGCTATGCCGACAAGAGCTTCAAGGCACAGTTGCTGACCAGCATTTACGCGCTGCACGTCGGCAGCTATTTCGGCCTGGTCGGACGGATCATCATCACCCTCGCCGCCGTGTGCATGCCGCTGTTTTTCATCACTGGGTGGCTGTTGTATCTGGATCGTCGACGCAAGAAAAGGCAGATTCAGGACGCACGCAAGGGTCTTGAGCAACCGACCGGTGATGCACCGGCATGGCTGGTGGGTTTCGCCAGCCAGAGCGGGTTTGCCGAACAACTGGCGTGGCAGACGGCGGGCCAGTTGCAAGCCGCCGGGTTGCCGGTGAAGGTGCAGCCGCTGGCGAATGTCAGTGCCGAGGATCTGCGCGCCTCGAACAACGCACTGTTCGTGGTCAGCACCTTCGGCGACGGCGAAGCCCCGGACAGCGCGCGCGGTTTCGACCGCAAGGTGCTGAGCAGCGCTGCGAGCCTCGACGGTCTGAACTATGCGGTACTCGGACTCGGTGACCGCCAGTATCAGCATTTCTGCGGTTTCGCCCGGCGCCTGCATCAATGGTTGGGCGAACACGGTGGCAAGATCCTGTTCGCCCCGGTCGAAGTCGACAGCGGCGACCCCTACGCCCTGCGTCATTGGCAAACCCAGCTCGGACAGTTGACCGGGCAGGCGCCGGTCGATACCTGGCAAGCGCCGAGCTACGACAACTGGACGCTGGTCAGCCGCGAACTGATGAACCCCGACAGCAGCGGCGCGCCGGTGTACCTGCTGGGCCTGAAAGCGCCGAGCACCAGCAGCTGGCTGGCCGGCGACCTGGTGGAAGTGCTGCCGCGCAACTGCCCGTGGGCCATCGAACACTTCCTCGACGGCCTCGGCATTCGTGGCGAAACCACGGTGAAGATCAACGGCCTCGAAGAGCCACTGGAAATCGCCCTCGCCAGCCGCCAGTTGCCCGAGCATCGCGCGCATCTGGTCGGCCTGCATGCGCAAGCGCTGGTGGATGCGATGGTGCCGCTGGCCATGCGCGAATACTCGATCGCCTCGATTGCCGCCGACGGTGTGCTGGAACTGATCGTGCGTCAGGAACAACACGCCGATGGCAGCCTGGGCATCGGCTCCGGCTGGCTGACCGAGCATGCGCCCGTGGGCGGCAGCATCAGTCTGCGCGTGCGGCGCAACAGTGGCTTCCACTTGCCGAACCAACCGGTGCCGATGATTCTGCTGGGCAACGGCACCGGCCTCGCCGGGCTGCGCAGTCTGCTCAAGGCGCGCATCGCCGACGGTCAGCAGCGTCACTGGCTGCTGTTCGGCGAACGCAATCGCGAGCACGATTTCCTCTGCCGGGCGGAGCTGGAAGAGTGGTTGATCAATGGCGACCTGGCGCGACTGGACCTGGCGTTTTCGCGGGATCAGGCGCAGAAAATCTACGTCCAGGATCGCCTGCGCGAATCCGCTGACGAGCTGAAGAAATGGCTGGCTGACGGTGCGGTGATCTACATCTGCGGCAGCCTGCAGGGCATGGCCGCTGGCGTCGATCAGGCACTCAACGACATCCTCGGCGCCGCTGAAGTCGAGCACCTGATCGAACAGGGCCGCTACCGCCGCGACGTGTACTGACTCAGCCAAAGAGCCCCTCACCCTAACCCTCTCCCGCAGGGAGAGGGAACTGATTGGGGGATGCCGGATAAATACGCCGACCTGAAGGTGATGTACCGAATCCGTAATCGACTCGGTCTTTCAGGTCGATGTACAACTCGATACAACTCCGTAGGCTCCCTCTCCCCGAAAAAGAGGAGGGCTGATTGGGGATGCCGAATTACGCCGCTATGAAGGTGATTCACCGAATCCATAATCGACTAGGTCTTTCAGGTCGATGTACAACTCGATACAACTCCGTAGGCTCCCTCTCCCTCCGGGAGAGGGCTGGGGTGAGGGTCCTCGTCTACAGTGAGATTTCCAGCCACTTCACAAGGATCGTGAAGCATGCAAAATCGCCTCACTCTCGCTCAGTTCGCCCGCCAGTTACGCAGCAGCCAAACCGATTGCGAACAATTACTCTGGCAAAAACTTCGTTCACGCCAAGTCGCCAATCTGAAATTCCGCAGGCAGTTTCCATGTCCGCCCTATGTCCTGGATTTTTACTGCGTAGAGCTGAAACTGGCGATTGAGCTGGATGGGGGTCAACACTATGAAATAGCGGGCTTGATCCACGATCAACGTCGGACGCTTTTCCTGGAACGTCAGGGCATTGAAGTTGTGCGATTCAGTAATCTCGAAGTAATGCAGCAGATCGATGATGTACTGGAGCAAATCACAAGAATTGCCGCGAATCGAAAAACACCCTCACCCTCCAAGCGGTCCGACATTTCGGGAGGGCCGGGGTGAGGGTTGTTTTTGAACTTCAAACTGGCTGCAATTTCTGCTCGAAAACCGCCACCCCATTCAAATCCCGCAACACCACACTCATCTCCCCGCTCTGCCCTTCGATGTTCACCTCGCCAAAGAACTGAAACCCGGCAAACGGTGAAGCATTCTGGGTCGGGGGTGCCTTCTGGAACACCACTTCCGGGCCGAAGGTCTTGTCCAGCGGATTAGGACCGAAACTCCCGGCATTCAACGGCCCGGCGACAAACTCCCAGAACGGTTCGAAGTCCTGAAACGCCGCGCGATCCGGGTGGTAGTGATGCGCCGCGCAGTAATGCACGTCCGCCGTGAGAAACACGAAATTGCGCACGTTTTGCGCCCGCAGAAAACCGAGCAGTTCAGCGACTTCCAGCTCGCGTCCCTGCGCCGGGCCGGGATCGCCGTTGGCCACCGCTTCCCAGCGCGCCACGCCCGGGCTGACTTCACCGTCGGGTACGCCGAGGCCGATCGGCATGTCGGCGGCGATCACCTTCCACTGCGCCCTGGAGTGCTTCAAGCCACGCTTGAGCCAGTCCAGTTGTTCGCGCCCCAAAAACGCTTTGGCCGCGCCGAGGTTGTCGTCATTGGCGCCGCGATAGCTGCGCATGTCGAGCACGAACACATCGAGCATCGGCCCGTAGCTGAGCTTGCGATAAATCCGCCCGCCGCCGTCTGCCGCTTGCAGGCGCATCGGCGAATATTCCAGCCAGGCCTTGCGTGCACGGCCGACCAGGGTGTGGATATCTTTTTCCTGATAACGCTCGTCGAGCTGCTTGCCCGGCGACCAGTTGTTGACCACTTCGTGGTCGTCCCACTGCCAGATCTGCGGCACTTCGGCGTTGAAGCGGCGGATGTTTTCGTCCATCAGGTTGTAGCGGTAGTTGCCGCGATAGTCGTCGAGGGTCTGGGCGACTTTGCTCTTGGCTTCGGTGGTGAGGTTGCGCCAGATCCGCCCGCCTTCGGTGGTGAGTTGCGCCGGCACCGGGCCATCGGCGTAGATGGTGTCGCCGCTGTGGATAAAGAAGTCCGGCAGGCGCAGGCGCATGGATTCGTAGATACGCATGCCGCCGATGTCCGGGTTGATGCCGAAGCCCTGGCCGACGGTGTCGCCACTCCAGACGAAACGGATATTGCGCCGCGCCTTCGGAGCGCTGCGCAAATGGCCGAGCCACGGCTCGCTGGGGACGCCGGATTGCGCGTCTTTGAAATACACCCGATAGAAAATCGCCTGATCGGCGGGCAGCCCGGTGAGTTCGACACGGGCAGTAAAGTCGCTGCGCGCATCGGCCAGTGGCGAGACCACACGGCGCGGGTGACGAAACTGACTGCGGGTGTCCCACTCGACCACCATCCGCGCCGGACGGTCGCTGCGGCTCCAGATCATCGCGCGGTCGCCTTGCAGGTCGCCGGACTGCACGCCGTCGGTGAGTTGCGGCCGATCCTTGACCGACGCAATCACCGCCGGCGCCAGCCCCGGCATCAGCAGGCCGGCACCGACCACTTGCATGACCCGTCGGCGACCGATGTTGAAATCGCTCATGCGTGTTCTCCCTGAAAAAAGGAAAACTTAAGCATGCGCACATGACCCGGAAATGACACCAGACACACCACACAACCCATGTGGGAGCGAGCTTGCTCGCGAATGCGTACTATCAGTCGAAATCTTATTCGCTGACACACCGCTTTCGCGAGCAAGCTCGCTCCCACAGGATTTTGTGGAGCCAGTTAAGCCTTCGCCGGTTCCAGCGCCAGCTCTACCGCTTCCGGCCGTTTGACCGCCGCGTAAACCACCGCCGTCAACAAACTTCCCGCGACAATCGCCAGCAGATACAACAGCGCATGATTGATCGCATTCGGAATCGCCAGCACAAACAAACCACCGTGCGGCGCCATCAGTTTGCAGCCGAAGTACATCGACAACGCGCCAGTCAACGCACCACCGGCGATGCTCGCCGGAATCACCCGCAGCGGGTCTTTCGCGGCAAATGGAATCGCCCCTTCGGAGATAAAGCACAGCCCCAGCACCAGCGCCGCTTTACCGGCCTCGCGCTCGGTCTGGGCGAACTTGCGCCGGGCGATGAAGGTGGCGATGCCCAGGCCGATTGGCGGCACCATGCCGGCGGCCATGGTCGCGGCCATCGGTGCATAACTCTGCGAAGCCAACAGCCCCACCGAGAACGCATACGCGGCTTTGTTGATCGGCCCGCCGAGGTCGACGCACATCATGCCGCCGAGCAACACGCCGAGCAGAATCGCGTTGGTGGTACCCATGCTGTCGAGAAAATGCGTCAGCGCCGCGAGCATCCCGGCTACCGGTTTGCCGACCACGTAGATCATCACCAGCCCGGTGAACAGGCTGGCGAACAACGGGATGATCAGGATCGGTTTCAGCGCTTCGAGACTCTGCGGCAAGGCCACATAACGACTGATCAACTTGGCCGCATAACCGGCGATAAATCCGGCGACGATGCCGCCGATAAACCCGGCCCCCAGCGTGCTGGCGAGCAAGCCACCAATCATCCCCGGCGCCAGACCCGGACGGTCGGCGATCGAATAGGCGATGTAACCGGCGAGCAACGGCACCATCAATTTGAACGCGGTCTCACCACCGATCTGCATCAGCGCCGCCGCCAGCGTGCCTTCTTCCTTGAACGCGGTGATGCCGAAGACGAACGACAGCGCGATCATCAAACCACCGGCCACCACCATCGGCAGCATGAACGACACGCCGGTCAGCAGGTGTTTGTAGACCCCGGTTTTCTCTTGCTTGGCCGGTGCCTTGCCGTCGCTCGCAGCGCTTTCCACCTGAGCTTCGGCGAGGGCTTTTTTCAGTGTCGCTTCGGATTGCTTGAGCGCAATGCGGGTGCCGCAGCGGTAGATTTTCTTGCCGGCGAAACGCTCGGTGGCGACTTCGATGTCCGCCGCCAGCAACACCACGTCAGCCTCGGCAATCGCCGTTGCGCTGAGCGGGGTTTTCGCGCCGACCGAACCTTGGGTTTCGACGTGCAGTTCATAGCCCAGACGCTTGGCCGTTTGTTGCAATGCTTCGGCGGCCATGAAGGTGTGGGCAACACCGGTCGGGCACGCAGTGATGGCGACGATGTGTGGCGCACGTGGCGCAGCGGCAACCGGAACGGCTTCGCTGGCGAGGTAAACTTCGGCCTCTTGCGCACCACGGCGCAGCACCGCTTCCACATCTTGCAAGGCTTGCGCCGGGGCGATGCGGAACACGCGCTTGCCGACGAAACGGCGCATGTCGACGTCACCGGTGGCGACCAGCAACACCCACTCCGCCGCCTCAATGGTGGCGGCGGACAATTCACGTTCCGGGTGCGCCGCATCGACCACTTCAACGCTGGTGCTCCAGCCCTGGCGCTGAGCCGCCGCATCGAGCAGGCGGGCGCACAGCACACTGGTGACCATGCCGTTCGGGCAGGCCGTGACAATGGCTAATTTCATGACAAACCCTCTTATTGTTCTGTCAGGGGACGCACGCGTACGCCCTGTTCGAGCTGCGCCAGTTGCGCCGCATCGTTGATGCCGAAACCAATCTGCGTCACCGCCATCGCGGCAATCGCCGTGGCCGTGCGCAGGGTCTGCTCGGGCGTATCGGCACTGAGCAGACCGTGGAGCATGCCGGCCAGCAGCGAATCGCCAGCACCCACCGTACTGGCGACCGTGACCTTCGGCGGCGCGGCATGCAGCGCCGAGCCGACACTGAACCAGTTCACCCCATCGGCGCCGTGAGAGATCACCACGTGCTCGATACCCTTGGCTTGCAGGCACGCCGCCGCCTGCGCTTCGGCCGCGTGCGAAACCACATCGCAATCGAGCGCATCGGCGAGCTCTTCGGTGTTCGGCTTGATCAGCCACGGGCGCGCTTCAATGGCCGCGCGCAAGGCTTCGCCACTGCTGTCGAGGGCGACTTTCAGGCCGAGACCGTTCAGGCGTTCGATCAGCTCGCGCAACCACTGCGCGCTGACACCGCGCGGCAGACTGCCGGCCACCACCACCGCGTCATGCCCCGGAGCGATCTGCAGCAGACGCTCAAGCAACGCCTGCTGCGCCGCCGCGTCAACCACCGGTCCCGGACCGTTGATGTCGGTGATGCGCCCGTCATGCTCGGCGACCTTGATGTTGCTGCGCGTCTCCCCCGGCACGCGGATGAACGCGTCGACAAAACCACGCTTGGTGAACAAAGTCTCGAAGGCTTGCAGATTGTCTTCGCCGAGAAAGCCGCTGACCGTCAGTTGATGCCCGAGATCCGCCAGCACTTGCGCGACGTTCACACCTTTGCCGGCGGCGTGGGTGTGCATCTCGTCGCTGCGGTTGACCTGACCGGCCTCCAGGCGTGGCAGCTCGACCGTGAGGTCCAGCGCCGGGTTGAGGGTCAGGGTGAGAATCTTGGCCATTACAGGGCCTCCACTAATGCACGCACTTCGTTCGCGCTGCCCACGGTGAGGGCTTGTTGAGCAAGGGTTTGCGCCTGGGTCAGGCTGAGTTCGCGGATGCGCGCCTTGACCTCGGCGATGCTGCGCCCGGACACGCTCAGCTCATCGACGCCGAGGCCGACCAGCACCGGCACCGCCAGCGGATCCGCCGCCAGTTCGCCGCACACACCGACCCACTTGCCATGGGCATGCGCGGCACGCACGGTGATGTCGATCAGTTGCAGCACCGCTGGGTGCAGGCCATCGGCCTGGGCCGACAGCGTCGGGTGACCGCGGTCGATGGCCAGGGTGTATTGCGTCAGGTCGTTGGTGCCGACGCTGAAGAAATCGACTTCTTTCGCCAGCACCGGCGCCAGCAAGGCAGCGGACGGTACCTCGATCATGATCCCCAGTTGCAGATCGGCGACCGGGATTTCCAGGCGCAAGCGCTCGGTCATGTCGCGGGCCTGACGCCACTCTTCAACGCTGCCGACCATCGGAAACATGATCCGCAGCGGACGGTTGTCCGCCGAACGCAGCAAGGCGCGCAATTGCGCTTCCATGATCTGCGGACGCTGCAAGGTCAGGCGAATGCCGCGCACGCCGAGGAACGGGTTTTCTTCCTTGGCGATCGGCCAATACGGCAGCGGTTTGTCGCCGCCGACATCAAGGGTGCGCACCACCAACGGTCGCCCGGCGAGGCCATCGAGAACGCGACGGTATTCGGCTTCCTGAGTGGCTTCGTCCGGGGCCTGCGGGTGGGCCATGAAAATCAGTTCGGTGCGCAGCAGGCCGATGCCTTCGGCGCCCTGCTCGACCGCAGCGGTAACTCCGGCGCTTTCACCGATGTTGGCGAACACTTCCACGGCGTGACCGTCCGTGGTGTGTGCCGGTTGATGGCGTTGCTCGGCGGCAGCCTTGAGGCGCTGCTCGCGGGTGTCGCGTTCTTCGGCGGCGCGTTGCAGGGTCGCGGCATCGGCGTCGACGTGCAGGCGACCGCGCTGGCCGTCGAGCAGCAACGGCGTGCCCGGTTCCAGCAGCAACACCGCTGCACCCGCACCGACCAGCGCCGGAATTCCGAGAGCACGGGCGACGATTGCACTGTGCGCCGTGGCGCCGCCGCGAGCGGTGAGAATCCCCGCTACCCGCGCCGGATCCAGCCGCGCCACGTCCGACGGACCGACTTCGTCCATCACCAGAATGTACGGCTGCTCCGGCTCGTTCGGCGTCTGCACACCACAGAGTTGCGCCAGCACCCGACGACCGATGTCCCGCAGATCTGCGGCCCGCTCGGCGAGCAACGCGTCCTGCAGCGATTCCTGTTGCTTGGCCGCAGCTTCGATCACCGCCATCCACGCCGCTTCGGCGCTCTCGCCTTGCTTGAGACGGGTGTCGACTTCGTCGGTGAGTTCCGGGTCGTCGAGCATTTCCTGGTGGGTAATGAAAATCTCGCGAATCGCCTTGGCCTTGCTGCGTTCGATCAGGCCCTGAATGTCACTGCGCACATCGCTCAGCGCTTGTTTGAGACGATCGCGCTCGATGGCGGCGGACTCACCGCGCAACGGGTAATCAATGGCCTGCTGCACCTGAATGTGCGCCGGGCCGATTGCAATACCCGGCGCGGCAGGAATCGCCTGCAACTGCGCGCCGGACGCCGGGGCGATCAGCACCTCGGCGATATCGGTGATGACTTCGCGCTGCTGGCTCACGGCCGGCAGCGGTTCGACTTCTTCGCCAAGGCCTTCTTCGATAGCGGCCAGCAATGCGGGCAAGGCGTCGGCGGCGATGCTCGGTTCAGCGATCAACTCGAGCACCTGACCACGACGGGCGCCGAGGCTCAGCAGTTTGCTCAGGCTTTTTACCGACACGGCGCTGTCCGTGCTATCGACAATGCGCACGCGGATTTCGCCGTCAAAACTCTTCGCCAGTTGCGCAAGGATCTTCGCCGGGCGTGCATGCAGACCGTGGGCATTGGCCAAGGCAATACGCGCGCTCGGCCAGTCGGCGGGCAGTTCGCCACCGAGCACTTCGAGGACTTTGCGGCTGCTGGTGGCGCGGCCCAATTCATGGCCGCGGCCTTCGATGAGTAACGCACACAGACGTTCGAGCAACGCCTGATGCGCCTCGCCGAGACTGGCCAGACAGAACAGACCGCTGAGCGGCTGGCCGAGGTATCGCATCGGTTTGTCCGGGGTGACGAAGGCCAGGCCCGGACGCTTCACGGTTTGCTCGCTGTGCAGCCACCACAGGCCATCGCCCAGCGGCAGCGCTTCGACTTGTTGCAACACACCGGCAAAACCGTTGCTCACGCAATCGGCCTGACGCAACAGACGCGCGCCACGCCAGACCAGTTCTTCGAAATCGTCAGCCGACACGCCGAGGCCGATCATCTGCGCATCCAGCGCCAGTTCCTGTGGCGCGCCTTGCAGCAGTTTCAGCAGCGCTTCCGGCGAGCTGGCGCGGCGCAGGGCCTGACCCAGATCGGTCTCGCCGAGGGCGCGGGTCAGCAGTTGCAGCAGACGCAGGTGTTCGTCGGATTTGGCGGCGATGCCGATCGCCAGATAAACGATCTGGCCGTCGCCCCAATCCACGCCCTCAGGAAACTGCATCAGCCGCACGCCAGTGGCGAACACCTGATCACGGGTTTCCGGGGTGCCGTGAGGGATGGCGATACCCTGGCCGAGAAAGGTCGAGCCCTGGGCTTCCCGGGCCTGCAAACCGGCGAGGTAGCCATCGGCAACCAGACCGTCGGCCACCAGATGATTGGCGAGCAATTGCAGGGCGGCGGGTTTATCCACAGCCGATTGGCCCATGGATATCTGCTCTATAGTGAGCTCGAGCATGCGATCTCCTTTTTGGCACATGGATGCGCCAGGATATTGTTTTGAATGGTCACAGCTTAGGCGCTGGTCAGCCTGCTTTTCAGCGGCAGTTTTGGCGGTTTCACGGCAGAACCGGCCAAAGGCGTCTAAAACGTAGAAAATACGCTTGCTGAAACGTTTAATCTAGATGGATCGGCACGTTACTCGATAATGTCTCATCCTTGAAGTCCAACTTGTCGGATGCGCTGCGACAATAGTCGTCTGCCCGAATCGGGTAGGATTGGCGAAAATGTGGCGGCAAGCTCGAAAAAACAAGGAAATCCCGGGTTGAAACTCAGTGATATCGCGCGGTTGGCCGGAGTGTCCGTGACCACCGCCAGCTACGTCATCAACGGCAAGGCCGAACAGCAACGCATCAGCAACGCCACGGTCGAGCGGGTGCGTGCGGTCGTCGAACAGCACGGCTTCACCCCCAATCCACAAGCGGCCGGGTTGCGCAGTCGGCACACGCGCACGTTGGGCTTTATTCTGCCGGATCTGGAAAACCCCAGTTACGCGCGGATCGCCAAACTGCTGGAGCAAGGCGCGCGGGCGCGTGGCTATCAGTTGCTGATTGCCAGCTCCGACGATGCGCCGGACAGCGAGCGCCAGCTGCTGCAACTGTTCAAGGCGCGCCGCTGCGATGCGCTGATCGTCGCCAGTTGCCTGCCGGCCGCTGACGACAGCTACCGCCAGTTGCAGGCCAAAGGCTTGCCGATCATCGCCATCGACCGGGTCATGGAACCCGAGCACTTCTGCTCGGTGATCAGTGACGACCGCGAGGCCAGCCTGCACCTGACCCAGAGCCTGCTCGATCCGCAGCCGAAACAGATCGTGCTGCTCGGCGCGCGTCCGGAGCTGAGCATCAGTCAGGAACGTGCGGCCGGCTTCAAGCAGGCACTGGCCGACTTCAGAGGCGAAGTGCTGATCGAGCACGCCGAGTCCTTCAGCCGTGAATGCGGCAAGCAATTGATGGAAGAACTCCTGCAGCGTCTTGGGCATTTGCCGGATGCGCTGGTGACCACCTCCTACGTGCTGTTGCAGGGGGTGTTCGATGCGTTGCATGACTTCCCGCTCAAATCCCGTCCGCTGCGCCTGGGCACCTTTGGCGACACGCAGTTGCTGGACTTCCTGCCGCTGCCGGTCAACGCCATGGCCCAGCAGCACCAGTTGATTGCCGACAAAGCCTTGGAGCTGGCACTGGCTGCGGTTGAGCAATCCGAATACAAGCCTGGCGTGCAGGCCATCGCGCGGACCTTCAAGCAGCGTATTCACCGGGACTGAGCCGTGGAGTTGATCGACAGCCACACCCACCTCGACTTCCCCGACTTCGACGCCGATCGCTCGGCGTTGCTCGCCGAAAGCCGCGCCCTCGGGGTGCGGCGGATGGTGGTGCTGGGGGTTTATCAGGGCAATTGGCAACGGGTGTGGGAGCTGGTGCAGAGCGATGCCGACCTGTACGCGGCATTCGGCCTGCATCCGGTGTACCTCGATCAGCATCAACCCGAAGATCTACGCGCACTCGGCGACTGGCTGACGCGGCTACGCGGCCATCGGCAACTGTGTGCGGTGGGCGAGATCGGTCTGGATTACTTCATCGAAACCCTCGACCGCGAACGCCAGCAGGCGCTGTTCGACGCGCAACTGCAACTGGCGGCAGATTTTGAACTACCGGCGCTGATCCACGTGCGCCGCAGTCACGCGGCGGTAATTGCCACGCTCAAACGCTTCAAGCTCAAACGCGCGGGGATCATCCACGCCTTCGCCGGCAGCCGCGAAGAGGCCCGCGAATACATCAAGCTCGGTTTCAAACTGGGGCTGGGCGGCGCACCAACCTGGCCGCAGGCGTTGCGCATGCATCGGGTATTGGCGGAGTTGCCGCTGGATTCGATCGTGCTGGAAACCGACTCACCGGACATGGCACCGGCGATGTTCCCCGGCGTACGCAATACACCGGCGCACTTACCGGCAATCTGCTCGGCGCTCGCCGAACGGATGAACATCAGCCCGGAACAACTGGCCGCCGCCAGCACTGCCAACAGCTGCGAAGTATTCGGCTGGTAACACAACCTCTGTAGGAGCTGCGGCACGCTGCGATCTTTTGCTCCTGGCCCTTAAAACAGGATCAAAAGATCGCAGCCTCGTTTCACTCGGCAGCGCCTACAGGCAGCTCCTACCGTCAGTTCGCGTGGGCCTTGGCTGCGTCGAGGATCAGGGTCATGTGCTGGCGGTGGTGAACAAAGCGCAGCAGCGCGAAGTACGCGAAAAGCACGATCAGTGACGCGTTCAGTTGCTCAGTCACGCTGAGCAGGCCGATCCATTCCATGACCAGCGCCACCAGCAACGCAGTGCACACGGTGACCGATGCGCTGAAGCGCAGCAATCCCAGTGAATCGACGGATTTTAAGCGTTTGATCTGTCTGGGGCAGCGCAACTCCAGCGCTTTCTGGCAGTGTGCGCAGGTGAACGGTTCGTTGATCGCAATGGCGTTGAGTTGCCACGGTTTTAGCAACTGCGTGGTCTGGCAATGAGCACAACGGCCCTGGATTCCCAGGGTTGCAACGGACATGAGCGGCCTCCTCGACGCAATCAGCGGAACTCGGATACTGGCTCATTAATGACGAAAAGCCAGCCGTCGAAAGAAAACAGGATTTGGCTTACAAGCGTAAGTATCAATGCATTACAAAATGTTCTGACATTTCCACGCCCCTCTGTAGGATCGAAGCCTGTGGTGAGGGGATTTATCCCCGATGGGCTGCGCAGCAGTCCCTCATCACTGACTGGGTATTGGGGACGCTTCGCGTCCCATCGGGGATAAATCCCCTCGCCACAGGTTTCTGACAAGGGGTGGCGCAGCAGGATTCAGACGCGGAACGCGCTGATCAGTTGCTTGAGTTCCACCACCTGCGCCGACAGTGCCCGGCTGGCGTCTTCGGTCTGATGTGCACCTTGGGCCGTGCGCTCACCGGCGCGGTTGATCTCGACGATGTTCTGGTCGATGTCGTGGGCCACGGCGGTCTGTTGCTCCACGGCGGCGGCGATCTGCTGGTTCTGGTCGACGATCATGCCGACCGCGCCGAGGATGTTTTCCAGCGCCTGCTGGACCTTTTCCGACTGCCCGACCGTGCCGTTGGCCATCTGATGGCTGATGCCCATGGCTTTCACCGCCGCGCCGACGCCGCCATGCAGCTTGGCGATCATCTGCTCGATTTCTTCGGTCGATTGCTGGGTGCGTTTGGCCAACGTTCGCACTTCGTCCGCCACAACCGCAAATCCCCGGCCCTGCTCACCGGCCCGGGCCGCTTCGATGGCGGCGTTGAGCGCCAGCAGGTTGGTCTGCTCGGCGATGCTTTTGATCACTTCCAGCACGCGGCTGATCGACTGGCTGTCGCTGGCCAACTGGTTGATCACCAGCACCGATTGATCGATCTCGCTGGCCAGCGCGGCAATGCTGCCCTGCTGCGACTCCACCAGTGTACGACCGCTGACGGTTTCGTCATTGACGCTGTGCGCGCTGCTCACCGCTGCCGCCGCGCTGCGTGCAACTTCCAGCGAGGTCGCCGACATCTGGTTCATCGCGGTCGCCACTTGCTCGATCTGCGTACGCTGCCCGGCCACTGCCTGATTGCTTTGCGCGGAGACGTTTTCCACCTGACCGGCCTGGCGCTCGACCTCAGCCACGGTCTGCCCGACTCGTTCGATCAGGTCGTGGATTTTCCTCACGGTGCCGTTGAACACTTCGCCCAACTCGCCCAGCTCATCGCGGCTGTTGGCCTTGAAATTGACCGTCATGTCACCGGCTGCGACCTTGTCCATCATCGCGCCCAGACGCTTGAGCGTGGTGCGGGTCGAGGCGTAGAAACCACCGTAGAGATAGAAAATCAGCACGAACACCACCGACAGCGCCACAGCCTGCAACACCATGTGCGTGCGGTTCTGTGTCAGCCGCTGTTGCAATTGGGTATCGAGGAATTTCAGCGTCGCGTCGTTGAGCTGGTAAGTCTTGTCCATCAGCCCGGTGACCTGGTCGTAGAACGCTTGCCACGGCGTATCGAGAGTCTCGGCCACCACGACTTGCTCTTCGAACAGCTCGCTGGCCTGTTTGAGCGAGGTTTTGCTGGTGTCGGCCTGGGCACTGAGGCCGGCGCGCGCGGCCTGGCTGGAGTCGAGGGCGTCGGTCAGTTTCAGCGCGTATTCGGCCTGGAGTTTTTCGATCTGCGCCAGCAACTCGTCAAACCGGGTACTCGACGAGCTGTTCAGAAAACCTTGGCCCAGTGAATAAGCACCGATGGCCCGGCCCTCGCCGAGGGTCTGGGTCACCGCGGGGGTGATGTTGGTGAGCAGTTCGCTGAGCTGGCGGATGTCGCTCTGGTTGTCGCGGCTCAGGCCGGCCTGACTGGCGATAATCTGGCTGAAAATCTGCGCGTTGCCGAGCAGTTTGCCGATCATCCCGCTTTTGCTTTGCAGGGAGCTTTCCGCTTGCTGGGCCTTGAACGCGCTGATCATTTCATCGCGCTTGCCGTCGAACAACTTGATCTGCTCGGGATCGTCGGTCATTGCCTGCAGACCTTGCAGACGGGCCAATACGGCTTGTTCCAGGGTGCTGATCTGCGCTTCGAGGTTGTCGGCCTTGCCGGACTGCCCGAGGACGACGTTGATCTGCACCCGATTGTTCAGGGTTTCCAGATCCCGGCGCAGGGTCAGGCTGCTGCCCAGAAGGTCGAGGCTCTGCAACTCGACCCGGGTGCCCTGGAATTCGCGATAGGAATCGCGCACCAGATAGAAATTGGTCACCAGCATCGGCACCAGGAACAGCACGCTGATCAGGCTGAACTTCATGCCGAAGCTCAGACGGTTCATCAGCGAGACGGCGGGATAGAGCAAGCTCTTCACTGGAAGTCTCCCTTGGTTTTTCTTGTTTTTATTGGCAGGCGCGGGGCGACAGCAGATAGCCACTATCGGGCGCTGTCTCTGTATAGCTCAAATCGGGGAGAGGTTTTGTAACTTAAGGTTAACGACTGTCTGGGGCAGATCGCTCACCCTGTGGCGAGGGAGCTTGCTCCCGCTCGGCTGCGCAGCAGACGCAAATCGCTTGGACGCGTTGTTTATGATGAACAGCGAGGGCGGCTTCGCCACCCAGCGGGAGCAAGCTCCCTCGCCACAATGAATTTCACCGAGGGTTCAGTGAATCAAGACTGTCCACAAGGCAAACCCGGCATACCACAACACCGCCGCGCGCAGCAGCAGTTCCCAGAGGCAGTCGAGAGTGTTGATGCCTTCAGGGCCGACTACCGGCGGCGGGATCTCACCCGCTGCCAGCCCGACCTTGTTGATCAGCTGCGCGGCGCTGATGTTCCAGTTCAGCAGCTCATGCAACATCACCCGGCTGACCGCAACGAAGTTGCCGACCAGTGCAAGGCTGGCAGCGAGCAGGCGCACCGGCAACCAGTCAAAGGCGTGACGCAACTGGCCGGCGCGTTCGGCGAGCGCCGGGTTCTGGCTGTTTTCTTCGGCCAATGCCAGCAAACGATAAGCCAGCGCCGCGACCGGACCGAGCACGAAGTACCAGAAGATCACCGCGAAGAAGCTCTGATAGGCCTGCCACAACAGATGCCCCTGAACCCGATCCAGCAATTGCTCACCACTGTCGGCGCAGATGTCCAGATCACGTTTGGCCACATGCGCGGCCGCTTGCAGGTCTTCGCGACGCCAGGCGTCACGAAACGGCCCGAGGCCGCCAAGCAAATCACCGCGGCCCAAGGCGTAAATCACCACCAGCAAGTGCACCGGCAAAGCCAGCAAGCCGTACGCGACGGGTTCCAGTACCACCAGCAACAAGCCGAGCAGTGCCACCGGCAGCAACACCAGAATCGTCAGCACCAGCCATGGTCGCTGGGCCAGGCGCGCGCTGCTTTCGAGTTTGTGCAGTTCGCGGATCCATCCGTCATCGCGTTGAACCCGATGGCGCAGGGCCGAGAATTTCTCGATCCAGACCGCCAGCAGTAACACCAGAAAACTCATTGTCCTTCCTCTTGTGCCAGGGCTGCGCGGTAACGCGCCCAGTCGAATGCCGGGCCAGGATCGGTCTTGCGCCCGGGTGCGATGTCGCTGTGCCCGCAGATACGGGCGCCGGTGATGGCCGGAAATGCTGTTTGCAGCTGACGCGTCAACGTGATCAGCGCCTGATACTGCGCATCGGTAAAGGGCAGATCATCGGTGCCTTCGAGCTCGATGCCCACGGAAAAATCGTTACAGGTTTCGCGCCCCTCGAACATCGACACGCCAGCATGCCACGCCCGCTCAAGACAGGAGACAAACTGGGTGACGCTGCCGTCACGTTCGATCAGAAAATGCGCCGAGACGCGCAGGTCGGCAATCCCTGCAAAATAGGGATGCTCGGTGACATCCAGACGGTTCTGGAAAAATTCCTGCACCTTGCCGGTGGCGAACTGCGCCGGCGGCAGGCTGATGTTGTGGATCACCAACAGGGAGATTTCGCCCGCGGGGCGTTCATTGAAGTTGGGCGATGGGCAGACCTGCACCCCGTGACACCACCCGCTAGCGGGATCCAACTGCATACCGATTCCTTCAACGCCGACTGTGTTGGCGCCCAGTATGCCGTGATCGGCCCCCGACGCGCGATCACTTGCCGCGATTGAGTCGCCGCAGATTGCCCAGCACCGACTCCAGCGCCCGGTCGAACAGCAAGGTGTCATCCAGTGCCCGCACCGCGCCACGGCGGAACTCAAGGGCCAGATCGACGCGGCTGCGCTCCAGCACTTTCATCCCGGTGCGGTCGACAAAAACGTACTTGCCGGTGGTTTCAATGATGGCCGCCAGCTTGCAGCGCAGAACGTGCTCGTCGTCCTCCTGGAATGCGACCCAACTGCCCAGGCGCAATTGCTCCACCTGTCGCAACCCGGCGTCGTCATGGGCAAGGCCAGTCGGATTCAGGCTGCCTGAGTTCTCGTCGGCGGATCGCAGGGTAATGTGCTGCGACACCTCGACCAGCGTCGCTGGGTCGGCCGGTTCCTGCCCGGCAGCAGGGTCGAGTGCCCGCACATGCAGCGCTTCCAGCTCACTGAAAAACTCGCTGGTGGCAAACGGATCGAAAGCTGCACTGCTCAGGCCGTCACGCAGTGACTTGAGCAGGCCTGGCACCAGTGCCAGCAAACGCAGGCCGGCGTCCGCCTCGTCGTGACGCTGCACGCTCCAGATCAATTGTTCCATGGTCTGCACATCGGCCTGCCACTCAGCGCAGTGGTCGCCATGTTTGAGGCACGTCAGCAGCAGCACTTTGCTCCACGCATCACGTACAAAGGTCACTACCGACGGCGGCAGGACTTTGCCCAACAGCGCCTGATTCAAGGCTTGCTCGACGCGCTGGCGGGCCAGTTCGGTTTTCGCCCGCCCCTCTTCGGCATCGCGCAGACGCTGCTCGAGCAATTCGCTGCGCCGCCGCTCATCGCTGGTGAAGGCCAGGAAATCGGCGAGCAACTCGGAGAAAATTGCCGGGTCGTCGACGAAATCACTCAACAGGCGCTGCACCACTTGTTCAATGCGCAGATACAGGCTGTCACGCGCCTCGCCATTGCAATCGCCCCAGCCCATGGCGGCATCGGCGATTTCATTGAGCAGGCGCCGCGCCGGGTGACTGCTGCGGCTGAAGAAGCTCTTGTCGAGCACGGCCACCTTGAGCATCGGGATCTGCAAACGGGCAATCAGCGCCTTGAGCGAATCCGGCAGATTACGGTCTTCGAGGATGCAATCGAAGACCATGGCGATCAGGTTGATCACGTCTTCATCCGCGCCGTCGACAATGCGCGATTTGCCGCTCCTGACGCTGACCCGCGTCAGCAGTTGCTCAAGCTGATTGCGCAGATCGAAATCGTCCTGCGCCGCCAGCGCCGGGACGTATTGCTGCAAGTGCGAGAGCAGGCGCAGCAGATCGCGGGTGCTGATCGGTTGCGCCGCCGCACTCGGTTCCAGGGTCGGCGCGACGCTGCCGCGCACGTGCAGCAGCAATTCCTGCAACGCGGCGAAGACTTCCTGCACGCTTTCGTCGGCGGGCGCGGGTTCGTCACGTTCTTCACTGCTGATGCTTGCTGCCGCACGCTCGATTGCGCGGCGTGCGGGGGCCGGTTTCAACTCAGGCAACACGCCAGTGGCGACCAGCAATTGATTGGCTTCGGCATACAACTGCTCGGTATCGGCCAGCACGTAGCGTTCGAACAGCTTGAGCAGGATCAGCTTGACCTTGATCTCCACGCCCAGGTTACGTCCGGCCTGCAGAAAAAACTCGCAGAGCATCGCCGGGCCGAGCGGGTTGTGTTGGTTGTCGAAATCCTTGCCCAGCAACACGTTGAGCCGCGCGGTCAGTTGATCGAGGGCAAAGCCGTCACGCTTGAGCACCCGGCCGACCATGGTTTCGACCGCCACGCTGCGCTCCATGTCATCGGTACGCGGTGCCGAATCCTCGAATATCAGCGTGCCGGGCAATGTAGGTTGTGCGACTTCGTATTGAATCAGCGCGACGAAGGCTTCGAAGAATTGTTCGAGAAAACCCCGTTCGATGTTTTTGCGCTTGAGGCGCAGGTCGCGCATGGCTTCGAAAAAGATGTTCTGTTCGACGTCATTGCGCGCCCGGTCGGCCATTTCGAACAGGGTGTCGTCGGCGTTATCAAACAGCTCCTGCAACCCGTGACGCAGTTGCTGGGCGGCCTTGTCGCGGACCTGAAGCAGAATCACAGGCAGGCGGGCGAGCGGCGAGTGATTCGCCTGATCGGTAGCAGCCTTGTGCAAAGGCACTACATTCCCGTCGTTGTGCATCCAAGCCTCCTGAAACGGTGATTTCACTGGGCATTTACCGCGCAATTCCCTGTGGGAGCGATCTTGCTCGCGAAAGCGGTGTGTCGTTCGCCAAAACTGTCACTGACAAACCGCTTTCGCGAGCAAGCCCGATCCCACATCGGCGTCAAAGCCATGACGTCAAATGCAAGGCGGATTATCTTGCAAAACTTGTCCCGGGCGCTATAGCCGTCAGGGTTTCCCCTATGCACGCGACACCTTCCAGTGACCACGAAAAACCGCGCTTTGCTCACAGAAAATCGACCAGTTGCAGTCTGGCACGCGCGTTCTCGCCTTGGGTTGGCTCCTGCCATGCCCCTATAATCGGCGCACTTAGTTTGTGGAGCCCGTTATGCCGAATTTACGTCTCGCCGATTTGACCGCCGAAATCGAAGCCAACGTGCGCCGTGCGTTGCTCGAAGATGTCGGCAGCGGCGACATCACCGCACAACTGATCCCGGCCGAACGTCTGGCCAAAGCCACCATCATCACCCGCGACGAGGCAGTTATCTGCGGCACGGCATGGGTTGACACGGTGTTTCGCCAGCTCGATCCGCGGGTCGCGGTGCATTGGCAGGTGCGGGACGGCGAACGGGTCAAACCCAATCAGCCGCTGTTTCATCTGGAAGGCCCGGCCCGTTCGCTGCTGACCGGTGAGCGCAGTGCTTTGAACTTCCTGCAACTGCTGTCTGGCGTGGCAACGCGCGCGCAGTACCTGGCGGACTTCGTGGCGCAGACGCATGTCAAGCTGCTGGATACCCGCAAGACTCTGCCGGGCCTGCGTCTGGCGCAGAAATATGCGGTGACCTGCGGCGGCTGCCACAACCACCGCATCGGCCTCTACGACGCGTTCCTGATCAAGGAAAACCACATCGCCGCCAGCGGTGGCATCGCGCAGGCCATTGCCGCCGCGCACAAGATCGCGCCGGGCAAACCGGTGGAAATCGAAGTGGAGAGCCTGGAGGAGCTGAAGGAGGCGCTGGCAGCCGGCGCCGACATCATCATGCTTGATGAACTGAGCCTGGACGACATGCGCGAAGCCGTGCGTCTGAACGGCGGCAAGGCGAAGCTGGAAGCCAGCGGCGGCATCAACGAAAGCACGCTGCTGCCGATCGCCGAGACCGGGGTGGATTACATCTCGATCGGTGCGATGACCAAGGATGTGAAGGCAGTGGATCTGTCGATGCGTCTCAGCCTCTGAGACCGTCACACAATAAAAAACGCCAGCCCGGTTGAGGCTGGCGTTTTTGTTTCAGACCACCAGATTGTTCATCTCGCAGTACTCTTCCCAGTCGACACCCAATACTTCGGCCGCCTCTTTGTGCAGCTCCAGACGCTTGGCCTCGAACTCCTCCGGGGTGCTGGTGTACTTGAGCGTCAGCTCCCACGGCTGCAAGCCCTGGGCTTCGGCTTCGTCCTCGAACGCCCACTGGATCTGGTCTTTCTGATCATCAGGGCTCAGGTCCTTGATCTCTTCTTTCAAGTCCGGTACGTCCAGAATGTACTTTGCCAGCGCTTGTTCGTGTCGTTGCTCTTGAGTTAATTCGGTCATGGCGTTCTCGCTGATCGTAAGAATGGAGGATGGATCTGGATCATCAAGGATCTCTCTGACGCGGATTGTCCGGCCTTCGGAACCATTCGGGATCATCTGAAAACTGCTAAGCGATGCTCATGCAGGCACCGAATATAGGACGTTTGCATGACGAATTACACGGCTCTTTACATCTCTCGCACAAAAAGTTGACCTGCGGAACATAAATACGGTTTTCGAGTCATAGCGATGTGCCATAACGGCACTCACCCTCGCTGTCCACAAGGAAAAACCGTGATGCGCAGCTTTTCGAAGATTTGTACCGTTGCGTCTGCCAGTACCCTGCTCGCCGCCATGCTGTTGCCGGCCAGCGCCATGGCGCTTGAATTGAGCAACAGCAGCTCATCCTATGGCGACAAGGTTTCGCTGATTCACAATGACTACGGCAAGAATGTTGTGATCGAAAGCGATATCAGCATCGACGAACTGCAAAAGATCCGCGATACCGTCCGCGATCAGTCACGCCAGATTGAAGAACTCAAACGCAGCAGCGGTTCGAGTTCGAACTCCAGCAGCAAGGAAATCGATGACCTGAAGAGCAAGGTCAAGGATCAGGAACGGCAACTGGACACCCTCGGACGCCAGGTCGAAGACCTCAAGCGCAACAGCGGCTCGAGCTCGAATTCCGCCAGCAGCGAGATTTCCAGCCTGAAGCAGAAAATCAATGATCAGGATCGCGCAATGGATCAGCTCAAACGTACCGTCGAGGATCTGAGCCGCAAGGTGAAATAAGGGAAGTGGTGCCCGAGACAGGAATCGAACCTGCGACCTTCGCGTTACGAGTGCGCTGCTCTACCGGCTGAGCTACACGGGCGGTGGGCTAAACCTAGCACCGGTCTCGGGCTGCGGCAAATTTGAGCGTGTTTCTGCTGATTATCACTTGCTCCCGCTGGGTTGCGCAGCGACCCCAAGCTATCTGAGGCTGATGTTTTTTACGGCTGCTGCGCAGCCGAGCGGGAGCAAGCTCCCTCGCCACAAATGCGTTTATGGCAGACAAAAAAATGCCCCGCCGTTTTCACGGCGGGGCATTTTCATTGCGCTAAAGCTGTGGGGTGATTAAACGCCCGAAGCCTTGGCTGCTGCCACGTCTTTGATGGACAGCTTGATACGGCCGCGGTTGTCCACGTCCAGTACCAGCACTTCCACTTCCTGGCCTTCTTTCAGGATGTCGGTCACTTTCTCTACGCGAGCGTCGCTCAGCATCGAGATGTGTACCAGACCGTCCTTGCCCGGCAGGATGTTGACGAATGCGCCGAAGTCGACGATGCGTTCAACCTTGCCGACGTAGATCTTGCCGATCTCAGCTTCTGCAGTGATGCTCAGAACGCGCTGACGAGCAGCTTCTGCGGCATCCTTGGTTTCGCCGAAGATCTTGATCGAACCGTCGTCTTCGATGTCGATCGAAGCCTTGGTTTCTTCGCAGATCGCACGGATGGTCGCGCCACCTTTACCGATAACGTCACGGATCTTGTCGGTGTCGATCTTCATCGCGATCATGGTCGGAGCGTTGGCCGACAGTTCGGTACGCGACTGGCCGATGATCTGGTTCATCTGGCCGAGGATGTTCAGGCGCGCTTCCAGGGCTTGGCCCAGAGCGATTTCCATGATTTCTTCGGTGATGCCCTTGATCTTGATGTCCATCTGCAGCGCAGTAACGCCTTTGGCGGTACCGGCTACCTTGAAGTCCATGTCGCCCAGGTGGTCTTCGTCACCCAGGATGTCGGTCAGGACGGCGAATTTCTCGCCTTCTTTAACCAGACCCATGGCGATACCGGCAACCGGCGCCTTCATTGGAACACCAGCGTCCATCAGGGCCAGGGAAGCGCCGCAAACGGAAGCCATCGAGCTCGAACCGTTGGACTCGGTGATTTCCGAAACCACACGGATGGTGTACGGGAACACGTCAGCGGCCGGCAGCATGGCCGAAACCGAACGACGGGCCAGACGGCCGTGACCGATTTCACGACGACCAGCGCCACCCATGCGACCACACTCGCCCACCGAGAACGGAGGGAAGTTGTAGTGCAGCATGAACGGGTCTTTTTTCTCGCCTTCCAGGGTGTCCAGCAGCTGTGCGTCACGGGCAGTACCCAGCGTCGCGACTACCAGAGCCTGGGTTTCACCACGGGTGAACAGCGCCGAACCGTGAGTCTTCGGCAGAACGCCGACTTCGATGTTCAGCGGACGTACGGTGCGGGTGTCTCGGCCGTCGATACGTGGCTTGCCGTTAACGATGTTTTCGCGAACGGTGCGGTATTCGATTTCGCCGAAAGCGGCTTTGACGTCGGCAGCCGAAGGTTGGCCTTCTTCGCCGGACAGCTTGGCAACGACCTGGTCTTTCAGCTCGCCCAGACGTGCGTAGCGGTCAGCCTTGACGGTGATGGTGTAAGCCTGGGAGATCGCTTCGCCGAACTCGGCACGGATCGCGCCCAGCAGTTCGGTGGCTTCTGGAGCAGGCGCCCAGGTCCAGGTTGGCTTGGCAGCTTCAGCGGCCAGTTCTTTGACGGCGTTGATCACCACCTGGAACTCGTCGTGAGCGAACAGTACCGCGCCCAGCATCTGGTCTTCGGTCAGCTCTTTGGCTTCCGATTCAACCATCAGTACGGCGTCGGAAGTACCGGCAACCACCATGTCCAGGCTCGAGGCAGCTTGCTGCTCGTAGGTCGGGTTCAGCAGGTAGCCGGTGCTTTCGTGGAAAGCGACGCGAGCGGCGCCGATCGGGCCGTCGAACGGAATGCCCGAAATGGCCAGGGCAGCCGAGGTACCGATCATCGCAGCGATGTCCGGATCGGTCTTCTTGCTGGTGGAAACGACGGTGCAGACAACCTGCACTTCGTTCATGAAGCCTTCCGGGAACAGCGGACGGATCGGACGGTCGATCAGTCGGGAAGTCAGGGTTTCTTTCTCGGAAGGACGGCCTTCACGCTTGAAGAAACCGCCAGGGATCTTACCGGCAGCGTAAGTCTTTTCCTGGTAGTGAACGGACAGAGGGAAGAAGCCCTTGCCTGGATCGGCTTGCTTGGCACCGACTACGGTCACCAATACGCTGACGTCGTCGTCAACGGTGACCAATACTGCGCCGGAGGCCTGACGGGCGATACGGCCGGTCTCGAGGGTAACGGTCGACTGACCGAACTGGAATTTTTTGATTACCGGGTTCACGGTGTCCTACCTTCTTTGTGGCTCTTGGGGGAACTGGTTTCTTGCGAAATTCTTGGGCAATGTCGGGAATCGGCCCGCTGACTGTCCGGGTAAAACGGTAGTGCAGATAAAACTTGAGGCTGGGAGCCTGCCAGCCACCAGCGGAAAACCGCTGATGCCTGACAGACAACCAACCTCATAGCGCAATCGCTGATTAGCGACGCAGACCCAGGCGGCCGATCAGAGCGCTGTAACGGCTCAGATCTTTGCCTTTCAGGTAGTCCAGCAGCTTGCGACGCTGGTTTACCATGCGGATCAGACCACGACGGGAGTGGTGGTCTTTACCGTTGGCCTTGAAGTGACCTTGCAGTTTGTTGATGTTGGCGGTCAGCAGTGCAACTTGCACTTCTGGCGAACCAGTATCACCAACAGCTTGCTGGTAGTCGGCAACGATTTGAGCTTTTTCTTGAACGTCGAGAGCCATGAGGCAATCCTTTTATCAGGAAACTGTTTCAAAAACAGTTTCAACAGGCCAGGGACAAATCCCTGTATCTATAAATGAGTAGTGACCGTGCCTGTTAACAGCCACACTCGTTCGGTCATTCTGACCGAATCAGTCGACGCGGCGCGATGCGCCCGTCTTCGCTCACTTCACCAATACCGATGAAGCGACCATTGTGATCCTGTACCCGTACCATGCCGAACTTCGGAGCATCCGGGGCACGTACCGGCTGGCCGTTGAGCCAGTAGAACGCACTCGCTTCGGAGAAGTGCAGCAGCGGCCAATCCTGCAGGCCGCTGTCCGATGGCATCAGGAAGCGGTCGACCGCTTCGTTGCCGCCTTCGGCATGTACCGCTTCCAGCTCTTCGAGGGTCACTGTCTGCGCCAGGGTGAAAGGCCCGGCCTGGGTACGACGCAGTTCTGCGACGTACGCACCACAACCGAGTTGCTCACCGATATCCTCCACCAGGGTGCGAATATAGGTGCCCTTGCTGCAATCCACCGCAAGACGCGCAGTATCGCCTTCGAAGGCCAGCAATTCCAAGCGCGCAATAGTAACAGAACGCGGTTCGCGCTCCACTACTTCGCCTGCACGGGCCAGCTTGTACAGCGGCTGCCCGTCACGCTTGAGTGCCGAGTACATCGGCGGTATCTGACTGATTTGCCCACGAAATTTCGGCAGAACCGCTTCGACATCGGCGCGACCAACGGTCACCGGGCGCTCCTGCAAAACCTCACCCTCGGCGTCCGCCGTGGTGGTGGTCTTGCCCAGTTGCGCCAGGGTTTCGTAACCCTTGTCGGAATCGAGCAGGTATTGCGAAAACTTCGTTGCCTCGCCAAAGCACAACGGCAAGACACCGGTGGCCAGCGGGTCGAGACTGCCGGTGTGACCGGCCTTTTCGGCGTTGAGCAACCAGCGAACCTTCTGCAACGCGGCGTTGGAGGTGAACCCCAGCGGTTTGTCGAGCAGGATGATACCGCTGACGTTACGACGGATACGTTTGACCTGAGCCACCGAGTTACTCCTTGGTGTCTTCAGGTGCAGCGGCCACGTGCTGATTGTCCTCAGCCACGGCGCGCTCGATCAGGGCCGACAAATGCGCGCCACGCACGACGCTTTCGTCGTAGTGGAAGTGCAATTGCGGCACGCTGCGCAGCTTCATTTCACGGGCCAGCTGCATGCGCAGGAAACCTGCGGCAGCGTTGAGCACCTTGATGCTTTGCGCGATGTCTTCTGCGTTGTCCTGCCCCATCACGGTGATGAAGATCTTCGCGTGACCGACGTCACGGCTGACTTCCACTGCGGTAATGGTGACCAGACCAACACGCGGGTCTTTGACTTCACGACGGATCAGTTGGGCCAGCTCACGCTGCATCTGATCGCCGATACGTTGGGTACGGCTGTATTCTTTTGCCATGATTTTGTTACCTGTTACTGCCCCACGGTGAAACCCGCAAGGTCTGAAAGCGGCAAACGCCCGGCCTGACAAATGCCAGACCGGGCGTTGCGTTTAGAGTCCTGACGCCGTGACGCGCATCTGCATGCGGCGGCTCGGCGTGGCCCTTGAAGTGCGCGAGTCAGAGGCTGCGAGCAACCTGAACCTTCTCGAAGACTTCGATCTTGTCACCGACTTTGACGTCGTTGTAGCTCTTCACGCCGATACCGCATTCCATGCCGGCACGTACTTCGGAAGCGTCATCCTTGAAGCGGCGCAGGGATTCCAGCTCGCCTTCGAAGATAACGATGTCTTCACGCAGTACACGGATCGGACGGTTACGGTGCACAACACCTTCGATCACCATGCAACCGGCGATCGCGCCAAACTTCGGCGAACGGAACACGTCGCGCACTTCGGCCACGCCCAGGATGTTCTCGCGAACATCGCTGCCGAGCATGCCGGTCAGGGCTTTCTTGACGTCTTCGATGATGTCGTAGATCACGTTGTAGTAACGCATGTCCAGACCTTCCTGCTCGACGATCTTCCGTGCACCGGCATCGGCACGCACGTTGAAGCCGAACAGTACAGCGTTGGAAGCCAGTGCCAGGTTGGCGTCGGATTCGGTGATACCACCGACACCGCCACCGACTACGCGCACTTGCACTTCGTCGTTGCCCAGGCCGTTCAGAGCGCCCTGCAAAGCTTCCAGCGAACCACGGACGTCGGATTTGAGGACGATGTTGAGCGTCTTCTTCTCTTCCTGGCCCATGTTTTCGAAGATGTTTTCCAGCTTGCCGGCGTGAGCGCGAGCCAGTTTGACTTCGCGGAACTTGCCTTGACGGAACAGAGCCACTTCACGGGCTTTCTTCTCGTCGGCAACCACGCTCATCTCGTCGCCAGCGTCCGGCGTACCGTCAAGACCCAGGATCTCGACCGGAATGGCCGGACCTGCTTCCTTGATCGGCTTGCCGTTCTCGTCGAGCATGGCGCGCACGCGGCCATAGTTCGAGCCGACCAGCACCATGTCGCCTTGACGCAGCGTACCGTCCTGAACCAGAACAGTGGCCACCGGGCCACGGCCCTTGTCCAGACGCGATTCGACGACTACGCCACGGCCAGGAGCCGATGGCGTGGCGGTCAGTTCGAGTACTTCGGCCTGCAGCAGAACCGCTTCGAGCAGCTCGTCAACGCCGGTACCCATTTTCGCCGAGACCGGTACGAATGGAGTGTCGCCACCCCACTCTTCGGAAGTCACGCCGTGAACCGACAGTTCGCTACGGATGCGATCGAGGTCAGCACCTGGCTTGTCGATCTTGTTCACCGCAACCACCAGAGGAACGCCAGCCGCCTGAGCGTGCTGAACAGCTTCGATGGTTTGCGGCATCACGCCGTCGTCCGCCGCAACCACCAGGATCACGATGTCGGTCGCCTTGGCACCACGGGCACGCATTGCGGTAAACGCAGCGTGACCCGGGGTGTCGAGGAACGTCACCATGCCGCGGTCGGTTTCAACGTGGTACGCACCGATGTGCTGAGTGATACCGCCGGCTTCGCCCGCGGCTACCTTGGCACGACGGATGTAGTCGAGCAGGGAAGTCTTACCGTGGTCAACGTGGCCCATGACGGTCACGACGGGTGCACGGGAAACTGCCTCACCTTCAAACTTCAGGGACTCGGCCAGGGAATCTTCCAGGGCGGTGTCACTGACCAGGGTCACTTTGTGGCCCAGCTCTTCAGCTACCAGTTGAGCAGTTTCCTGATCGAGTACCTGGTTGATGGTCGCTGGAGTGCCCAGTTTGAACATGAACTTGATGATTTCAGCAGCCTTGACCGACATCTGCTGGGCGAGATCGCCAACAGTGATGGTCTCGCCGATCTTCACTTCACGCACGACAGGACCGGTAGGGTTCTGGAAACCGTGAGCGTTGCGTTTCTTCAGCTTGGCCTTGCCGCGACCACCACGACGGAAGCCATCGCTTTCTTCGTCGGTAGTGCGTGGCGCCACACGTGGAGCCGGCGCTTTTTCTTTGACCGATGCGCGATGCGGAGCGTTTTTGCGCTCGCCATCGCCACCACCGCGACGATTGTTATCGTCGGCACGTGGCTTGTCCGGGCGGCGCTGTTCGTCACGCTTGCGAGTGTCGGCAGCTGGCGCAGCAGCAACCGGCGCGGCGTCGCGCACAGGTTCCGCAACTGGCGCAGGTGCTGCAACAGCTTCGGCAGGAGCGGACGGCGCAGCAGCAGGCTGGCGACGCGCTTCTTCTTCAGCGCGCTGCTTGGCTTCTTCTTCAGCCTTCTGACGAGCAGCATTTTCTACTGCGCGACGCTCTTCCAGTTCACGCTTGCGCTCGGCTTCGATTTCTTCCGGGCTGCGCTGTACGAAAACTTTCTTTTTGCGAACTTCAACGCTGATGCTCTTGCTACCAGCCACACGCAGGGTGCTGGTGGTTTTACGCTGCAGCGTGATCTTGCGTGGTTCTTCCACTTTCGCCTTGTGGCTGCTCTTCAAGTGAGTCAGCAGGGATTGCTTCTCACTGTCAGTCACATTTTCTTCGGCGGCGGTGTGCGGCAGACCTGCCTCACGCATCTGCTGCAACAGGCGCTCTACCGGTGTTTTGACCTCATCGGCCAGTTGTTTCACCGTGACTTGCGTCATGCACTTCTCTCCTCAGGCCGCGCCTAATTACTCGAACCAGTGGGCTCGGGCGGCCATGATCAACTTGCCGGCACGATCATCGTCAATGCCGTCGATGTCGAGCAGGTCGTCAATAGACTGCTCGGCCAGGTCTTCGCGGGTAATTACGCCGCGCACCGCCAGTTCCATCGCCAAATCCTTGTCCATACCCTCAAGCGAGAGCAGGTCTTCGGCCGGATGGGCGTCTGCCAGCTTTTCCTCAGTAGCGATGGCTTTGGTCAACAAACGATCCTTGGCACGAGCGCGAAGCTCGTTGACGATATCTTCGTCAAAGCCGTCGATGTTGAGCATTTCTTCCAACGGTACGTAGGCAATCTCTTCCAGGCTGGTAAAGCCTTCATCTACCAGCACCTGAGCCAGTTCTTCGTCGACTTCCAGCTCGTCGATGAAGTTGCGCAGGATGTCGCCGGTTTCTGCTTGCTGCTTAGCCTGGATGTCCGATTCGGTCATCACGTTCAGGGTCCAGCCAGTCAACTGGCTCGCCAGACGCACGTTCTGACCACCCCGACCGATGGCCTGAGCCAGATTGTCTGCGCCAACGGCGATGTCCATTGCATGGGCATCTTCGTCAACGATAATGGCCGCCACTTCTGCCGGCGACATGGCATTGATCACGAACTGCGCCGGGTTATCGTCCCACAGGACGATGTCGACACGCTCGCCACCCAACTCGCCCGACACGGCCTGGACGCGCGAACCGCGCATACCGATGCACGCGCCCTGCGGGTCGATGCGTTTGTCCTTGGAACGGACAGCGATCTTGGCACGCGAACCCGGATCACGGGACGCCGCCATGACTTCGATCAGGCCTTCAGCGATTTCCGGCACTTCGATACGGAACAGCTCGATCAGCATTTCCGGCGCGGTACGCGACAGGATCAGCTGCGGACCGCGGTTCTCGGTGCGGATTTCCTTGAGCAGTGCACGCAGGCGCACACCGACACGGAAGGTTTCGCGAGGAATGATGTCTTCACGGGCCAGCAACGCTTCCGCGTTATTGCCCAGATCGACGATCACGTTGTCGCGAGTGACTTTCTTCACGGTGCCGGAGATGATTTCTCCCAGGCGCTCGCGATAGGCGTCGACCACTTGAGCGCGCTCGGCTTCACGCACTTTCTGCACGATGACCTGTTTGGCGGTCTGTGCAGCAATGCGGCCGAACTCGATGGATTCGATCTTTTCTTCGACGACGTCGCCGACCTTGGCGCCCGGATGCGTTTCGGCAACCTTGCTTGGCCAGGTTTCGATCGCAGGATCGTCGAGATCATTCTCTTCGACGACTGTCCAGCGACGGAAAGTCTCGTAGGAACCGGTGTGGCGGTTGATTTCCACACGCAGGTCAACTTCGTCTTCAAAACGCTTTTTGGTAGCAGTGGCCAGAGCCAGCTCCAGCGCTTCAAAAATCACGCTTGCCGGTACGCCCTTTTCATTGGATACCGACTCAACAACCAGCAGTACTTCTTTGCTCATCGTACGCCTCGCCTTTCGCAAGCCATTGGATCCGCGGGATCCGCGTCTCAGTCAAAACTGGGAATAATGTTGGCCTTGTCGATCATATCGATCGGCAACAGGAATTCATGGTCTTCTACCTGCACCACGACATCCTGTTCTTCTACACCGCGCAGAAGGCCCTGAAAGTTGCGTCGACCTTCAAAAGGCGAGCGCAGCTTGATCTTCACTTGTTCACCGGCAAATTTTGCAAACTGCTCAAGAGTGAACAGTGGGCGTTCCATGCCAGGCGAGGAAACTTCGAGGGTGTATTCAACGGAGATCGGATCTTCAACATCCAGAACACCGCTGATCTGACGGCTGACAATGGCGCAATCGTCCACCAGCACGCCACCCTCTTTATCGATATAAACGCGCAACATCGAGTGACGACCCTGAGCCGAAAACTCGATACCCCAGCATTCATAGCCTAGGGCCACGACCACCGGGGCCAACAAGGCCTGCAACTCTTCTAGCTTGCTCGACACCTGAACCCCCTCGTGCATGTAAATGCATGCGCTGCAAAATAAAAAAATGGGCGAAACGCCCATCCTTGAAACGCCGTCGAACATCGGCGTAGAAAGTGTCCAGCTAACAAAAAGCCCCTGAAAAGGGGCTCCTTAAACTGGTTGCGGGGGCCGGATTTGAACCGACGACCTTCGGGTTATGAGCCCGACGAGCTACCAGACTGCTCCACCCCGCGACAAAGCTGGGGCGGAAGTATACGACCGATCCCTTATAGGGTCAATGTAACCTTCCACCTGCAAGAAAGCCCGCAACAGCGGGCTCTCCTGACTAATTGGTACCGAGAAGGGGACTCGAACCCCTACACCCTATGGGCACAACCACCTCAAGGTTGCGTGTCTACCAATTCCACCACCTCGGCAAAACTACGTTTGAAACCCTTCTTACTTCTGCTCTTGAGCTGGAGGTACGTCAGTCGCTGGAGTAGCCGACTTTTGCTCTTGAAGCACCGGGACATCATCAGAAGCCGGTTGTTGTTGCTTAGGTACTTCCAACACTGCTGGATCTGGCAAACCTGCTTGAGTCAGCTGATGAGCCTTCTCTTTAGCAAAGTAACCTAACCCCAAGCTGGTTATGAAGAAACCGGCGGCAAGTATAGCAGTAAACTTACTAAGAAAGGTAGAGGAACCTTGGCTTCCGAACACAGTATTTGAAGCACCTGCTCCGAAAGACGCGCCAGCGTCCGCACCTTTACCCTGCTGCAGCAAAACCAGAGCAACTACGCCCAATGCACCCAGCAGATGAAAAACGACTACGACTGTTTCCAGCATTTTTTCAGTTTCCCGCGGCGCGACAAATCGCACCGAACTCATCTGCATTCAGGGAAGCTCCACCAATGAGCCCCCCATCGATATCCGGCATGCCGAACAGTTCGACCGCATTGGCCGCCTTCACGCTGCCGCCGTATAGAAGCCGCACACCTCGTGCGACTTCAGAATTCTCTGCCGCCAACTGCTCGCGAATGGCTTTATGCACATCCTGAGCCTGTTGCGGCGTTGCAGTCAGTCCGGTACCAATGGCCCAGACAGGCTCGTAAGCAATGACTGCCTTGGCAAAGGCACCAACACCCAGCTCCTCGATGATGCTGCCCAGCTGACGCCCGACAACCTCAAGAGTTTTTCCGGCTTCGCGCTGCTCGAGGGTCTCCCCTACACACAACACCGGAATCAAGCCACATGCCTGTGCCGCTGCGAACTTGCGATTCAGCATCCCGTCTCGCTCGCCCATTATCTGGCGGCGCTCGGAGTGCCCGACAAGCACCAGGGAACAACCTGCATCCACCAACTGACTCGGTGCAATCTCACCGGTCAATGCACCTTGCATGGATTCCACCGCAGAATTCTGCGCACCGACCGAAATCGATTTGCCTTTCAAGCCATCAATCACTTGATTGATATGCAAGCAAGGCGGGAATACCGCGACATCAACACCGCTTGGCAAGGCCAGATGACGAAGGCCGTTGATCAGCTCAGCGACGCTGGCGCGGGTACCGTGCATCTTCCAGTTACCAGCTACCATAGGGCGACGCATGCTGTACCTCGTCGGTCAAAGTGGGCGCAGATGTTACCCAACACAATCATGGCTGGCAAGCCGAATCAGGCAGAAACTTCACTTACCAGTTTTGCCAGTTCTTCGGCGTAGCTGCGAACCTGAGTTTCATCCTCACCTTCGACCATCACGCGCACCAAAGGCTCTGTACCGGACTTGCGCAAAAGTACCCGGCCACGCCCGGCCATTGCCTGGGTGACACGCGCACTGGCTTCCTTGACAGCCGGATGCTCAAGCGGACTTTCACCGCCCCCAAAACGCACATTGATCAGCACCTGAGGGCACTTGCGCAAGGCCTGACGCGTTTGCGCCAACCCTTCGTTTCGGGTTTTAAGCGCCATCAGCACCTGCAGCGCTGCAATGATCGCATCACCCGTGGTGGTGTGATTGAAGCAGACGATATGCCCCGAGTTCTCACCACCGACCAGCCAGTTACGCTCGAGCAGCTCGGCAATCACGTAACGGTCGCCTACGTTGGCGCGAATGAACGGAATCGAGAGTTCTGCCAGAGCGAGCTCCAGACCGAGGTTACTCATCAGCGTGCCGACTACGCCGCCCTGCAATTTACCGCGCCCGTGCAGATCCCGGGCAATGATGAACAGCAACTCGTCGCCATCAACGATGGCCCCCGTATGATCAACCATCAGCACCCGATCACCGTCACCGTCAAAGGCGATACCCAGATCAGCATGCTCAGCGAGAACGGCAGCTTGCAGCTGACCCATATGGGTCGAACCGCAATTATCATTGATGTTCAGACCATTGGGTTGAGCCGAGAGCACGACCACTTCCGCACCCAACTCGCGAAAGACACTCGGAGCAACCTTGTAGGTAGCACCGTGCGCACAGTCGATAACGATCTTCAAACCGGAAAAACTGGTACCGGTCGGCACGCTGCTTTTACAGAATTCGATGTAGCGGCCGGAGGCGTCGTTGATGCGCGACACCTTGCCGATCTTGCTCGACTCGACAACAGTCATCGGAGTATCGAGCAGCTCTTCGATCATGAGCTCCAGCTCATCAGGCAGCTTGGTGCCCTTGCCGGAGAAAAACTTGATGCCGTTATCGTCATGCGGGTTGTGCGAAGCACTGATCACAATCCCGGCTTCGGCCTGGAACGTACGCGCCAGATAGGCAATCGCCGGCGTCGGCATCGGACCGAGCAACATCACATCGGCGCCCGCCGATGTCAGGCCTGCTTCAAGCGCCGATTCGAACATGTAGCCAGAGATGCGCGTGTCCTTGCCGACCAGCACCTTGCAGGCGCCCATCTTGCGAAAGGCCATACCCGCCGCCCAGCCGAGCTTGAGCATGAAGTCAGGAGTGATCGGATATTCACCGACACGACCACGAATACCGTCAGTACCAAAGTATTTCTTGCTCATAAGTGCTCCATCATTCTTATTCGGCTGATTCCACGGCTGCGAGCATGCGCACCACGTCTACCGTTTCCGCCACATCATGGACACGCAAGATACGTGCGCCTTTAACCGATGCCAATGCCGCCAGTGCGAGACCGCCGTGCAGACGCTCGCCCACTGGGCGATTCAGCGCCTGGCCAATCATGCTTTTGCGTGAGACACCGACCAATAGCGGACGCCCCAGCGCGTGCAGGGCTTCCATATGCTTGAACAAGCTTAGATTGTGCTGCAGGGTTTTGGCGAAGCCGAAACCGGGATCAAGAATGATCCGCTCGGCAGGAATGCCCGCCGCCGCACATTGAGCCATTCGCTCCACCAGAAACTCACCCACTTCCCGGGTAACGTCCTGATAATGCGGATTGTCCTGCATGTCACCCGGCTCGCCGAGCATGTGCATCAGACAGACCGGCAATCCGGTCGCGGCTGCGGCATCCAAGGCGCCATCGCGGCGCAGCGAACGCACATCATTGATCAACCCGGCACCCAGGCGCGCCGTTTCACGCATCACCGCAGGTGTCGAAGTATCAACCGAGATGACCACATCCAGCTCGCGATTGATGAGCTCCACGATCGGAGCTACGCGCTCCAACTCCTCCAGCGGTGAGACCGCCCGCGCGCCAGGCCGGGTCGATTCGCCACCGACGTCGATCAACGTCGCGCCTGCAACCACCATGGCTTCGGCGTGACGCAAGGCCACGTCGAGCTGGTTGTACCGGCCGCCGTCGGAAAAGGAATCGGGAGTGACATTGAGAATGCCCATGACATGCGTCCGGGCCAAATCAAGAACCCGGTTGCCGCAAGGCAACCGGGTCAGGGACTGTGCAGAAGTCATTTCAAACCTTAAACGTCAGCAGCCGGACCGCCGATCGGTGTTTCCGGACGCTCATCCTGAATCACTGGAGGCGGAGGCGTACCCGTGCCACCTGTCCAGTCACGCGGTTCGCGAGGCGTACGACCCGCCATGATGTCGTCGATCTGCTCGGCATCAATGGTTTCGTACTTCATCAGCGCATCGGCCATCGCATCCAGCTTGTCACGGTTGTCCGTGAGGATCTGCTTGGCGGTGCCGTAGCACTGATCGATGATGCTGCGCACCTCGGAGTCGATCAGTTTGGCCGTCTCACCGGAGAAGCTTGCAGCCTGACCACCGCCGCCGCGACCGAGGAACACTTCACCCTCTTCTTCGGCGTACATCAGCGGACCGAGTTTTTCCGACAGACCCCACTTGGTCACCATGTTCCGCGCAATCTGACTGGCACGCATGATGTCGTTGGAAGCACCGGTGGTCACACCGTCGAAACCAAGAGTCATTTCTTCAGCAATACGGCCCCCGTACAGCGAGCAGATCTGACTGATCAACGCACGCTTGGACAGACTGTAGCGATCCTCTTCCGGCAGGAACATGGTCACACCCAGCGCACGTCCACGAGGAATGATCGAGACCTTGTACACCGGATCATGCTCAGGTACGACGCGACCGACAATAGCGTGACCGGCTTCGTGATAAGCGGTGTTCTGCTTCTCTTTCTCGGACATGACCATGGATTTGCGCTCGGCGCCCATCATGATCTTGTCTTTTGCCAGCTCGAATTCTTTCATTTCGACGATGCGCTTGCCGCTGCGTGCAGCGAACAGCGACGCTTCGTTGACCAGGTTGGCCAGATCAGCACCGGAGAAGCCAGGAGTACCACGCGCGATAACGGCAGGAGCCACGTCATCACCCATTGGCACTTTGCGCATGTGGACCTTGAGGATCTGCTCGCGACCACGGATATCCGGCAAACCTACAACAACCTGGCGGTCGAAACGGCCCGGACGCAGCAGCGCAGGGTCGAGTACGTCAGGACGGTTGGTGGCAGCGATCACGATGATGCCGTCATTCATTTCAAAGCCATCCATCTCCACCAGCAACTGGTTGAGAGTCTGTTCACGCTCGTCGTGACCGCCGCCCATGCCGGCGCCACGATGGCGACCGACGGCGTCGATTTCGTCGATGAAGATGATGCACGGCGCGTGCTTCTTGGCCTGCTCGAACATGTCGCGAACGCGGCTTGCACCAACACCCACGAACATTTCAACGAAGTCGGAACCAGAGATAGTGAAGAACGGCACTTTCGCTTCGCCGGCAATCGCCTTGGCCAGCAAGGTTTTACCGGTACCCGGAGGACCGACCATCAATACGCCGCGAGGAATACGACCACCCAGGCGCTGGAACTTGCCCGGATCACGCAGGAACTCAACCAGCTCGCCGACCTCTTCCTTGGCTTCGTCACAACCGGCGACGTCAGCCAGAGTGGTTTTCACCTGATCTTCGGACAGCAGACGTGCCTTGCTCTTGCCGAAGCTCATCGGCCCGCCCTTGCCGCCGGCACCGCCCTGCATCTGGCGCATGAAGAACATGAACACCGCGATGATCACCAGGATCGGAAAGCTGGCCACCAGGAGCTGGGTCCAGATGCTTTGCTGCTCAGGTTGCTTGCCTTCGACCACAACATGGTTGTCGACCAGATCGCCGATCAGGCCATTGTCCTGGATCGCCGGACGAATGGTCTTGAAGCTGTCGCCATCATTGCGCTTGCCGGTAATTACATAGCCGTCAACGGCTACGCGCTCGACCTTGCCATCCTTGACCTGCTGGATGAAGTCGGAATAGTTGAGGGTCTGCGGCTCGTTAGGGCTGGAGAAGTTGTTCATCACCGTCACGAGGACTGCCGCGATGATCAACCACAGGATCAGATTCTTTGCCATATCGTTCAATTAACTACCCTCTGAAGCAAGCTCCGCTACTGGCGCGCGCTTCGCATGATATTCACCGGCCTAACTTACTACATTACCTACAACTCTGGCAGGCGCCGTCTGTAACCCTTTGTGAAACACTTTCTACACAATATTCGCTTATGCACGCGGGGCAAAATACGAAAAACCTATCGCCCCGGCAAAAAACCTCGTTTTACTCGTTACCACCGCGGTAACCCCAAGCCAGCATATATTGCTCGCGGGAGCTGCCACGGGAAGAATCCGGCTTGATCATCTGGATCTTGTCGAATTTCTTGCGAGCATCCTTCAGGTAGACATCAAACCCTTCACCCTGAAAAATCTTGATCACGAAATTGCCACCCGGTTTGAGTATCCGCTCCGCCAGATCAAGCGCCAGCTCACAAAGGAACATGGCTTTGGGCATGTCCACTTCAGGCGTACCACTCATATTGGGGGCCATATCGGAAATCACAAGGTCAACCTGCGAATTACCCACCGCTTCAAGGATCCGCGCGAGCACTTCGTCCTCGGTGAAGTCTCCTTGAATGAAGGTCACGTCCGGAATGCTGTCCATTTCCAGGATATCCGAAGCGATCAGACGCCCCTGGCCTCCGATCAGCCGGCTGGTGACCTGCGACCAGCCGCCGGGCGCTGCGCCCAGGTCGACAACGCTCATGCCGGAACGGATCAGCTTGTATTTCTCCTGGATCTCCAGAAGCTTGTAACTCGCACGCGAACGGTAGCCATCCTTCTGCGCCTGCTTCACATAAGGATCGTTGACATGTCGTTTCAGCCAACCAAGGCTTGTCTTGGAACGCGCCATTGGGCACCTCGATGATTAGGGTCGTGATTAATTGGGCGGATCCACGAACCCTCGGGTAAAATGGCCGCCATTTTACAGAATCCAGACGAAAGGGTCAGATTATGCCGCTCACTCCAGAGCAGAAGAAACAGTACAAATCCATTGGCCACCACCTGAAGCCGGTTTTGACGGTGGCGGACAACGGTCTGACTGAAGGTGTATTAGCCGAACTCGAACGCGCACTGGCGGATCACGAGCTGATCAAGATCAAGCTCAATATCCTCGATCGCGAGTCGCGCCTGGCGCACATTGCAGAACTGTGCAAGGTCGGCAAGGCTGACCTGGTACAGGTCATCGGCAAGATGGCACTGGTTTATCGCAAGAACTTCAGCGTCAACAAGCAGCTGTCGAACGTTCATCGCTTCAAGTGATGAAAGGGGTCAAGGGTGTGCTTCGCGCACCCTGCCACTCCATCCCGGCAGCGGTTGCAACACCAGCACCAGCCCGGAGAAGCCCAACAGCAGAAAACTGAACTCCTGCCAGCGCTGCGCTTGCGGCCAGCCGACATGCACGGCGACAAACATCGCACACGCAAACAACGCCATCAGCAACACCTGCCCGCGAAAATCCCGCCATAGACTGGCAAGGCCATCGGCCTGTACCAGCACCAAAGCCTGAAAAATCACGCATGCGGCGGCAAAACCCACCACCGGCATTTCGAACGCATCGGCAATCTCATCGATCAGCAACGGGGCCAGGCCAATCTTGCCCAACACCGCTCGCAAACCGAGATGAATCAACCAGAAGCCGCCGACCCACAGCATCTGGGTCAGTTGCCAAAGCATGGCGCCCGCACGTAGCGGGCGCCTGCCTTCAGATGTGACGGACTTCGACAATCTCGTACTCGATAACGCCACTCGGCGTTTTCACGGCGACCACATCACCCTCTTCCTTGCCGATCAAGGCACGGGCCAAAGGCGAGCCAACCGAAATCTTGCCGAGTTTGAAGTCAGCCTCATCCTCACCCACGATGTGGTAAGTGACGCTTTCATCCGTCTCGACGTTGGCGATTTCGACGGTGGTACCGAAGATCACTTTGCCGGTGTGCGGGATAGTCGTGACATCGATGATGACCTGATTCTGGATCCGGCCTTCGATGTCACGAATCCGCGCCTCGACCATGCCTTGCTGTTCGCGGGCGGCATGGTATTCAGCGTTTTCCTTCAGGTCACCCAACTCGCGAGCCGTACCGATATCCTGGCTGAGCTTCGGACGAACGACCTTGGTCAGGTGAGCGTGTTCTTCTTCCAGGGCTTTCGCGCCCTGGACGGTCATTGGGTATTTGATCATGCCTTCAATCCTGCGTGTAGATCCTGCAAGCGGCGTACGGTCTTCTCGGGACCGAACTTCAGCGCTTCACAGATAGCCTCGCCCGCAGCAATGGTGGTGGTGCAGTAGATCTTGTGCTGCAGGGCATTACGACGAATGGAGTAGGAATCAGCGATCGACTGACGGCCTTCGGTGGTGTTGATGATCAGGGTGACTTCGTCATTCTTGATCATGTCGACCACGTGCGGACGACCCTCGGTCACCTTGTTCACACGACGCACTTTCAGGCCTGCGGCTTCGATCAGCTTGGCAGTGCCGGCAGTCGCGACCACTTCGAAGCCCAAGTTGATCAGATCACGGGCCACGCCTGCAACCAGCGGCTTGTCGTCGTCACGCACGCTGATGAACGCGGTGCCGCCGGTCGGCAGCACTTCGCTCGCGCCCATCTGGGCCTTGGCGAACGCTTCACCGAAGGTGTCGCCCACGCCCATCACTTCACCGGTGGACTTCATCTCCGGGCCGAGGATCGGGTCAACACCAGGGAATTTGGCGAACGGGAACACCGCCTCCTTCACGCTGTAGAAGTTCGGGATGATTTCCTTGGTGAAGCCAATTTCCTTCAGAGTCTTACCGGCCATCACGCGAGCAGCGATCATCGCCAGAGAGACACCGATGCACTTGGACACGAACGGTACGGTACGCGAAGCGCGCGGGTTGACTTCGATGACGTAGATGTCTTCGCCCTGCAGCGCCAGTTGCACGTTCATCAGGCCGACAACGCCCAGTTCCAGGGCCATTTTCTTGACCTGTTCGCGCATCTCGTCCTGGATGTGTGCCGGCAGCGAGTACGGCGGCAGCGAGCACGCGGAGTCACCGGAGTGAACGCCCGCTTGTTCGATGTGCTGCATGATCGCGCCGATCACCACGTCTTTACCGTCGCAGACCGCATCCACGTCCATTTCGATGGCGCAGTTGAGGAAGTGGTCGAGCAGCACCGGGCTGTCGCTGGACACTTGCACCGCATCACGCAGGTAGCGCTTGAGTTCGTCTTCCTTGTAAACGATTTCCATCGCGCGGCCGCCCAATACGTAGGACGGGCGCACCACCAGCGGATAACCGATTTTCGCGGCAGCGCGAACGGCTTCGTCTTCGCTGCGCACGGTGGCGTTTGGCGGCTGACGCAGGTTCAGGCGCTCAACCATTTGCTGGAAACGCTCACGGTCTTCGGCGCGGTCGATGGCGTCAGGGCTGGTACCGATGATCGGCACGCCAGCGGCTTCCAGGGCGCGCGCCAGTTTCAACGGAGTCTGGCCGCCGTACTGGACGATCACGCCTTTCGGCTTCTCGACGCGGCAGATTTCCAGCACGTCTTCCAGGGTTACCGGCTCGAAGTACAGACGGTCGGAAGTGTCGTAGTCGGTGGAAACGGTTTCCGGGTTGCAGTTGACCATGATGGTTTCGTAGCCATCTTCGCGCAGAGCGAGGGCAGCGTGTACACAGCAGTAGTCGAACTCGATGCCCTGGCCGATACGGTTCGGACCGCCACCCAGAATCATGATCTTGTCGCGACCGGACGGCGCGGCTTCGCACTCTTCCTCGTACGTCGAGTAGAGGTACGCGGTGTCGGTGGCGAACTCGGCCGCGCAAGTGTCAACGCGCTTGTAGACCGGGAACACTTCCAGTTTTTGACGGTGAGTACGCAGGTTCTTCTCGGTCACACCCAGCAGTTTGGCCAGACGCTGATCGGAGAAGCCTTTGCGCTTGAGCTTGAACATCAGGTCGCGGTCGATGGCGGACAGACCGAGGGTCTTGACCTTCTCTTCGTCCTTGATCAGATCTTCGATCTGCACCAGGAACCACGGGTCGATCATGTTCATGCCGAAGATGTCTTCGACGGTCATGCCGGCGCGGAATGCGTCCGCCACGTACCAGATACGCTCGGCGCCCGGCACGGTCAGCTCGCGCTTGAGGATGCTCATGCTTTCCGGATTGCTCAGGTCGAGCTTCTCGTCCAGACCGCAAACACCGACTTCCAGACCGCGCAGGGCTTTCTGCAGGGATTCCTGGAAGGTGCGGCCGATGGCCATGACTTCGCCGACCGACTTCATTTGAGTGGTCAGGCGTGCGTCAGCGTTGGCGAATTTCTCGAAAGCGAAACGTGGCAGCTTGGTGACGACGTAGTCGATCGACGGTTCGAAGGACGCCGGGGTCTTGCCGCCGGTGATGTCGTTCGACAGTTCGTCGAGGGTGTAGCCCACAGCCAGCTTGGCCGCGACTTTGGCGATCGGGAAACCGGTGGCTTTCGAGGCCAGTGCCGAGGAGCGCGATACACGCGGGTTCATCTCGATCACGACCATGCGGCCGGTGTCCGGGCAGATGCCGAACTGCACGTTGGAACCGCCGGTCTCGACGCCGATCTCGCGCAGTACCGCCAGCGAGGCGTTACGCAGGATCTGGTATTCCTTGTCGGTCAGGGTCTGTGCCGGAGCAACGGTGATCGAGTCACCGGTGTGCACGCCCATCGGGTCAAAGTTTTCGATCGAGCAGACGATGATGCAGTTGTCCTTTTTGTCGCGGACAACTTCCATCTCATATTCTTTCCAGCCAATCAGCGATTCGTCGATCAGCAGCTCTTTGGTCGGCGACAGGTCCAGACCGCGGGCGCAGATTTCTTCGAACTCTTCACGGTTATACGCGATACCGCCACCGGTGCCGCCCATGGTGAAGGACGGACGGATGATGCACGGGAAGCCCAGACGCTCGAGGACGGCATTGGCTTCTTCCATGCTGTGGGCGATACCGGAACGCGGGCATTCCAGGCCGATGGACTTCATGGCCTTGTCGAAACGCGAACGGTCTTCAGCCTTGTCGATGGTGTCGGCATTGGCGCCGATCATTTCCACGCCGAATTTTTCCAGAACGCCTTCGCGCTCCAGGTCCAGGGCGCAGTTCAGTGCAGTCTGGCCGCCCATGGTTGGCAGCACCGCATCCGGACGCTCTTTTTCGATGATCTTGGCCACGGTCTGCCACTTGATCGGCTCGATGTACGTGGCGTCAGCCATGTCCGGGTCGGTCATGATGGTGGCCGGGTTGGAGTTCACCAGGATGACGCGGTAACCCTCTTCGCGCAGGGCTTTGCAGGCCTGGGCGCCGGAGTAGTCGAATTCGCAGGCCTGGCCGATAACGATCGGGCCAGCGCCGAGAATCAGGATGCTTTTAATGTCTGTACGTTTTGGCATGGGTTTGTCACTCAAATCCGCAGGTCAGTCGGCAAGCCGTCTTGATCGATTTCTGAAGCCCTGAGGGGCGCCACCGATGTCGGGGCCGCCCTCGAGGGCTTCTCGCTACAGTCTCAAGGCGAACGCTTAGCGTCGCTTGGCCATCTCGTTGATGAAGCGGTCGAACAGGGGCGCCACATCGTTCGGGCCCGGGCTCGCTTCAGGGTGGCCCTGGAAGCTGAACGCGCTCTTGTCAGTGCGCTCGATGCCTTGCAGGGTGCCGTCGAACAGCGATTTGTGGATCGCACGCACGTTGGCCGGCAGGGTCGCTTCGTCAACCGCGAAACCGTGGTTCTGGCTGGTGATCATCACGACGCCAGTGTCCAGATCCTGTACCGGGTGGTTGGCACCGTGGTGGCCATGGCCCATTTTCAGGGTCTTGGCGCCAGAGGCCAGAGCCAGCAGCTGGTGACCGAGGCAGATGCCGAAGACCGGAATTTCGGTTTCCAGCACTTCCTTGATCGCCTTGATCGCGTAGTCGCAAGGCTCCGGATCACCAGGGCCGTTGGACAGGAACACGCCGTCCGGCTTGAGCGCCAGTACGACGGCCGCCGGGGTTTGCGCCGGCACCACGGTGACGCGGCAACCGCGCTCGACCAGCATGCGCAGGATGTTCAGTTTGACGCCGTAGTCGTAGGCAACCACGTGATATGGCAGCTCGGACGCTTCGATGGTCGCGTGGCTGTCGGTCTTCAAATCCCAGACAGTGGAGCGCCACTCGTACTTTTCCTTGGTGCTGACGACTTTCGCCAGATCCATGCCCTTCAGGCCCGGGAAGCCTTGCGCCGCGGCGATGGCCGCCTCTTCGGAGATGTTGTCGCCGGCCATGATGCAGCCGTTCTGAGCGCCTTTTTCACGCAGGATGCGGGTCAGGCGACGGGTGTCGATACCGGCGATTGCCACAACGTTGTTGGCTTTCAGGTAGTCGGACAGGGACATCGTGTTACGCCAGTTGCTCGCTACCAGCGGCAGGTCACGGATAACCAGACCAGCGGACCATACGCGGTCGGACTCGGCATCTTCCGGCGTGGTGCCGGTGTTGCCGATGTGCGGATAAGTCAGGGTAACGATCTGTTGGGCGTAGGAAGGATCGGTAAGGATTTCCTGATAGCCGGTCATTGCGGTGTTGAACACCACCTCACCAACGGTTTGACCGTCGGCTCCAATGGCTTCGCCGCGAAAAATGCTGCCATCAGCAAGGGCGAGTATGGCTGGCTTAGTCAAGAAGACCTCCCGTAAATAACGCATGAAAGGGCAATCGCAGGTTGTAAAAAAGCGGAGTGACGTATGGACACGTCACCCCGCTTCTTCACTGAATTATTCTGCGCGCTTTTAGTGGACACACTAAAGCTGTAGCTTACAGAAAAAGGCTTTTTTGGTCCACCGCTAAAGAGCCTTAAAGGCCGGAGAATGCGACAGGCCGTCGCGCGGTGTAGAAAAACCAGCGCAAACCGGGCGTTTGCGCTGTGTGAAACAGTCAATCAATGCAGGTCGAGCACATCCTGCATGTCATACAGACCCGGCTCGCGAGCATCCAGCCACAACGCCGCACGCACCGCACCCTTGGCGAATGTCATGCGACTGGAAGCCTTATGCGTGATCTCCAGACGCTCGCCTTCGCAGGCGAACAGCACGGTGTGATCGCCGACCACATCACCACCGCGAACGGTGGCGAAACCGATGGTTTCCCGCTCGCGCGCACCAGTGTGGCCTTCACGACCATAGACCGCGACTTTCTGCAGATCACGATCCAGCGCATCGGCAATCACCTCGCCCATGCGCAGCGCAGTACCCGAAGGCGCATCGATCTTGTGCCGGTGATGCGCTTCGATGATCTCGATGTCGGCATCATCGCCCAGCACCCGGGCGGTCATCTCGAGCAGCTTCAACGACAGGTTGACCCCGACACTGAAGTTGGCCGCGAACACGATCGGAATATCCTTGCCCGCCTCGGCCAGCAGTTGCTTCTGCGCAGCGTCGAGCCCGGTGGTGCCGATGACCATGGCCTTGCCGGCCTTGCGACAGAACGCGAGGTTTTTCAGCATCACTTCCGGCAGGGTGAAATCGATCAGCACATCGAACTCTTCAGCCACCGACTCAAGATTGCCGGACAACGGCACGCCGATGCGACCCAGCGAAGCCAGCTCACCGGCATCCACCCCGATCAGCGTACTGCCGGGACGAACGATCGCCGCGGTCAGGCCGGTCAGCGGCGCGCGCTGCTGCACGGCCTCGACCAGAATCTTGCCCATGCGCCCGGCGGCGCCCATCACAGCTATACGTCGCATGCCGACTCCTTACAGATCGCCGAAGAAGCGCTTCACACCATCGAACCAACCGGTGGTTTTCGGCGAGTGACTGTTGTCGTCCGCCAGCGAGTTGCGGAATTCTTCGAGCAATTCGCGCTGACGACGGTTCAGATTGACTGGCGTCTCGACCGCTACACGGCACATCAAGTCGCCCGCGCCACCGCCACGCACTGGTGCCACGCCTTTGCCGCGTACGCGGAACTGCTTGCCGGTCTGGGTGCCTTCAGGGATTTTCAGTTTGACGCGACCGTCGAGTGTCGGGATTTCCAGTTCGCCGCCGAGCGCCGCATCAACGAAGCTGATCGGCACTTCGCAGAACAGGTGTTTGCCGTCGCGCTGGAAGATGTCGTGCTCGCGCACGTTGATCACAACATACAGGTCGCCCGTCGGACCGCCCTGAGTCCCCGCCTCGCCTTCGCCGGACAGACGAATGCGGTCGCCGGTATCAACGCCAGCCGGCACTTTCACCGACAGGGTCTTGTACTCTTCGACACGACCGTCGCCGTGGCAGGAATCGCACGGATCGGAAATGATCTTGCCCTGGCCATGGCAGCGCGGGCAGGTCTGCTGCACCGAGAAGAAGCCTTGCTGCATGCGCACCTGACCGATGCCGCCGCAGGTCGGGCACGTCGATGGCGACGAGCCTTTCTTCGCGCCGGAACCATCGCATGGCTTGCAATTGACCAGTGTCGGAACGCGAATATTCACGGTGGTACCGCGCACCGCTTCTTCCAGATTCAGTTCGAGGGTGTAGCGCAGATCGCTGCCACGCTGGGCGCCGCCACGGGAACCGCCGCGACCGCCACCGAAGAAGTCACTGAAGACATCGCCAAAGATGTCCGAGAAATTCTGCCCGCCGAAACCGGCGCCACCGCCACCCATGCTTGGGTCGACGCCAGCATGACCGTACTGATCGTACGCCGCGCGCTTGCTAGAATCGGACAATACCTCGTAGGCCTCATTGGCCTCTTTGAACAGTTCTTCCGACGCTTTGTCATCGGGATTACGGTCCGGGTGATGCTTCATCGCCAGACGACGATAGGCCTTCTTCAGGTCTGCATCGCTTGAACCACGCTCTACACCCAATACTTCGTAATAGTCACGCTTTGCCATAAGTCTTTTGCACTCTTGAGGACGTTCGGCAAACCCCTCCTGAGGATGGCCAAACTCGTTGAGCCCCAATACAGGCCCGGACCCAACTCACGTCAATTCAACGATCCTGGTCTTTGTTTCATTTGGTACTTGCGGCGCGAAAAGCAGGAGCATTCCCGGCCATACCAGCAGCAGGCGAACCTTGTCGCATGCTGTAAAAATTCGTGTATTCCAGATACGCCAACGCGGGAGCAAGCTCCCGCGCGGCGACATCCTACCAGTCACCGCCGCAAGGCAGTCAACCGGCCGACCAACAACTTACTTGTGGTCTTTGACTTCTTCGAACTCGGCATCGACAACATCGTCAGCCTTTTCAGCTTTCTCGTCGTGCGGTGCCGCGCCTTCAGCAGGCTGAGCCTGTTCGGCGTACATCTTCTGAGCAACCGGAGCCGAGACTTTCGACAGCTCTTCGATCTTCGCTTCGATGGCAGCCTTGTCGTCGCCTTTCACAGCGGCTTCCAGTGCAACCACGGCAGCTTCGATCGCGGTCTTCTCTTCAGCGCTGACCTTGTCGCCCGCTTCGGTAACCATTTTGCGAGTCGAGTGAACCAGTGCATCACCCTTGTTACGGGATTCAGCCAGCTCAGCAAACTTGCGGTCTTCCTCGGCGTTCAGCTCGGCATCGCGAACCATCTTCTGAATTTCTTCATCCGACAGACCGGAGTTGGCCTTGATGGTGATCTTCTGCTCTTTACCGGTCGCCTTGTCTTTCGCGCCGACGTGCAGGATGCCGTTGGCGTCGATGTCGAAGGTCACTTCGATCTGCGGCACGCCACGTGGAGCGGGTGGAATGTCGGCCAGGTCGAACTTGCCCAGCGATTTGTTCTGTGCAGCTTGCTTACGCTCGCCTTGCAGGACGTGAATGGTCACAGCGCCCTGGTTGTCGTCGGCAGTCGAGAACACTTGCGATTTCTTGGTAGGAATCGTGGTGTTTTTCTCGATCAGCGCGGTCATCACGCCACCCATGGTTTCGATACCCAGGGTCAGCGGGCTGACGTCGAGCAGCAGAACGTCTTTCACGTCACCGGCCAGAACGGCGCCCTGAATCGCAGCACCCATGGCAACCGCTTCGTCCGGGTTCACGTCTTTACGTGCTTCTTTACCGAAGAAATCAGTAACCAGCTTCTGTACCAGCGGCATACGGGTCTGACCGCCGACCAGGATCACGTCGTTGATCGCGCCAACGTCGATACCGGCGTCTTTCATGGCGATGCGGCAAGGTTCGATAGTGCGCTGAACCAGGTCTTCAACCAGTGCTTCGAGCTTGGCACGCGAGATTTTCACGTTCAGGTGCTTAGGACCGGTAGCGTCTGCAGTGATGTACGGCAGGTTGACGTCGGTCGACTGAGCGGACGACAGCTCGATCTTGGCTTTCTCAGCGGCTTCTTTCAGGCGCTGCATGGCCAGCGGGTCACCTTTGAGGTTCATGCCGCTTTCTTTCTTGAATTCGTCAACGAGGTAGTCGATCAGACGAATGTCGAAGTCTTCACCGCCGAGGAAGGTGTCACCGTTGGTGGCCAACACTTCGAACTGGTGCTCGCCGTCAACTTCAGCGATCTCGATCACGGAAACGTCGAAAGTACCGCCACCCAGGTCGTAAACGATCACGGTGTGATCGCCCTTGGCCTTGTCCATACCGTAAGCCAGAGCCGCTGCGGTTGGTTCGTTGATGATACGTTTAACGTCCAGACCGGCGATGCGGCCGGCGTCTTTGGTCGCCTGACGCTGGCTGTCGTTGAAGTAGGCCGGCACGGTGATTACCGCTTCGGTCACAGGCTCGCCGAGGTAGTCTTCGGCGGTCTTCTTCATCTTCTTCAGGATTTCAGCCGAGATTTGTGGCGGCGCCATTTTCTGGCCGTTCACTTCAACCCAGGCGTCGCCGTTGTCAGCCTTGGCGATTTTGTACGGGACCATCTTGATGTCTTTCTGTACGACTTCTTCGTCGAACTTGCGACCGATCAGACGCTTCACCGCGTACAGGGTGTTGTGCGGGTTGGTCACTGCCTGACGCTTGGCCGACTGACCAACGAGGATTTCACCATCGTTGGCGTAAGCAATGATCGACGGCGTGGTACGCGCGCCTTCGGCGTTTTCGATAACTTTGGCTACGCCGTTTTCCAGCACGGAGACGCAGGAGTTGGTAGTCCCCAGGTCGATACCGATAATTTTGCCCATGTTCACTCTCCCGAAACTTTGGATTTTGTTGCCGCAGCAGTGGTGGCTAACTGCGGTAATACTTAAACGCTTGACTTCTAAATGGGGGCCTTGCGGCTAATTTCAAGCCTTCTCGTCAATCGAAGGCGAAATTGGCGCCGGCGCCTTGCTGACCACAACCATGGCCGGACGCAACAGGCGACCGTTGAGCTGATAGCCCTTCTGGAACACCTTCAGAACGCTGTTCGGTTCGACGTCGGCGCTTTCCTGCATGGCCATCGCCTGATGGTGAACGGCGTTGAACGGTTCGCCATGCGGATCGATCGCTTCAAGCTGATAACGCTTGAGGGTGTCGTGGAACATTTTCAGGGTCAGCTCGATGCCTTCGCGCATCGGGCGGATGCTTTCGTCGTCCGGGCTCGACAGCTCGAGGCCGCGCTCCAGGCTGTCAACGATCGGCAGCAGGTCACCGGCGAATTTTTCCAGCGCAAACTTGTGCGCCTTCTCGACATCCTGCTCGGCACGGCGGCGGACGTTCTGCAGATCGGCAGCTACGCGCAGCGACTGATCCTGCGCGGCGGCCAACTGCTCTTCGAGCACTTGTACACGGGTCGCCAGGTCGTCACCCGAAGTCTCGGGCGCCTGATTGGCTTCTGGATTTTGCGTATCTACTGTCTGTTCGTCAGCCATAGAATTCTCCTTTCAATTACGTCCGCGAGCTGTACTCGCGCTTCTGCCCCGATATATGGGGTCGCAAAATCAGGCTTCAAGGGCCTGCAATGATTAACCCTACAAAAAAGTGCTGCATTGTCATTCCCGCTCGGACTAAGCATTTGATCGGATCAAGCAAATCGAGCTAAGCGAGGGCATTGTCAGGCCGAAACAAAACACTGTATAAATAACCAGACCTAAAGCCTGGGAGCGGCCTTTATGCTGGTGCACCTGTCCGTACACAACTACGCCATCGTTGAACATCTCGATCTCGAACTCGATCGCGGGATGAGCGTGATCACAGGGGAAACCGGCGCCGGCAAGTCGATCATGCTCGACGCGCTGGGCCTGACCCTCGGCGATCGCGCCGACAGCGGTGTGGTCCGCCCGGGCGCCGACAAGGCCGACATTCTCGCCACCTTCGATCTGGTCGACATCCCTGAAGCCCATGCCTGGCTGGCCGAGCGCGACCTGGAAAACGACGGCCCGTGCATTCTGCGTCGGGTGATCACCGCCGAAGGCCGTTCGCGCGGCTATATCAATGGCACGCCCTGCCCGCTCGGCGATCTCAAGGCTCTCGGCGAACTGCTGATCGATATCCACAGTCAGCACGAACACCAGTCCCTGCTGAAAACCGATACCCATCGCCGCCTGCTCGACGAATACGCCGGCGCTACCGATCTGGCCCGTCAGGTGCAACTGGCCGCGCAGCGCTGGCGCCAGACCCGCCAGGAACTGGAGCGCCTCTCCAACTCCGGCGACGAACAACGCGCGCGTCACCAACTGCTCAGCTACCAGCTCGAAGAACTGGAAAACCTCGGCCTCGGCGAAAACGAGCTGGAACAGCTTGAGCAAGAACACAAGAACCTGACCAACGCCGAAACCCTGCTCGGCATTTGCCGACAAGTGGTCGAGCAGTGCAGCGAAAGCGATTCCGGCAACGTACTGAATGCACTGACCGCCAGCCTCAATCGCCTGTCGAGCGTGAACAACTCGGTTGGCGCACTGGGCGAAGCCAGCAGCCTGCTGACCAGCGCGCAGATCCAGGTCGAAGAAGCCGTGGGCGAACTCAATCGCTTCCTCGACAACTTCGATGCCGATCCGGCGCGCCTGCAATATCTGGAAGAACGCCTCGACGCGATTTATACCCTGGCCCGCAAACACCGGATCCAGCCAACCGAAGTCGCCGAGATGCAGCAAAAGCTGCTGGATGAAATCGAAACCCTCAACGCCAATGACGAATCCATCGAGCGCCTGGGTGAAGAACTGGCTTCCTACGCGCGCCATTATCAAGAGAAGGCCCGCGAGCTGAGCGACTTGCGCCACCAAGCGGCCGGCAGCCTTGCCAGCGCCGTGGAGCAGGAAATCCAGCGCCTTGGCATGCCCGGTGGTCGCTTCACCATCGAATTGCGCGCAAACAGCAGCGACGAGTTACTGCCCAATGGCCTGGAACAGGTCGAATTGCTGGTCAGCGCCAACCCCGGTCAACCATTGAAAGCGTTGGCCAAAGTGGCCTCCGGTGGCGAGCTGTCGCGGATCAGCCTTGCGATTCAGGTGATCACCGCGCAGACCTCACGGGTGCCGACCCTGGTATTCGACGAAGTAGACGTGGGCATCGGCGGACCGACCGCCGAAATCGTCGGCCAGTTGTTGCGGCGTCTTGGCGATCGCGGGCAGGTGCTGACCGTGACGCACTTGCCGCAAGTGGCGGCGCAGGGTCATCAGCATTTGTTCGTGCACAAGGTGCGTGGTGATCAGGCGACTCACACCGCCGTGTCCAAGCTGAGCAAGAACGACCGTATAGAGGAAGTAGCGCGGATGCTGGGTGGCATCGACCTGACCAAAGAATCTTTGGCTCACGCGAAAAAAATGGTGGTCACCGCAAAAGTTTAAGAGCAGCAGAAAGCACGAAGGCGACCCTTGGGTCGCCTTCGTTCGTTTCGCGAACCTGAAATTCGCGCGACATGCTTACTTTTTCTTGCGTACGTACAGCACCAGATTGTGATCTACCAGATCAACACCGTGCTCCTCGGCAATTGCCTTCTGGAGCTTTTCGATTTCCGGACTGACGAATTCGACGACTTCACCGGTTTCCACGTTGACCATGTGGTCGTGGTGGCCACCGTCGGCCAGTTCGAATACCGCGTGGCCACCGTCGAAGTTGTGACGGACCACGAGGCCAGCGGCTTCGAACTGGGTCAGAACACGGTAAACCGTGGCCAGACCGACGTCCTCGCCCGCTTCCATCAACGCCTTGTAGACGTCTTCGGCACTCATGTGACGCTGCTCGGTAGAGTCGAGCATTTGCAGGATCTTGACCCGTGGCAGGGTCACTTTGAGGCCGGCTTTGCGTAGTTCGCTATTTTCAACCATGGTCAGCTTTCTCGCGATGCTGCTTCGCAGCTTCTCTTAATGCGGGTATGATCGGCGTTTACGTTGTCCCAGCCAAGATAGTGGAAGTCGCCCACCGATGCAAAACACCAAGCTCTTGCTAACCAGTTTCACCTTTGTGGGACTGCTCGCACTCGCCGGTTGTTCATTCCCCGGGGTTTACAAAATCGACATCCAGCAGGGCAATGTCGTCACGCAGGACATGATAGACCAGTTACGCCCGGGAATGACCCGTCGGCAAGTACGGTTTATCATGGGTAACCCTCTGCTGACCGACACGTTCCATGCCGATCGCTGGGATTATCTGTACAGCCTGCAACCTGGTGGCGGTGAACGCCAGCAGGAGCGCGTGAGTGTTAACTTCAACTCCAACGACCAGCTTGTCAGCCTGTCCGGTGACTTCATGCCGGGCGTAAGCCGTGACGAAGCCATTCTCGGCAAGGACAGTGGCACCAGCGTGACCGCCCCTGCTGAAAACGCCGAGAAGCCGAAGCCGGAAGAACCTGCCAAACCAGGCTCCTTGCTGGATTCGATCCAGAAGGACGTGGACGGTGTTGAAACCGTTCCGGTTCCGACGCCTGAGCCGCTGGACACCTCGCCGCAGTAATGTGCGAGGCAATAAAAAACCCGGAATTTCCGGGTTTTTTATTGCCTGCGATTTGCTCAGCCTACTGATTTCGCGCCTTGGCTTCGGCAGCCTTGGCCGCCCGCAAGCGTCGAACCTCTTTCGGATCCGCCAGCAATGGGCGGTAGATCTCGATGCGATCCCCTGCCTGAATCAGGCGAATCTGCGGATCAGCCACCACCTTGCCGAAAATCCCCAGCGGACAATCACTCAGATCCAGCTCCGGAAATTCATCGCCAATACCTGACTTGAGCACCGCCTCACGCATTGTTGTCCCCTGAGGGACGCGCAAAGTGCGCAGAACCTGACGATCCACGGCGGCATACACCACCTCAATCTCGATCACCGGCTCAACCATGCATCTGCTTGGCACGCTGGCAGAACGCATCCACCAACGTATTCGCCGCCTGATTGAACAGCGGACCGAGTGTCGCGCGCACCAGCGGGCCGGCGTAGTCGAACGACAGGTCGAGACTGATCTTGCAGGCCTTCTCGTTCAATGCCTTGAACACCCAGACACCATGCAACTGATTGAACGGACCTTCTTCCAGGTTCATCTCGATCGATTGCCCCGGCACCAGCGTATTGCGCGTGACGAAGTGCTGACTCAGACCGCCCTTGGCCACGCCAACGCTGGCACACATGTGCTCGGGCGAACTCTCCAGCACCTCGGCGGACGAGCACCATGGCAAGAATTCCGGGTAACGCGCGACGTCGTTGACCAGGTCGTAGAGGAATTGCGCCGGGTATGGCAGCAACGCCGAACGTTGAATATGTGTCGTCATGTAAGCGTTACTTCCAGAGCTGAGCGGCAAACACTACAAGAATGCCGATAGGCGCCACGTAGCGCATCAAGAACAAGGACAGGGCAAACAGCGCCGGGTTACGAATCGACAACTCGTCACGCACCGCCTCACGCCCCATCACCCAACCGGCAAACAGCACGAAGCACAGGCCACCGAGCGGCAACATGATCCGCGAGGTGAAGAAATCGATCACGCCGAAGAAGTCCAGACCACCCGCCGCACCCCATTGGTAGAGGTGGAACAGGCCGCCATCGTTCACGAAAAATTTGGCCTCCTTCCAGATATTGAAGGAGAAAACCGTACCCAGACCGACGAACCAGCAGATGAACGCCAACCAGAAAGTCACCCAGCCGCGGCTGATTTTCGTGCGTTCAACCAGATAGGCAACCATCGGCTCGAGCAGGGAAATCGCCGAACTCCAGGCAGCAATCGCCACCAGGACAAAGAACACCACGCCCATCAACTGACCGAAAACCACGTTACCGAAGGCAAATGGCAGACTGACGAACATCAGACCCGGACCTTCGCTAGGGTTCAAACCGCCGGCGAACACAATCGGAAACAATGCCAGACCGGCCACCAGCGACACGAACGTGTCGAGCAGTGCCACACCGACCACCGTGCCGGACAGCGAGGCTTCCTTGGTCATGTAAGCGCCGTAGATCATGATCGAGCCGACGCCCACGCTCAGGGAAAAGAACGCATGGCCCATGGCGGGCAGCAAGCCGTCGAGGACTTTTTCCGGGTGGAAATCGAACATGAAATGCACGCCTTCCATGAAATGCCCGGTGGTCATGCTGTAACCCAGCAACACCAGCACCATCACGAACAGCAGCGGCATCATGATCCGCAGACTGCGCTCAAGCCCGGCAACCACGCCTTTGGCGATCACCACGGCCGACAACAGCATGAAAACTGTGTGCCAAAGTGTCAGGCGCCAGGGATCGGAGATGACATTGCCGAAATAAGCGCCAACCTGCTCCGCCGTAGCGCCCTGGAAGTCGCCGCGCCCCATGTCGATGATGTAATCCAGCGACCAGCCGCCAACCACACTATAGAAAGACAGGATCAGCAGCGCCGTGATCATCCCGGCAAATGCGCCCCACGACCACTTGCCCGAATGCCCGGCTTCCAGTGCCAGCACCTTCAGGGCGTTCGCCGGACTCTGCCGTGCGCGGCGGCCGATCAGGGTTTCGGCCAGCATGACCGGGATTCCGATCAGGGCGATGCAGGCCAGAAACATCAGCACGAAGGCGCCGCCACCGTAGACCCCGACCATGTAGGGGAATTTCCAGATGCTGCCCAGTCCCACGGCCGAACCGGTCGCGGCGAATATGAAAACCCAGCGGCTAGCCCAACTGCCGTGGACAGAAACCTTGTCTGTCGACATTGAATATCACGCCCAAGCGTTAGAAAAAGAGGCCGCATTGTCCGGGATTCACTCAACGTGCTCAAGCACGCAGCATCACCGTAGCCGAGGACCGTTTATCTCCATATAATGCCGCCCCTATGGCTAAACAGAAGAAACACCCAACAGGGACCATCGCGCAGAACAAAAAGGCGCGACACGATTACTTCATCGAACATCGTTTCGAGGCTGGTCTGGTCCTGGCCGGCTGGGAAGTAAAAAGTCTGCGGGCAAGCAAGCTGCAACTGGTCGACAGTTACGTGCTGCTCAAGGATGGCGAAGCCTGGCTCCTCGGCAGTCACATCACACCGTTGATGACCGCCAGCACCCACGTCATCGCCGACCCGACCCGCACCCGCAAACTGCTGCTCAACAAGCGCGAGCTGGAAAAACTCGCCGCTGCCGTGCAACAGAAAGGCTACGCCTGCGTGTGCCTGTCCTTCTACTGGAGCAAGCACATGGTCAAGTGCGAGATCGCTCTGGGCAAGGGCAAGAAGGAATACGACAAGCGTGACACCGAGCGCGAACGCGACGCCGGTCGAGAGCTGCAGCGCGCCGTGCGCAACAAGGGCAAGGAAGAGTAATTTTCCTGCTTTAAAAGATCGCAGCCTGCGGCAGCTCCTACAGGGAAAAACACATTCCTGTGTAGGAGCTGCCGAAGGCTGCGATCTTTTTGCTTCTAAAAGCTACATCCCCTTGCGCCGCTCCGCCCGAGCCATGCGCTGAACTTCCTGCCGCACCTCCTCCAGCACTTCCTGCACATAGAGGATGTGTCGACTGGAAACCTCGCGCGCCTGCTCCGCCCGACCTTCGATAATCGCCAGATACAATTCCCGGTGCTGAGAGATCAGCATGTCGCGGGTTTCCGTGCGCTGCTTGTACATGCCGCCAATGTTGGTCACGACGTTGCGCTTGAGCAGATCGAACAGACCGCGAATGGTGTGCAGCAGCACCGCGTTATGACTGGCTTCGGCGATTGCCAGATGAAACTTCGCATCCGCCGCGCCCTCTTCCGCCCGGCTCACTTCGTCATGCCGCGTATAGCAATCCTGCAGCTCGTTGAACGCCACAGTGAGTCGCTCGCGATCCACATCCGTGGCGCGCAATGCTGCGTAATAGGCACACGATGCCTCCAGAGTATGCCGAAATTCCAGCAGATCACGCTGCGCCTCGGGATTGCTCTCCAGCAGCACTAGCAGCGGATCGCTGAAGGTCGAGCCGAGCGTTTCCACCACATAATTGCCGCCGCCCTGGCGACTGACCAGCAAGCCTTTGGCCGCCAGTTTCTGAATTGCCTCGCGTAACGATGGACGCGACACACCGAACTGCTCGGCCAAGGCGCGCTCGGCCGGAAGCCGTTCGCCGGACTTCAGCGTGCCCTCGAGGATCATCCCCTCGAGTCGCTCGACAATATCGTCAGACAAACGGCGCTGACGAATCTGATCAAACCCCATAACTCATTTCTCCACGATCCCGACCGCGCGCCGGGCCCTCTATTCTGGCCTATCGGCGCCCCGCCGACACCTGTCAACGCACATTCGCCCGACCGGATCAGATGCCCTCTGCACCGCTTGTTCGACAAAAGTTTCAGGGCGACAAATTGACACACCGTCATCAAGGCTTTTACCCTAGCCAACAGCGATTGTAAATTGGTATTACCAATTAACCAAGAACGCTGACAGTGCCTGACCAACAACAATTAGGGGCCACCCCATATGCAAACCTGGCAACAGCTCTATACCCCGCTCGGCAGTCTCGGCGTCTCCGCACTTGCGGCCGTCATTCCCATCGTTTTCTTCTTCCTTGCTCTGGCGGTGTTCCGCCTCAAGGGGCATGTGGCCGGCAGCATCACGCTGGCCCTGTCGATTGCCGTGGCGATTTTCGCCTTCCACATGCCAGTGGACATGGCCTTCGCCGCGGCCGGATACGGCTTTGCCTATGGTCTGTGGCCGATTGCCTGGATCATTGTCGCGGCGGTGTTCCTCTACAAACTGACGGTCAAGAGTGGTCAGTTCGAGGTCATTCGCAGTTCGGTGCTGTCGATCACTGACGACCAGCGTCTGCAGGTGCTGCTGATCGGTTTCTGCTTCGGTGCGTTTCTGGAAGGTGCCGCCGGCTTCGGCGCGCCGGTAGCGATTACCGCCGCGCTGCTGGTCGGTCTCGGCTTCAACCCGCTGTATGCTGCTGGCCTGTGCCTGATTGCCAACACCGCGCCGGTGGCGTTCGGCGCTCTGGGGATTCCGATCATCGTGGCTGGTCAGGTGACTGGCATCGACGCGTTCAAGATCGGCGCCATGACCGGCCGCCAACTGCCACTGCTGTCGCTGTTCGTGCCGTTCTGGCTGGTGTTCATGATGGACGGCCTGCGTGGCGTGCGTGAAACCTGGCCGGCAGCGCTGGTTGCAGGCCTGAGCTTCGCCGTGACCCAATACTTCACCTCGAACTTCATCGGCCCGGAACTGCCGGACATCACCTCGGCCCTGGCCAGCCTGATTTCCCTGACCCTGTTCCTCAAAGTCTGGCAGCCAAAACGCGCCGCAGGCCAACACATTGCCGGCGCCGTTTCGGCCTCGGTGGTAACCGCCAGCGCAGGAGGTTTCGGCCAGAAGCGCAGCACCGTGGCGTCGCCTTACAGCCTCTGGGAAATTTTCATTGCCTGGTCGCCGTTTCTGATCCTCACCGTGCTGGTCACCATCTGGACCCTCAAGCCGTTCAAGGCGATGTTCGCCGCCGGCGGTTCGATGTACGCCTGGGTGTTCAACTTTGCCATCCCGCACCTTGATCAACTGGTGATCAAGACTGCCCCGATCGTCGCCACCCCGACTGCAATTCCGGCAGTGTTCAAACTCGACCCGATCTCGGCGACCGGCACGGCGATTTTCTTCTCGGCGCTGATTTCGATGCTGGTACTGAAGATCAACTTCAAAACTGGTCTGACCACTTTGAAAGAGACCTTCTACGAACTGCGCTGGCCGATTCTGTCGATCGGCATGGTGCTGGCCTTCGCCTTCGTCACCAACTACTCCGGCATGTCTTCGACCATGGCGCTGGTCTTGGCCGCGACCGGCGCAGCGTTCCCGTTCTTCTCGCCGTTCCTTGGCTGGCTGGGCGTGTTCCTCACCGGCTCCGATACTTCGTCGAACGCCCTGTTCAGTTCGCTACAAGCGACCACCGCCCACCAGATCGGCGTCAACGACACCTTGCTGGTGGCAGCCAACACCAGCGGCGGCGTGACCGGCAAGATGATCTCGCCACAGTCGATTGCCGTGGCCTGCGCTGCGACTGGGCTGGTGGGCAAGGAATCGGATCTGTTCCGCTTCACCCTCAAGCACAGCCTATTCTTTGCCACGATTGTCGGCCTGATCACTCTGGCCCAGGCCTACTGGTTCACCGGCATGCTGGTGCACTAAACCAAGAAGAAGACTACAAGCGACATTGAAATAACCGACGCCGGTTCGTGATTCCGGCGTCAGCAATTCACACCCCGGTCTGTAAGGCTGCTGAAAGCAAGGCTCTTTATATTCAGCAGCCGCCACAGACGGATAACCGGGCCCACCCGGAGACACGCCTGATGAGCGAGCTTTTTTACAACGCTGTGCCCAACGCCACCCGCGTCGCACCGCCACTGCCCGAACCTCGGCAGTACCCCAGCGAGAAACCGTCGCGGGTCTATCTGTTCGGTACCTGCGTGGTCGATCTGTTCTACCCCGAAGCCGGGATGGACGCGATCCACTTGCTGGAGCGTGAAGGGATAACGGTCGAGTACCCGCAAGGGCAGAGCTGCTGCGGGCAACCGGCCTACACCTCGGGTTACACCGAGCAGGCGCGGACGGTCGCGCGCGCACAACTGGCGCTGTTTGCCGGGGATTATCCGGTGGTGGTGCCGTCGGGTTCCTGCGCGGGCATGCTGCGTGAGCATTACGCCGACTTGTTCAAGGACGAGCCGGCGACGTTGAAACAGGTGCAGGCCCTCGCGGCCCGCACCTATGAGCTGGCCGAGTTCCTGCTGTTCGTCTGCAAGGTGCAGCTCAAGGACAGCGGCGAGCCGGTCAAAGTCGCGCTGCACACCTCGTGTTCGGCACGGCGCGAAATGAACACCCACCTGCACGGCCGCGAGTTGTTGGCGCAGTTGAGCAACGTCGAACGGGTCAACCACGACCACGAAAGCGAATGCTGTGGCTTCGGTGGGACATTCAGCGTCCGTATGCCAGACATTTCCGGCGCGATGGTGGCCGACAAGACCCGCGCGTTGAAGGAGTCCGGCGCGCATCAGGTGTTGAGCGCCGATTGTGGCTGTTTGATGAACATCAACGGCGCATTGGAGAAACAAAAAGAAGCGCTGCGCGGGCAACATCTCGCCAGCTTTCTTTGGCAACGAACCGGAGGTGCGCAATGAGCACCTCGACGATTATTCCTACGGTCGCCGTAGAAGAAGATTTCCGCACCCGGGCGCACAACGCCCTGGGTGATCCGCAGTTACGGAACAACTTCCGCACTGCGATGGATTCACTGATGACCAAGCGGGCAGCGGCTTTCAGCGATGCCCACGAAAGAGAACATTTGCGCGCCCTGGGCAACTCGATCAGGGCGCGTGCGCTCTCCAAGTTGCCCGACCTGCTCGAGCAACTGGAACAGAACCTGACCCGCAACGGTGTGACAGTGCACTGGGCGGAAACGGTGGACGAAGCCAATGGCATCGTCTTGTCGATCATCCGCGCTCACGAGGCGCGGCAAGTGATCAAGGGCAAATCGATGGTCAGCGAAGAGATGGAGATGAACCATTTCCTCGAGGCTCAAGGTGTTGAATGCCTGGAGTCCGACATGGGGGAATACATCGTCCAGCTCGACCACGAGAAGCCTTCACACATAATCATGCCGGCGATCCACAAGAATGCCGGTCAGGTCGCGTCCTTGTTCCACGACAAACTTGGCGTGGAGTACACCAAGGACGTTGACCAACTCATTCAGATCGGTCGCAGAGTCCTGCGGCAGAAATTCTTCGAAGCGGACATCGGCGTTTCCGGCGTCAACTTCGCCGTGGCCGAAACCGGCACCCTGCTGCTGGTGGAAAACGAAGGCAACGGGCGCATGACCACCACCGTGCCGCCGGTGCACATCGCCGTCACCGGTATCGAAAAGGTTGTGGAAAACCTGCGCGACGTGGTGCCGCTGTTGTCGCTGCTGACCCGCTCGGCGCTGGGCATTCCGATCACCACTTACGTCAACATGATCTCCGGCCCGCGCAAGGAACATGAACTCGACGGCCCGCAGGAAGTGCATCTGGTGCTGCTCGATAACGGTCGCAGCCAGGCCTTCGCCGACAGCGAACTGCGCCAGACCCTCAACTGCATCCGCTGTGGCGCGTGCATGAACCATTGCCCGGTTTACACCCGCGTCGGTGGTCACACCTATGGCGAGGTGTACCCGGGACCGATCGGCAAAATCATCACGCCGCACATGGTCGGTCTGGCAAAAGTCCCGGATCACCCGAGCGCTTCGTCGTTGTGCGGTGCCTGCGGTGAAGTGTGCCCGGTGAAAATTCCGATCCCGGCAATTCTGCGGCGCCTGCGCGAAGAAAACGTCAAAGCCCCGGACGCTCCACACCAAGTGATGCGCGGCCAAGGCAGCAAGTATTCGCGCAAGGAACGCTTCATCTGGAACGCCTGGGCGAAACTCAACAGCTCGCCGACGCTGTATCGGCTGTTCGGGTTCTTCGCCACGCGCCTGCGTGCGCTCACGCCAAGCAACGTCGGCCCGTGGACGCAAAACCACAGCGCACCAAAACCCGCCGCCCGCTCACTGCACGACATGGCCCGCGAGCATCTGGGCAAACAGGGAGATCGCTGATGAGCGCCAAGCAAAATATCCTCGCCAAGCTAAGGAAAAGTCTGACTGGTGCCACACCAATTACCGACGACTTCGATGTCGATTTGGTGACGCAGCCTTACACCTACAGCGCCGAGCAACGTATTCCGCAACTGCGCAAACTGATGGAAGCGGTGCACACCGAGATCCATCTGACGACCGGCGCAGACTGGCCGGCGCTGCTCGCGCAATTGCTGGGTGATCGCCAACTGCCAAGCCTGCTGATCGCACCGACTACGCCCCACGGGCAGCGCATCACACAGCACTGGGCGAACAATCCTGATCTGCCGACGCTGAAATCCTACAACCGGCCGATGGAAGAGTGGAAAGCCGAGCTGTTCAACGACACCCCGGCCAGCCTTACTGGCACCCTCGGTGCCATCGCCGCCACCGGCAGCCTGATCCTCTGGCCCACCCGTGAAGAACCGCGACTGATGAGCCTGGTGCCGCCGGTGCATTTCGCCCTGCTCAAGGCCAGTGAAATCCGCGACAACTTCTATCAGGTGCAGCAGGAATTCGAGTGGGCCCAAGGCATGCCGACCAATGCGCTGCTGGTGTCCGGCCCGTCGAAAACCGCCGACATCGAACAAGTGCTGGCCTACGGCGCCCACGGCCCGAAAGATCTGGTGGTACTGATCCTGGAGGACCAATGACGCTTCCGGTGAATTTCCTGCGCGATGCGCAGCAACTGATACCAGCGGAACGCCGTTTCGACGATCCACTGTCGACCTTGGCCTTCGGCACCGACGCCAGTTTTTATCGGCTGATTCCCAAACTGGTGATCCGCGTCGAATCCGAAGACGAAGTGGTCGCGCTGCTGAAACTGGCCCAGCGCGATCAAGTCCCGGTGACCTTCCGCGCCGCCGGTACCAGTTTGTCCGGGCAGGCGATCAGTGATTCGGTGCTGATTGTGCTGGGGGATAACTGGAACGCTCGCGAGATTCGCGGCCAGGGCATGCAGATTCGCCTGCAACCGGGCGTGATCGGCGCGCAGGCCAACGCGTGGCTGGCACCGTTCGGGCGCAAGATCGGCCCGGACCCGGCGTCGATCAACGCCTGCAAGATCGGCGGCATCGTCGCCAACAACGCCAGCGGCATGTGCTGCGGCACCGCGCAAAATACCTATCACACGCTGGCCGGGATTCGCCTGGTGCTGGCTGACGGCACCCGCCTCGACACCGAAGACGCCGCCAGTGTCGCCGCATTTCGCGCCAGCCACGGTGATCTGCTGGAGCGCCTGGCGACATTGGGCCGCGAAACCCGCGCCAATGCCGAACTGGCGGCGAGAATTCGCCACAAATACCGTCTGAAAAATACCACCGGCCTGTCACTCAATGCGCTGGTGGATTTCGACGAGCCTGTGGATATCTTGAGCCACCTGCTGGTCGGTTCCGAAGGCACCCTCGGCTTCATCAGCGCGGTGACCTACGACACGGTGATCGACCACCCGAATAAGGCCTCGGCGTTGATCGTGTTCCCGGATGTGGAAACCTGCTGCAACGCAGTCACCGTGCTGAAAAGCCAACCGGTGTCAGCCGTAGAACTGCTGGATCGACGCAGCCTGCGCTCGGTGCAAGACAAACCCGGCATGCCGGATTTCGTACAGCACCTGTCGAACAATGCCTGCGCGCTGCTGATCGAATCCCGCGCGGCTTCTTCCACGTTGCTGCAGGAGCAACTGGCGCAGATCATGGCTTCGCTGGCCAGTTTCCCGGTGGAAAAACAGGTCGATTTCACAGAGGATCCGACCGAAAACGCCAAGCTCTGGGCGATCCGCAAAGACACCTTCCCCGCCGTCGGCGCCGTGCGTAAAACCGGCACCACGGTGATCATCGAAGACGTGACCTTCCCGGTCGAGCAACTGGCTATCGGCGTCAATCGTCTGATCGCGCTGTTCGACAAACACTCCTACGATGAAGCGATCCTTTTCGGACACGCACTGGAAGGCAATCTGCACTTCGTCTTCACCCAAGGCTTCAACAGTCCGGAAGAAGTCGCACGCTATCAGGCGTTCATGGACGACGTGGCGCAACTGGTGGCGGTGGAATTCGGCGGCTCGCTCAAAGCCGAACACGGCACCGGGCGCAACATGGCGCCGTTCGTTGAGCTGGAATGGGGCAGCGACGCCTACCAGTTGATGTGGCAGCTCAAACGTCTGCTCGACCCCAACGGCATCCTCAACCCGGACGTGGTTCTCAGCGAAGACCCGCAGATCCATCTCAAGCACCTCAAGCCGCTGCCGGCAGCTGATGAGATCGTCGACAAATGCATCGAATGCGGCTTCTGCGAACCTGTCTGCCCGTCGAAAGGCCTGACCCTCAGCCCGCGTCAGCGCATCGTGATCTGGCGTGACATTCAGGCGAAAAAACGCGCCGGCGTTGACACCACCGAGCTGGAAAAAGCCTACGAGTACCAGGGCATCGAAACCTGCGCCGCGACCGGTTTGTGCGCTCAGCGTTGCCCTGTGGGCATCAATACCGGCGAACTGGTGAAAAAGCTCCGCGCCCGACACGCGACGCATCAGAAAACCGCTGACTGGATCGAGGGGAATTTCGCCAAGACCCTGCAAGGCGCACGCTTCACCCTGCACGTGGCCAACGGCGCACGGATGCTGCTCGGCGCACCGCGTCTGGCCAAGCTTTCGGCGACCCTGACACGCTTGTCCAAAGGTCAGGTGCCGCTGTGGACCAACGCGATGCCGCAGCCGGAAAAAGCCATTCGTTTCAGCCCGAGCGTCTCCGATGAGCGCCCGCGGGTGGTGTATCTGGCTGCCTGCGTTTCGCGGGTGATGGGCCCGGCAGCCGGCGACAAAGAGCAAATGTCGCTGTACGACAAAACCCGTGGCCTGTTGGAAAAGGCTGGCTACCAAGTGGTGCTCCCGGACAATCAGGACAACCTCTGCTGCGGTCAGCCTTTCGCCTCCAAAGGTTATGCCGAGCAAGCCGAGCACAAGCGTCAGGAACTGATCAGCGCGTTGCTGCACGCCAGTCGCGGTGGACTCGATCCGATCTATTGCGACACTAGCCCGTGCACCTTGCGCCTGGTGCAGGACGTGGGAAATGTTCGACTGGATCTGTACGACCCGGTGCGCTTCATTCGTACGCATCTTCTCGATCGACTGGAGTTCACCCCGCAAGAATCACCGATTGCGGTGCACGTGACCTGCAGCACGCAGCATCTTGGCGAAAGCCAGGCGCTGATCGATCTGGCGCGCAAATGCAGCAAGACCGTGGTGATTCCGGAAGGCATTCATTGCTGCGGGTTTGCCGGCGACAAGGGCTTCACTACCCCGGAGCTGAACGGCCATTCGCTGCGCACCCTCAAGGATGCGGTGCAGCATTGCAGCGAAGGCATTTCCACCAGCCGCACCTGTGAGATCGGCCTGACGCAACACGGCGGCATCGACTATCACGGACTGGTCTATCTGGTGGATCGGGTGACCCGGGCCAAGGCCGGCTGAAGAAAAATAGAACCCTTGCGTGCGACCGTAGTCCACAGAACAGACCCCGAAAATCGGGGTTTTTCTTCCACTCGGTTGCCCGTCCTGACGGCCAGCGCAGTCTGGATCCCTCAGTTCAAGGAGATACACATGAAACGTTCTGTACTGTTAGGTCTGTTCGTTACTGCCTCGATGATGGCCTCCACCTCGTTCGCCGCCGACAAGCCTGCCGACCTGTGCGATGCCAATATCCAGACCATCAACAATGCCAAGGGGCAGTTGTCAGCGAACCCGGAACTCAGCCAGCGCGCTGAAGCCAGTGTCAGCAAGGCACAGGCGCTGAAAGCCCAGGGCAAGATCGATGACTGCGTAGCGGAAACCTCGCAAACCATCATAGAACTGCGTAAATCCACCGGCACCAACAACTGATTCACGCCCGGGCCAACCTTCGGGTTGGCCTCGTGGGCCGTTTGGCGTACACTGCGCAGGCTTGTTGCCTTACCCGATGTACGAGGCAATGAGTTCGGGGCCGATTAGGATTCGACGCCGGTGACGAAACTTTAGGTGCATGCCGACTTGGTAACAGAAGTCGTAAATCCACTGTTGCAACTTCTTATAGTTGCCAATGACGACCAATACGGTGCTGCTCTCGCTGCTTAATTGCAGCTGACATGCACTCCTGGTGCCTTCGGGCCCAGCAATCATCAGGGGATGTCTGTAAACCCGAAATGATTGTCATATAGAACAGAATCGCCGTGCAGTACGTTGTGGACGAAGCGGCTAAAACTTACACAACTCGCCCAAAGCACCCTGCCCGTCGGGTCGCTGAGGGTTAACTTAATAGACACGGCTACGCATGTAGTACCGACAGCGGAGCACTGGCGGACGGGGGTTCAAATCCCCCCGGCTCCACCAATTCAACATCTAAAGACGTCCACGGACGTCTTTTTTTGTGCCTGAAACCTCGCAAAATCAAGGCTTTAGGGTCTACCGGCGTCCATGGACGTCCGGCACAATCCACGACATCGGGTATTCCAGGTGGTATCCAAGCCCTTCAGTGGTAATTTTTGGAATACCAATTGATGTCATGGAACACCTCATGTGCGCCTAAGCCACCCGCCTCTCTGACCGCCAGCTCAAAGCGGTAAAGCCGAAAGACAAAGACTACGTCCTCAGCGATGGAGACGGTTTACAGCTGCGCGTGAGGGTCAATGGTTCGACGCTCTGGAATTTCAACTATCGGCAGCCGATCACCAAGAACCGCATCAATATGGGCCTCGGCACCTATCCTGAGCTATCACTCGCGCAAGCCAGGAAGAAGACGGTCGAAGCCAGAGAGCTTCTCGCCCAGGGCATCGATCCGAAAGAACAACGTAGCGAGTTGGAGCAGACAAAAAGGCAGGCAACCGAGCACACGTTCGAGAACGTGGCATCTGCCTGGTTTGAACTGAAAAAAGATTCGGTCACTCAGGCGTATGCCGAGGACATCTGGCGCTCGCTCACATTGCATGTCTTTCCATCGCTAGGGACAACACCTATCTCGCATATCAGCGCTCCGACGGTCATCGAGCTGCTGCGCCCTCTTGAAACCAAAGGTAGCCTGGAGACAGTGAAGCGACTGACCCAACGGCTTAACGAGATCATGACCTACGGCGTGAACTCGGGAATGATCTTTGCCAATCCGCTCAGCGGCATCTGGGCTGTATTCAAAAAGCCGAAAAAGCAGAACATGGCTGCCCTACGTCCCGAAGAGCTGTCAGAGCTAATGGTCGCCATCGCCAATGCGAGCATAAAGAGAACAACGCGCTGCCTGATCGAATGGCAGCTCCACACCATGACCCGTCCTGCAGAAGCTGCCACAACTTCCTGGGCGGACATCGACCTCGACAAGAAAACCTGGACGATCCCAGCGGAGCGGATGAAGAAGCGACGAGCACACGTCGTCCCCCTGACCGAACACGCGCTAGCTTTGCTTGAGACAATAAAACCCTACAGCGGTCATAGAGAGTTTGTGTTTCCAGCAGATAGAGATCAAAGAACTCACTGAAACAGCCAGACGGTGAATAAGGCCTTGAAACGCATGGGCTTTGAAGGTCGATTGGTGAGCCACGGCATGCGTTCCATGGCCAGTACCATCCTGAACGAAGAGGGATGGGCCCCCGAATTGATCGAGGTTGCACTTGGGCATGTTGACAAAGACGAGGTGCGCAGCGCCTACAATCGAGCGGATTACATTGAGAGAAGACGCCAATGATGAATTGGTGGAGCGACCATATCCAACAGGCCGCCACTGGAAGCTTATCAGTATCAGCCATTCAGGGAATCAGGGGAGTAAAAGCAGTATCGATGCGATAACTAGCTATACGAACATTCCCCCTGCAACTTTACGCAAGCACATTAAAACTAAACTTTGAGAAACTTCATTCGGTTTTAAGCTGCTTGAACAAAACAACCACTGCGGCTTTTTCATCCTCCAATACGGGTGTTTTCGGATCAAATTTATCGTGTTCTCGTGCAAATGCGAGAACCTCTCGCATTGCTTTACTTACTGCCCCCTTAAAAGCGAGGCTTTTTAAAGGATAACGATAAGTCAAAGCTTTTTCTGGGGCTGCGATTCTGTTCATGATCACATGCTGAAGACCAGAATAAACAGTCTCGTCTGCAAGAAATTTCCTCAAATCATCAATACCGTACTCATCTACATTTTCACTCACCCATACATCCAGTTTATTCAGCAATTGAGCCCAAACACCGCCACGTAGCATGAACATTATCTTTTTTGCCGGAATATCGTCAGTTACCGCCGCAGCGGTGTTGTCGTCAGCCCATTCGTCACATAGGATCTTCCAGCTACCGTTATCACGACAGTAAACCGTCACTCCATGAGGTTGATAAATAGAAGGTGCCACCTGAACCCCAACGCGGCTTAAGTCGTTGGTCATAGCGCGTTGAAGCTGGATAGCGTATAGCATTCTCATTCTTGCGGCGAAACGCCACGGTGTTTTCTGAGCTACAACACTTGCCACACCTTCGGCACACCAAGAGAGCGGGCGCTTTGCGTTCCAGTTAATCAAATACTTAGAACTTCCGTCTTTACCAGCGTAGTCAACAATAAGAGGACCAACTGGAGAATCGGATTTAATATTACGAACATGCACAGCACCATCAAACTTACTAACTTCTCCTTCACAAAGTAAAATATGAGGAGCCTTTTTATCTTTATAATCATATCGAGCTAAATCGCACGCAGGGCTCATGATGACGGCTGCCTTTACATATTCTTGTGTTTTTGGATCCTCATATAAAAACACATCACCCAAATTAAATTTTCCACTCTTATAACCTAGCCCTGACTTCTCTTCAGACTTAAGCATCTCTGGGTTAAATATAATATTTGATAAGTAGACTGTTTCCGCAGCCTTATTAATATTAAACCTCGATCTAATATTGCCTTTCGCCCACTTATCAATTTCGGTCGCCAGGGTATGAACTTCTGGCGAGCCTTGTAACTCGTATAGATAGTACTCCATGAGTACCTCTGTAAGGTATCCGCCAATACTGCTCTTCTCATGTGCTAGCGAGATATCTTTCAGCGCAACATAGTCAGCAACATCCAAATCTCGGAGCTGGCTCTGGAACCTAGATCCCGCGCGCTCAATCGCACTAGCCCAGCCCTCATGATACCCACGAACAGACTTTATAGCCGGGTAAACGGACACATAATCTGCGATCATTCTCTGCAATTCACGTGTTCGTTTGAACATTTCCTTATTGAGCTTCTCGAATTGGCTCGCATAAAGACCGCAAGATTGGCGAAACTCATCGCGCTTTTCCTTGAGCGCTACAGTTAGAGAGGACATTAAAAAAATAATAGGTATCGCCTGAGGATGCTTCGCTTGAATTTTTCTGACAATCGATACCGCTCTACTCACATCCAAGACGGTACTGTGCGAAATTTTCAAATCAATAAACACGATATCTGGGGCTTCGTCTCGAGCCTCGTAATCAGATCCAAAAGTCTTCCAGACTACCTTCGTTTCCTCAAGCATATCCAGCAACGGTTGCAGCATCTCTCTCTGCGGCTCGACATCTTCATAAAAGTCAGTGAAAACCTTTGCCCGATGTGCCTTATCTGAAAGTTCATCAATACGCGCGAAAAGCTTCAGTGTGCCTTCAATTGACACAAGGCTTTCCATAATAATACTGAAGTCATCAGTTTCGAGTATCTCACAAAGCGTCGCATAGTCATCAGCCGATAGTGAATCTATAAACGCCGTCGCTTGCGCAGCGCTCAGGGAGATATTAGGCTTTACGTCAAAGGCGTCATCTATCACCTCGACATACTTAATTTCAGAGACTTTAAACAATTCACTTAACGAAGGCATTTACTTGGCTTCCTCTGCCAACTCCAGCACAAACGTATTCAAACGTCCCTCTCTCAACACTGGCTCATCGAGAAGAGCCAGAGTGCCGCCCATCATTTCCGCACAGTCTTGTGCAATGTAAAGGCCTAGTCCGTGTCGCTCTATAGTTCCCTTTGTCGAGAAAAACGGTTGGAATACTACTTCTCTGCGTGAGGTCGGAATGCCAGGTCCATTATCATAATAAGTTATGGTTGGCGGACTACCACTCAAGATAATGTTAATTTCAGGCTGAAAGCTTTCATGCTCTTCGGAATAGGCCTTGAGCCAATATACGGAGTTGGAAATCAGATTTTCAAGTATTTGCACTACCAAACCTTCGATCACAAATGCTTTTACTGATCGGCTTCCGAGGTCTAATTTTAAGCGTACGTTGTGTCGCCTAAACTGTGAGTCGTGCGCATTTACGACAAAATTGACAATATCACCAAGGTCCCTCATAGCTCTTCGCTGCCGCGCGGACACACTGAGTGGCTCGAGTATGGCCAAGCGCTTTTGTATACTTTTCAATTGAGACTCCAAGACATCGAAAACACCTTTCAACTCTTGGCTTATTTCCTCTTCAGGAACATCTCTCAATGTCTTTTGCGTAAACTCAGTGACCCTAGCTAACTCATGAGCAACCAACTCTACCGTTAACCCTATCCCAGCCAAGTGTGTCATTCGCTCACGTTCGTTTTCAACAACACCCAATTTATCTACGGCGCGACTATAAGCATCTTTAAGCTCAGCGAAGGAATCTTTTACTTGTTGTAAAACGTGTTCTGGCCCACTGTAGTGCTGTGAGATTTTCCGAACGGCTTGACTCGCCCGTTTTTCAAGATCTTTGACCGCCTTGTCCGTTCGACCTACATCGAATCCAGCTAATCGCTCTGTTTTCTCACTAGACTTACCCTCCTCTAGAACGAATGCCATTTGATTAGTAATAACACTTTGAAGGCAGTTTACTAGCAGAGTTTTTTCCGGACAATCTTGCAACCCTTGCCTATTAGTTTGATCTACCAGATGGGGATTATTGATTCTACCAATTGCAACTCGCCCAATAAACTGCTTGGTATTCAACTTATACCCGCTTGCCGACAGTGCTTTGCGGTTAAGCCCAAGCCAATCATCACCCTCATCACCATATGGTAATACACGATAACCGTCGCGGAAAAGCATCACGCCTACCCACTGCTCTATAAGCTTAAGGATTTCTGCCCGATTACCCAGATCTGGTACGGCTTTAATTTTTTGCCGATTATACCAATATAGTTGAAATTCAAAATCGCCTACTTTACGTAAAGTAGAGAGCGGATAACCAAGTCGCTCTAAACCAACCATCATCTTGAGGTCTAATTCATCATGAGTGTCTGAGTAAGTGGCACCATTATAAATATTTTCAACAATATCAACCTTGAGCTGTGCTTTCCCATTAATTACTTTATAGGATGCTTTACAGATCGCATGAGCACTATCCAACAACAGCTGCTCGATTTTTGCAGCGTAAGAAATATCAGAACCGTTATACTCAAAACGAATAGGGAAGCGTCTTTTCTTCCCGACAACGAAGGGATCAGTTAACCTTGCTATTTGCCCGCGTATATTCTCCTCCAAGACGTTGGTTGTCCAGACGCTAGTTAAATCGGAGATAATAATCTTCGTCCCAGAGTAACCCTGAGGCTTAATTGCGCCTCGCTTAACCTTGATTACTACCGAATCATGAGACTGGTCATAGGCCTCTTCAAACTCTCGCCAGTCGATGTCTAAAATATTGTAATTCTTATCATCTATTGTAGCGGTTTGAACACTGAGCCGACGCCCCAAACGCATTACAGACAATCGGCCCACACCTTTCTCACCGAGGTATATTGACTCCTGACCTTTTTTACCGCTCTTCAACTGCGCATTGACATCTTTGGCCCTGCTAGAGGTACCTATTGTAAGATAGATGTCCTCAAGATCAGATTTGGACATGCCATGACCGGTATCCGTAACAACTATTCGGTTTATTTTTCGATAGGCATGCACCAACGCTTCACGTAGCTCATCGGAATTATTCGCTGCTTGGATTAACCCTCTGAAACTTTCAAGATCTTCACGCTCAGCATCGGGCTGCAGACTCTCGTAGATAAAAGACCTGGAAACCTCAATATCGTCAACATCATCTATATACGACAAACACTCTTCATACTTTGACAGCAGCATTACGATTGAAAATTTTATATCAACACCATTATTTGATCTGGCGTCGATTGCATTTTTAATCAACTCATAAAGTGCCACTGCATCAGAGGATATAAGTTCAGCCCCTAATTGCAAGATTGTTCTCGCAGTTATTTTAAATGACATCTGAATTCCATCTCCTCAAAGCTGACAGACCAAGCAGCCTTGATCGTCATCATCGTCCAAAGTCTCAGTTCCTTCATGGTCCGAAAACACAGCGATTAGTGTGGAGTTATCCTTACGCTGCGCTTGCCTCTCGACTCGTACGGCATGATCACGCTTAATCTGGGCCATTCTTTCTGGCTGCTCAAGTTCTGATAGGCTTTCACCCTGACTCCAAGTAAAGAAATTGCCCGTTTTCTCAAAAGGAACTTCGTACTCTTTAGCCTTCTCGTACAAGTCAGGATGTGTCTCCTTCAATTTAACCCATTCGATCTTCTGCTGATAAAAACAAAAGTAGCAACCTGATCGAGTCCGTCCCCACTTTGTATACGGAGGCATACCTACTCCGGATACTCGAAGAATTTCTTCAATATCCCGCAGGATCAATCCATCCTCTTGAAATGGATAAACAGCTTCGATATTTGTCTTATGGCTGATGTAGCCCGTACGATTTTCATCAGCACGGAGCCCGACATAATTGATGATCGGCTGATCGCCACAAAAATCCTCAAACGGCTTCAGCTTGAGCATTTTCGTGCACCAACGACGATGATTGGAAGGAATCATCCCTCCATACATGTCATACCAGTGGTCGAAGCCAAGGTCTGCGTTCAGCCGATGCAGCGGTTTCCCGAGGTAGTTTTCAAGGCGTTGTAAATAGTCGTAAGTCTCTGGCAGCTCTTTACCGGTATCGCTAAAGATGTATTCCATCTCGGGCACACGATCTCGCATGTAAATCGCTAACGCTGCGCTGTCCTTACCCCCAGAGAGACTAAGGATGTGTCTAACCTGCGGTTCGTTGCTCATCGCTCAGCTCTTTCTCATCGTGTTCAGTGGAACCCTGCTGCAATTGCAGCAAAGCTTGAGCAAGGGCTGAAGCGGCTAAATTCAAATTGCCGCCCGCTTGCTTAGTGAGAGTTTTTAGCAGGCCATTGGCCATGATCTTCGTCTCGGGGTCGGAGGTCAACAACATCGCTGCTTCCTCACCACTTGGGAGTGTCAATGTCACCCCGACGAAGCGTCGCGCCTGACGCTCAAACTCTCCTTTACGCATAGCGACTCTAAGCCACCGCTTGTAGCGGCCGCATAGCTCAAGGACAGCCTCCGCAAACATCGGCGCATCGCTGTCTTTCCAGATATCTAATGGCCTGTGAACGACTACACTCGCAATGGAATCCATCCACTTGTCATCAGTCAAGGTGATGTCAGAACAGCGCATGATGAAGGCTTTAAGATCTACTTCGGCAAGTGACTGCGCAGTATCAGCGCATTCCTCCTGGAGCTGCGATCGAAGGGCCTTAAGAGGACCTGTAATTTCAAAAGCCTGAGCCATGGAAAGACTAACCTCGTCCTGCAACCGTCGATATGCCATACCTAGCTCAGTAAGGCTTTTCGCCAGCAGATCGGGGAAATTATTACCTTCCTTACCCTTCCCCGCCATTACCACACGTGGGATATCAATAGCGAGTAGCGAAACCGGGTCGGTTGCTCTTTTGATTACGTCACGAAGGGCTTTGGTTTGGTTTGTAAGTCGCAGTGTCTCTTGCGAATACTGCGGAAGACGTCCGTACCAGCGGATCAGCTCCCGCGCAGCATCTAGGTAAGATGCATTCAATCCCAACTGTACACCTACCGCCCCAAATGCCTTTGCATAATCTTTGATCAGGTCTTTGCGCTCTGCCGCAATGTCGAAGCGACGGAAGCTAAAGGTGTGAGGGCTCCTGAACATCCGTTGCTGATGATCCGAGGTCAACTCCAGAATCAGACTTCCTCGTTCAAAAATCGCGCAAGATTCCCTGTTAACAAGCAGGTAAACCATGAACCACACGCTGGCCGGCCCATTTCGAACCCCTAGTGGTGGTAGTGCCAGGCTAGAAATGACCTCAGCAAAAGTGACCTGGCCATCAATCATCAGTTGCTTATCAAGCTCTGCCCAAACTTTACGTATTCCGGCAGAAGAACTACCATCCGGCGCACTTAAAAACCAACGGTCACTGACCCCTTTACGATGCAGCCCAGTGGATTGAAGCAGAGAGCTGTAGAGCAATCGCTCGGGTGGGAAATCAACGATACCGAGCAGTTCTGAATCAACTGCTTTATCCAGCAGATCAAATAGACGCTGACGAGCCGCATTGATAGCGGATGACGGCTTATCTTTGTTGATCAACTCGTTATGGATAACCGGAGCTGCCTTGTAAACCTTATCGAACAGCCAAGAAGCTGCTTGGCTAAGGTTCATTGCACCACTATCGGCAATCACCTTTCCTCCATGCCAATACTCCATACCGGATGAGCCTTTGGCTTGCCGGTTGAGCAATGCCAAGACTAGCCGACTAACACATTCACGTGCAGTGCTGAACCTCAACTCCACATAGCGTTCAGTCCAAGGATCCAAATGGCGACGTTTGACCTGGTCATGAACCATCAACCAGCGGGAGTATTCAATTAGAGCATTACGCTCATCTGGACCGACTTTGACGATCGCAGTGAGCGATAAAACGTCTTTGGTAGAGCGAGCCACCTCTTTAGCCGCATCGACCAAAGCAGAAGACTCGGCGTCCACAAATATCAGCCCCACACTGCCATCATGGCGACCATGAGTACCGATTGACTGCTTAATTTTATCTGACGTACCCGCAGTCACTCTTACTGAGCGGATAGTTCCCGTCTGCTGGTAGTGACGACTTGCAATAACGCTTCTTTCAGATAGGGCCTGTGAAACGCCATTGAACATCAGTTCATCAGCCGAGCGCCGCATAGTTTGCTCGTACAAAGCCTCGACGTTGATAACATGACTAACAGCAAAACCATAATCATCACTCGCATGACGATGTACCAGGATTGCTTTGGCAGTTAGCTCCTTCAAAGCTTTGGAGATAGCTTTAAGGTCCCCCCCGATAACAAATTTTAGGAGTTCAGCGGACAACGTAACATGGAGGACTTGAGCAACAAGCTCGATGACCGCAATCGACTTGAGCAAGGCAAGCTGTAATGCCGTCATCTCCGCGTCATTACGCTCGACTACAGAGCGAGCGAAGTCCCAGCGTCGCTCGGCCTCAAGGTCACGGAAGCGAAGTCCTACCCCAGTCGTGAGGTAATCAAAAAGCTCAGTCATTCCATACCAAGAAGAATGATCGACGACATTATGCTCTGCGAAGTCTCTAAGTGCTCCGGACTCATATCCACGCATGAATGCGTGGAATGAACGCTCACTCTGGCCAAATCGCTTAGAGATGACCGCTAAGCAAGCCAGCGCTGCTGGGTGCAATGGATACAAGCGCTCGGCTTGAGAGAACAGCTCACTCTCACCAGTCCCCCGGAAAAAATTGAAATCAATTGCTTGCTTGTAGATGCATCGGGCATCTTTTCTCAGGGCAACTGACTCAGTAATGGTTGCATCGGCGCCTAGGGCATGAAGGGCGAAATGGGCATACCGCTCGACTGGCTCATCAAAAGGCACTTCATCGAAACGTGCAGAGACCTTGTGCCACTCGTCGGAGAGGGTGCGACCGACACCTTTAGCATAAGCATCAAAATGCTGGTGCAGCATTGATATGACTAAGAGACCATCATCCGTAGGATGCGATGCGACTTCAGCGATTTGCTGCAAAGACATCAAATCACCGGCTTCCGGATTTAGAGCTGCGTGTTCAATGAATTTACCAAGCTCGTCAATAAGCAATAGGACACCGCAACACCCAGCACCCTTGGTGATTAAAACAAAATCAGTTAGCAACGTACTCGTTGCTGCGTTAAGGGGAATATCACGATAGGTTTGAGCTTTCGTATCCAACTGGCGCTTCAACTCAGTAGCCAGTTTGCTTTTTGGGAGATGCTCAAGTGCTTCAAGAACAGACTGCGCTAACGCGTCACCCAACGATACGCGCGAACCGCTTATTGCCAGTGCAAAGCGGTTTTGCGCTTGAGGGAACAGCTCAACGAATTCAGTAGAAGCCTCAATGAGTTGTTCGTAAATTGCATGAGAGCTTTTTTGCCCTTCTAACAAACGGGCGAGCAGCAAACCTAACGCCGATTTACCACTTCCATAGGGCCCCATGACTTTCCAGGCCCGTTGCGCGCTGCCTGACTTCAATGCTCCGCCAATCTGGCGGAGCACTGCCAAGACAGCAGGAGTAATTAGATAACTATCGAGCGAGTCTTGTGACCTCAAATCCCTGGCCAGCGAAATGGAGCGCAAGAATTTGGAATCCAGCTCAAGGTGATTTATTAGTCGGTCAGACATTCAATTCTTCTCCCGCACCCAGCAAGCAATCAGCCCAAGCGGGCGATAGGGTTTTATCCAAAATTATTTGTTGGGTATCAGCTGTATCAATAAATCGCACGACACCACCAAATTCTTTTTCTATACCTTCTATCAAGCTACTCACTTGGAAGTTATCCAACCTAAATACACTGCCGGGGCTGAATTCACCATGCACAATCTGGTTGAGACTGAGGGAGCTGGCATTCTGACGCTCGAAGTAATCAATCAAGGAAAAAAGGAAGACTCTTGGAGACAGACCTAAGGGCGCATTTCTACCTACTAGATAAACAGTTTTGCCGTCGTCAACCGTGACCTCTTCAAAAAGTCCCAGATCCTGCAAGGGGCACCACGAGGTATCATCCCCCGCTGACTCTTCGCGCTTATATGAATGCAGGAAAATGCTCGCGTGTTGTTCAAGGGTAGAAACCGCTAGCTTTTTGTTACTGGCTAACGCTTGACGTTCGAGGCCTGCGATGAGCTCCTTTCGATCAAAACGTGAATACGTCGCGCTCCCGAAGACCAGATTCCAAACTGCAATCTCTGCGTGAGAAGACATCCACCAATGGAGTAGCCAGAGCGACTCAGGCTGCTCGAGATAAGGATCCCAACCGGATTTCGACAGCAGCAAGCGTCCAATAGGACCAGATTGCAGGCCAGCGACATCACGACCGTTGACTATCCCAAAAGCTTCGCCCCAAAACTGAATCGACTTGACCATGTTGCGGCCGATACCCAACGTAATCGTCGCCTGGGCTTCATCTTTCAGAGCCAGGGGATTGCTGACAATCGCTTGGTGTAGCTTTGGCAGCCACCCGTAACGGCAAACGAAGGACTCATGACCTGAGAAGCGTTCATCTCGTCGTTGCATGCTCGACATTACCCCTTCCTCCCTGAAGCTAATTTCTCCGCAGCGACTTGATCGTTGTTCTGAGCTGCTGGCTCGATGATGATGCGTTTCGTTGCGGCATCGAAGTAGAGATCTACCTGATCGCCTTCGTGCAGGCCGGCATTCCTCAACAATTGCTCGCTGAGCGAAACTCGCCCTAGCTTTTGGATCCTACGCGTGTCAAACAAAACCTTCATTCTACGTACTCCAAGCCTCGTGGCAGGCTTCATCAATACTCGTAGAATACTTTATTGAGAGGCCTAACGCAGGGTATCGGGGCGTCCAAAGGCGTTCATTTTTTCAACATTTCAGTCAATTAGCCTAATCTCGACCTAAGGCAAGGGTCGCGCGCGCCCACCCACCTGGATCCGGCAACAGGTCTTGCTGCCCGCGATCCATCCAATCGTCATTGCGGCGCCGGCACGAATTCCAGTTAGACTGAGACACCCAATGACAAGACAGACCGTAATATTGATGAACGACCCGGATTTCGAAGCTATCAAGCATGAAAACGCCAAAGAGCTTGAGCGGATAAAATGGCAATTCAAAAAAGAGGAACTTCGCTACCTTGAGGCAGGCCACCATTTAAGATCGCTCAATCAACAGCTATGGCAGGTCCCTAGCATGGTTATCGCGATCACTGGTGGTATCTGGTATGGCGCAGCCTCCATCAGTGGTGATTTGCCAAAGGTATTGGCGCTATCTTTTGCAGCGACGGTCAACATCCTGACCATTCCCATAATTGTTCGCCTTAGACAATTAATAAAAAAACATATAAATCTCCAGCTGGCCTTTAACCAGCAAAACGACAGTAAAGGAAACTACACTGTAATCACGTGCTGGACTCTCCTTCTACTGACAGCTGCATGTTTGAGTATCGCTGGCGCTAGCAACATCGAAAAAATCAGTACCGAAAATAAAAAATCGGAACCTCACACCATAAACAACTACCTCTACCCTCAAAAAATAGAAGTATTTAATCAATGATTTCAAAAAATAGCACGACATGGGCGAGCTATGACTCCGAGAGTACCAAATACTTTGACGACTACAGCAAGCTGTACTTCTCTAACGTCCACAGACAACTCATAAAGTTCCTACCAACGAACACCGACGCGAAAGTTTTGGATATAGGATGTGGTTCTGGGCGTGATGCGCTATCACTTGCACGCCGCGGCTATCAGGTAACTGCTGTTGAGCCCAGTAATAAAATGCTCGCCCTTGCGCAGAAAAAAAACCATCACAAAAATATAACCTGGATAAATGATTGCCTTCCAAATCTTTTAGCACTAAACAACAACACCTACGACTTTGTATTAATGAGCGCCGTATGGATGCACATAGCTCCTTACGAGAGAGAAATATCACTAAAAAGAATTAGCGATCTTTTGAAAGCAGGAAAGCACTTAGCCATCACGCTAAGAATCGGAACACCCGACACAACTAGAATAATGTACCCGGTATCCGTAGAGGAACTCTTAAAGCAATCAGATAAATCCAAACTTAAACCAATCTATATTAGCAGAGAAACAAAAGATTCTTTAAGCCGAAAAGAAATCATTTGGAAAAAAATAGTATTCGCAAAAAAATAATATCAACAACAATAGCGCGCACCATTCACGATCACAGGCTATTAGCTGGCATGTCAGAACATGCGACCTCATCATCGTCAGGCCATTTTTTTCGACCACTTAATTAATAACTTTTTTGAGTTATACTAAGGAGTGCGGGGTGCTTTTGCCCCCCTTAATTGGAATCAGTTTAAGGCAATGTATTCGAAACCGGGGCGATTCACCAGATAACGCACCTGACTCTCAAGCGCACCTAAACTCAACGATTAAGTTGTCTGGTGCGGCGGCCGGTCGCACTTGGGATGTGAAAACACTCTTATTAAACCCAAAACGACTTCGCGAGGTGCTTTCTGCAAAGCGTTGAATGCACTGGCAATGCTCATCCCCAACGGATTGACCACGCTCTTGCAAAGGCATCGAGTGATTAAACATATGCCCAACGAGGTCCACCGTGCAAGAAGTATTGCCAGCTTTTAGTTTACTCATACTCTCACATGCTTATGCCGCCCCCCCTCCCTCTCACCAGACAAGAAATTGAAGGGGGAGAACGTGAGGCTCTTCGTCAAAATCAGGACGACTTTTTCAGTTCCTCCCAGAGGCTGCGCTGGAAGCAGGTCAACAGGTAGACTAGCGTTTTAAGTGTCGGCTGGAGTTTCGCATGGGCACCCAGGAAAACATGACGAGTGCCGGAAGAAATTCGCTGCGGCTTTCCCAGTTGCGACTGCGTGATTTCCGCTGCTTTGAATCGATCGATATCGACTTCCACCCGCAGTTGACAGTATTGGTTGCGGCCAATGGTACGGGTAAAACGTCCATCCTCGACGCCATCGCCATCGCCTTTGGTCCTTATATAGGGGCATTTGACGAGGCGGTGGGCAAGCATTTTGAGCCAAGTGATATTCGCCAGTTTCGTGCCAGACAAACCGCTACAAACGAAATGGAATACGCCCCTCGAGGGGCTAGGCTCGAGGCTACCGGATTCGTTCCCGGCAGTCTGCTCGATCGGCTGTCCGATGATCTGCTGCCCACTATTTGGCGCCGTCACCTTTCCAGCGCGACCAAGACCAAGACCTCGATCAAAGACGCCAAGGAATTGGTTGTCTATGGCAAGCGCATGCAAGAAGCTTCGCGCACGCCCGACACTGAGGTCGTTCTGCCACTGATCGCGTACTACGGCACTGGACGTCTGTGGCAGCAAAAAAAACTGACAGATGCGAAGAACATCCAACGCACCTCAAGAACCGTCGGCTACACCGACTGCCTCGATCCGGCATCCAGCTATAAATCGTTCGTGCAATGGTTTCGCTACTGGAGCCTGAATGCCAAAGAAGCCCAACTCAAAGCGCTTGAAGCAGGGGTCAGCATTGCCAAAACCGAATTCGACACCTACATCCAGTCAGTTAGTCGAGCCGTGAACGTGTGCATTCAACCAGCAGGCTGGAGCGGTATCGAGTACTCCTTCACCCGCGACACGCTGGTTGCCCGACATGAGCAATTAGGCGAACTACCAGTCGAGTGGCTCAGCGACGGTATTCGCAACATGATAGGCATGGTGGCCGATATCGCATTTCGCGCAACCAAACTCAACGGCCATCTTGGTGCGCAAGCGGCGCAAAAGACACCAGGCCTGCTGCTTATCGACGAAGTCGACATGCACCTGCATCCGGAATGGCAACAAGTAGTGCTGCTCAACCTGGCCCAGGCGTTCCCGGCCATGCAGCTTATCGTGACAACCCACAGTCCTCAGGTGTTGAGTACGGTCTCATCAAACAGTGTGCGAATCCTGCGCAACGAAATCGATCCCGAGACCACCAGCCGGGTCACCACCGTCAGCGAGCCACAATGGCAAACCCGCGGCGTCGCCAGCTCCGACCTGTTGGCCCGTATCATGGGCGTCGATCCGGTACCTCACGTGCCTGAGGCCATCTGGGTTTCTGATTACCAGGCACTGATTCAACAGAACCTTCATGAGCAGCCTGAGGGACGTATATTGAGAGACAAGCTGGAAGCCCATTTCGGGGCTGAACATCCAGTTGTGCACGAACTTGATCGGCTGGTTCGTTTACAGGGAATCAAGCAGCGCCTGCCCCGCGAATTTGGCAACAGGGAGCGTTGAGGTGCGGCGTCTGAATAGACAAGACGAACCTCCGGCGGGCCTGAGACGTTACCGGCATGGCCGGGATGCCTGGAGTGCTGTGACACCCGAAGAGCGCATGGCTATCTGGCTGTCGCTGGACTTAATGCAAGGGCCTCGATGTGCTTACTGCGATGGGCCAATGGGTGATGGAAATCGTCATATCGAACATTTCCGCCAGCGCTGGAGATACCCCCAAGGTACGTTTGATTGGAGCAATCTGTTTGGCTCCTGCAACCGTGCCGGAACTTGCGGAATGGCCAAGGACCAGTGTGGAGCTTATCCCCCAGAAGCACTGATCAAGCCTGATATCGAAGATCCTGACGTATTCTTGCTCTTCACGCCCGGCGGCACCGTGCGGCCACGTGCGGGGCTGACGGCAAACAACCATCTTCGTGCCACAGAAACCATCCGCATTCTTGTGTTGGACGGAGCCTTAAACCAGATTCGTCGCGCGCAGCTCTGCGGCTATATTCAGACCATGGAGATTTTTGCAGACTACGCCGAGGCTTACCCCGACGATGATAGTTGGGTTGAGGAGTTGGAGCGGGAGGTACGCGACACCTCGCATTTGCCGTACGCGACAGCCATCAGACATGTGCTGACTCGTCAGAGCGCGTGAAGGTAAGAACCAGCGCCGCCATTTGCTTTCAGAAGCCATTGCTTGAGCTCAAAATAGAGATCCGAAATACAGATATGGAATTCAGCTCTGACCGACAAAAGGCGGCAATTTAAGTAGATCCGCGCACGGTATTCCAAATGGTATTCCAACGAAAAAGCTAACAAAAAATAATCTATAAAAATCAATATTTTAAGAATTCAGTTCAAATTACCCCGGCCCACCAACTCTCAACGACAAAGCCCGCCCAGTGCGGGCTTTGTCGCATCTGGCGTTCCGCAACGGAGCCCCCCCCTCCAGCGCAGGCTGCACTCCCGCCGAATTGGACTGTCACAGTGACTGAAAGATAATCGCGCACAAACTCCAACCTACGGCTTGAACATCACGGAGATTACCCACCATGAACACCTGGATCGCCGCCGCCCTGGCCTCGTTGATGTCACTCCCCGCCATCGCCGCAGACGCCCCTCCCCCCCGTGTACAACAGGTCACGTTCAAAAGCGAAGTCGGCAGCGTGCAGTTCAAACAGAAGATCAAGGGCCATCAAACCGCCGAATACAAACTCGTCGCCAAGGCCGGTCAGACGCTGACTGTCGATCTCAAATCATCCAACACGTCCGCCTATTTCAATATCACCGCGCAAGGGGCCGACGAAGCACTGTTCAACGGTTCGATCATGGGCGATCACTTTGCCGGTGCGGTGCCTGTTAATGGCGAGTACACGGTTCAGGTGTATCTGATGCGCAACGCGGCGCGGCGGCAGGCGGTGGCCAGTTATTCGTTGTCGTTGTGGCTTTCCGACAACGCCCCGGCGGACGCGAAAAAACCGGCAACAAAAAGTCCCTGAAAGGCAGCGACGGCTCGACGGATAAACCCCAAATCCCCTTCTACACTCACAGCGCCCCTTCCCAGAGCGAGCGCTGATGACCACCCTCCAAACCCGCATGAAGCAAGGCAAAGACGCCCGCAAAAAATGCTCGCGCAGCGCCCACGCCACCACCGGTAAAATGAACCGCGATCCGATCCCGCTGATCAAGGCCTCCAGTCAGGGCCGCGTCGCCTCACTGGTGGAACTGCGTTACGGGCGGATGCTGGTGTCGCCCTTCACGTTCTTCCGTGGCAATGCGTTGCTGCAGGCGCATGATCTGTCGAGCACCCAGAACATGGGGCTGGTCGGGCCGATCTGTGGGGATGCGCATTTGATGAATTTCGGCGGGTTTGCCACGCCGGAGCGCAATCTGCTGTTCAGCGTGAATGATTTCGACGAGGCGCATCCCGGGCCTTGGGAATGGGATGTGAAGCGGCTGGCGGCGAGTTTTGTGGTGGCGGCGCGGGATTTGCGCCATGGCGAGTCGGTTGAGGAAGATGTGTGTCGGCAGATGGTCGGCGCCTATCAGGCGACGATGCTGGAGTGCGCCGAACAGAGTGCGCTGGAAACCTGGTACGAATCGATCAAGTACGAAGACTTGCTCGATCAGGCGCGCAAGAGTGCGCTGGAGCATGTGCAGCGTGCCGTTGATAAAGCCGAACGGCGCACCCACGCCGAGTTGCTGCCGAAGATCAGCGAGCGCGACGCGAATGGGCGGCTGGTCATTCGTGACGATTTGCCGGAGATTTTCCACCTGCACAAGAACACCACGCTGCTCGACGCCGATGATGACTGGCTGCGACTGGCCGACTGGCGGCCGTTGTTCGATACGTTCATGCGTGACTATCGCACCACGCTGCAGGCTGACCGACGGGAATTGCTCTCGCGGTTTCACGTGCAGGATCTGGCGTTCAAAGTGGTCGGCGTGGGCAGTGTGGGCACGCGGTGTCTGGTGGCGCTGCTGACCGACGATCAGGAGTTTCCGTTGTTTCTGCAATTCAAGGAGGCCCGGCGCTCAGTGCTCGCCGACTATGTGAAGGCCAAGTCCCGCACGCGCCATGAAGGCCAGCGGGTGGTCGAAGGGCAGCGCTTGATGCAGTCGGCGAGCGACCTGTTCCTCGGCTGGACCACTGGTCCCAGTGGTCGGCATTTTTACGTCCGGCAATTGCGCGACATGAAGATCTCCGCCGAGCTGGAAAACTTCGACGCCGAAACCTTCGCCGCCTATGCCCGGGTCTGTGGCCGCGCACTGGCCCGCGCCCACGCCAAGGCCTCGGGCAATGCGGCGGTCATCAGCGGCTACATTGGCAAGGGCGATGCCTTGGCTGACGCCCTATTCAAATACGCACGCAGTTACACCGCGCAGAACGAGCGCGACTTCGAACGCTTTCAACAGGCCTGTCGCAAGGGCCGGCTGCGGGCACGTTCGGAAGCCGATTTCGCTGCGGATCACTTGCCTTGATGCGTTGCAGAGCGCTCGCTATCGAGATGAATTTTTCTTCACTGCCCCCGTTCGATCAACACGGTACAGTCCGCTCGCTCATTCAAGAAACTACGGTTCGCCCGCGCTCTCCCGCGGGCTTTTTTTTGCCTAGCGTTTGCTGCCGAAGCGATACACCCGGTTTGTTTTTTTCCATTTCGTGGGCAATCCTGTCCCTCGACCCTGCCAACCGGAGCGCCCGATGTCACTGCTGAGCCTGCCCTGCCAACGCCTGACGCTCGCCATCCTCGCTCCGGAACAGGCCGAGCTGGAAAGTGACTTCTATGCACGCAACCAGCGCCATCTCGCCCCCTGGTCGCCGATTCGCACCACCGAATACTTTTCCAGCGAACAGATTCGCCGACGCCTTGAAGTCCAGGCCAGTGCCTACGAGGCCGGGCTGGCGATGCATTTCGCTCTGCTGACGGCGGACGGCCAACAGATGATCGGCGCGTGCAATTTCAGCGGGATCATTCGCGGCGCGTTTCAGGCGTGTTATCTGGGTTATCACATTGACCACGCGCATCAGGGTCAGGGTTTGATGCAGGAAGGCCTGGAGGCTGGCATCGGCTATATGTTCGATACGCAGAACCTGCATCGGATCATGGCCAATTACATGCCCGGCAACGAGCGCAGTGCGCGCTTGCTGGAGCGTCTCGGTTTCGAGCGCGAGGGCTACGCCAAGGCCTATCTGAATATCGCCGGGCGCTGGCAGGACCATGTGCTGACGGCGCTGGTCAATCCGTTGTTCGAAACGCCGGAGAAGCGTTGGTCGCGTCAACTGGCGTGAGTTTCACAATTTGTTAAGCATTGGCGAAGTATGCTCAAGGCTCCTGCCCTTTCCGGTTGCCTGAAACCCATGCCGCGTGCCGCCACTTCGCTGTTTCTACTCGCCGCCCTGCTGTTTTTTTTCGCTTTGGGTAACCACCAGTTGCAAGGCTCCACCGAGGCCCGGGTCGCCGGGATCGCCATGGAGATGCATCTGGACGACGACTGGGTGACGCCGCGCCTGTTCGGCGAACCGTTTCTGGAAAAACCGCCGCTGAGCCTGTGGCTGGACGCCGGCGCCATGCGCGTGTTCGGGGTTTCGCCGTGGGCGGTGCGGCTGGCGTCGGCGGTGGCCGGGTTGCTCAGTGTAATGGTGCTGTATGGCATGCTGCGCCGCTTCGGTCGGCCGAAAGCCGTCGCCTGGACGGCGGGGATTCTGCTGGCGACCATGGCCAGTTACTGGAGCAACGTGCGCGGGGTCGGCGAGGATGCGTTGCTGGCGCTCGGCGTGACCACCGCGTTGCTGGCATTCTTTCAGGCGCAACGCGCACCGAACGCGGCTAACTCGCTGCTGTTTATCGTCGGGATCGCCATCGCCACGTTGAGCAAGGGCGTACTGGGATTGGCGATGCCGGGGGTGGTGATTTTCGCCTACCTGCTGGCCGACAACCTGATCGACAGGCGCTTGAAGATCGGCGCCTGGCTGCGTCCCGGCCTGCTCACGGTAGCGGGCCTGATCCCATTGCTGATCTGGCTCGCCGTGCTCTATCAGCGCGGTGGTTCGCACGCTGTCGCTGAAGTGCTGCTGACCAACAGCGTCGGTCGCTTCAGCGGCTCGTTCGTTGAGGCCGGGCATTACGAGCCGTTCTATTACTATCTGGCCAAACTGCCGGAAGCGTTCCTGCCGTGGAACATTCTGGTGTACCTGGGGCTGTGGCATTTCCGCAAAGAACTGAAGGCCAACCGTTACCTGCTGTTTTTCAGCCTGTGGATCGTCGCGCAGTTCATCATGCTGACCCTGGCCTCAAGCAAGCGCACGGTCTACCTGATGTCGATGACCCCGGCGGCGGCGGTGATCGCCGCTGAGTACGCACGGGTGTTGTTCGATCGCTTGCAGGCGCGTGAAAACGCAGACCGCTTCATCGGAAAAGTCGCCCGCCATCGTCAGGCGATTGCCGCAGGATTGCTCACGGTGGTGATCGCCAGCTACCTCGGCGCCGCGCAGTGGGCACTGCCCAACGCCGACAAGGAGTTGTCGTTCCTGCCTTTGACCGAACACATTCAGAGCTTGCAGGCCAATGGTCAGCAGGTCGCACTGTTCCAGGCCAATGAACGGGTCGGCGGCGCCAGCGTGTTCTACACGCAAAGCGTGCTCAAGGGGCTGGACACCGACGCGCAGCTGCACGATTTCCTCAGTGCCTCGCCCTCCAATGTCGCGGTGATCTCGGCAGACAGCGAACCCGTCGCACCGCTCAAAGTGCTGAAGACCATGATGGTCGGGCGCCAGGCGTATTACTTCGTCGGCTACTGACATCTTTCGTGCCAGACAATAAAAAACCCGCCGTCACCGGCGGGTTTTGTTTGCGCTGACGCTTGGCAAACGTCAGTTCATCGAGTGCTCACTGAGTGCCAGTCGGAGGCTTCGATGAAGCCAAGCACGCGCGGGTCCGCTTTGTTTGCGGCAGACACAAACAGTGAGGAACCGTAGCCAGGATCAGAAACCGGTGAATTCAAGTCCTTCTCCAACTCCGCCATGCATTCGCTGTGGGTCACCAGGATCAGGTTACGTCCCGGAAGCTTGTGCGCCAGCGCTTCCTGCAGGATGTGGCCCTTGCAGCTGATCAGCCAGTCTTCGCCACTGGCCGCGCGGTTGAACATGTAACCGGCGGTCTGCACGGTGCGCAGCATCGGGCTGTTGTAGATGTCGGCGTTATTCAGGCCCAGATGCTCGAACTGTGCGCCGACACCAACCGCAACACTGCGCGAGCGGTCGGTGATGCCATCATCGCCACTCAGGCACGGCGCCGGGGAGTGATCGCAGCGCTCGACGTGACGCACCAGCACAATCATATCGCCCTTGGCCCACCCGGCCGCCAGCGCCTTGGCACCGGACACATTGCCATGGGCCAGGTCCGGCACCGCCGCCGGGGCGAGCAGCCACAGGGTCAACGGGATCACCAGCAGCGATGCGCCAAGCACGGCCCAGGTATTGCGATAGCGGGCCAATCCGCTCAGGGATATCGAGCGTTTGACGCCGAACAGACTCAGTCTCAATTCCACATCGGGCCACCTCGTCGGCATCCATAACAGTCAATTCGATGCGGCGAGGTTAGTGAAGCCGGCGTAAGCGGTCGGTGAAACGTATGTGAAAAAAGTCTTGAAGTGCCCTTGTTACAAATTCCGCCGGACAAAATCCTTTCAGCTCTCGTGTTTGCGGCCGATACAGTCCTGCTAACACCCTTGCTGGCTCAAAAAAACAACAATCTTCCAGCCTGACCGACGATCAAGAAGCACAACGTTCCTGGAGGAATTGTGATGAATAGCTGGTTCGGCAACATCAGCGTGAACATGAAATTGGGCCTGGGCTTCGGCCTGGTCCTGGCCCTGACCTGCGTCCTCGCCCTGACTGGCTGGACCAGCCTCGGCGGCCTGATTGACCGCAGCAACTGGATGAGCGACATCACCCAGCTCAATGCCGGTCTGACCAAGCTGCGCGTGGTGCGCCTGCAATACATGCTGACCAACGGCGACGAAACCGCCGCGCAGAATGTACAGACCACTCTCGAAAGCTTCGCCGCGCAACAACAGGCGCTGATCAACAAGTTCAAGAGCCCGGAAAACGTCAAACTGCTGAAAGAGCAGGCGGCGACCATCGCTGAATACCAAGCCTCGCTGAACAAGATGCGCAACGCCTACCGCACCGGCAACAGTGCCCGCGACGTGATGGGCACTAACGCAGACACCGCTTACAACCTGATCGAAGCGATCAGCAAGCGCGTGCAGCAAATGGACATGAGCGAGCAGCGCTTCGAACAGTTCCAGGCGATCACCGAAGCCAAGGAAGCGTTCATCCTCGCGCGCTATGAAGTGCGCGGCTACACCGCCACCACCAATAACGAAACCGAGCAGAAAGCCGTCGGCCAGCTGAACGTGGCCATCGACAGCCTCAAGCAGTTGAACACGCACTTCTCGGCGACTCAGCAAGACACGCTTCGTCAGTTGGAAACCGCCCTGACCAACTACCGCAGCGCGTTGCAGGCGTACAAGAACGCCAACAGCGAAGCGGTGCAGGCGCGTAAAGAGATGACCGATCAGGGCACCGCGATCGTCACCACCAGCGAGCAGCTGTACCAGATTCAACTCGACCGTCGCGACATCGAAAGCGCCCAGGCCCGTACTTTCCAGCTGATCAGCACCCTGCTGGCGCTGTTGGTCGGTGTGATTGCCGCGGTGATCATCACCCGTCAGATCACCCGTCCGCTGCAAGACACCCTGGCCGTGGTCGAGCGCATTGCCAGCGGCGACCTGACCCAGAACGTCACCGTTACCCGCCGCGACGAACTCGGCGTGCTGCAACAAGGCATCGCGCGCATGGGCGTGACCCTGCGCGACCTGATCAGCGGTATCCGCGACGGCGTCACCCAGATCGCCAGCGCCGCCGAAGAACTCTCCGCCGTGACCGAGCAGACCAGCGCTGGCGTGAACAGCCAGAAGGTCGAGACCGATCAGGTGGCCACCGCCATGCATGAGATGACCGCCACCGTGCAGGAAGTCGCGCGCAACGCCGAAGAAGCCTCGCAAGCCGCTGCCGCCGCTGATGGCGAAGCCCGTGAAGGCGACAAGGTGGTCAACGAAGCCATCGCGCAGATCGAGCGTCTGGCCAGCGAAGTGGTGCGTTCCACCGAAGCCATGAGCGTGCTGCAACAGGAAAGCGACAAGATCGGCAGCGTCATGGACGTGATCAAGGCCGTGGCCGAACAGACCAACTTGCTGGCACTCAACGCCGCGATTGAGGCGGCGCGTGCCGGTGAAGCCGGTCGTGGGTTTGCCGTGGTTGCCGACGAAGTCCGTGGCCTGGCTCAGCGTACGCAGAAATCCACCGAAGAAATCGAAGGCCTGGTCGCCGGTCTGCAGAACGGCACCCAGCAAGTGGCTGCCGTGATGAACAACAGCCGCGCCCTGACCGACAGCAGCGTGGCCCTGACCCGCAAGGCTGGCGACTCCCTGGAAAACATCACCCGCACGGTGTCGAACATCCAGTCGATGAACCAGCAGATCGCCGCCGCTGCCGAACAGCAAAGCGCCGTGGCCGAAGAGATCAGTCGCAGCATCATCAACGTGCGCGACGTGTCGGAACAGACCGCCGCGGCCAGCGACGAAACCGCAGCGTCCAGCGTTGAACTGGCGCGCCTGGGTGGGCAGTTGCAGCAGATGGTCAGCCACTTCCGCGTCTGACCTTCAGTCAGCGCCAAAGCGTAAATCGAATCGCGGGCAAGCCCGCTCCCACAGGAAACGAGTCGAACACAAAATATGTGAACGACCGAAAAACCTGTTGGAGCGGGCTTGCCCGCGATTGCGTCAGTCCAGTCAGCCCATACTCACTGCCTCAACGCTCACGCTTCCCACGGATTAATCACTTCCACTCCCGAGAACTGAAAGTCCTTCACGTTACGCGTGGCGATTGCCGCACCATGAGCCCGACAGATTGCGGCTATCTGAGCATCAGCCATCGACACCGCCCTTCCCTTTGCCTCGCAATCTGCGACGAGTGACGCGTACTCGACAGCCGCATGCGCATCGAACGGCAAAATGCGTCCGGCGAAATCCTCTTCGAACATTGCCATCGCATGGGCTTGAAGATTCTGTTTGCGCTTGCCTGAGGGAAGTCGGGCGATGCCGTGGAGTATCTCTGCCACCGTTATCGCACTGATGACCAGATCCATAGCGGGCTGCGCATCAACCCAGGCCAGCACCCTGGCTTCAGGTTCAATACGCATGAACTCTGAAAGCACGTTGGTATCGAGCACTATCATTCAGAAAAATCCACCCCGGTGGCTTTCTCTGAGCGCTCTGGCAGATCAAGTTCTGCTCCGCCGAGAGCACTGAATCTGTTGCGTATCCGGCTTCCAAGTCCGCCGGCACGATCCACCGTTGCCAAGGCTCGACCGAGAATCAGGCGCGCCTCTTCTTCCATGGAGTGTCCGTTGTGTGCAGCGGTGATACGCAACTGTTCCTTGAGCTTCTCGTCAAGGTTTCGAATGGTGATGCTGGCCATGACGCCTCCTGCAATCAATGAAATCATTGATTGCAGACTAACACATCCGTTCTGGCTCACACCGGGCAATCTTCCGAACGGCCATTCTCATTGCAGCAGATGGTCAGCCATATCCGCGTCTGACCTTCAGTCAGCAGCCAAAGCGTAAATCCAATCGCGGGCAAGCCCGCTCCCACAGGTAATGCGTTGAACACAGAATCATGTGAACAACGCCAATCCCTTGTAGGAGCGAGCCTGCTCGCGATGGCGTCAGCCCGACCACCCTGATCTCCCAGACAACACGCCTTCGTGTAGGAGCTGCCGCAGGCTGCGATCTTTTGATCCTGGTTTTTAAATCAAGGTCAGAAGATCGCAGCCTTCGGCAGCTCCTACAGGGGTTGTGATACGCCTCTATCGTGTCCCGCGCTGGCGCAACGCCGATGGCATGAAATACGCGTCTTCCGGCACCGGTTGCGAGAAGTCGACGGTGGAGGCTTCTTCGTTGTCGAGGTTCTGCACGTAGTAACGCCGGGCCTGCAGGTCGTGGAACACGTCCAGTGCGCTCCAGGTGGTCGGCAGGTCGTAGAAGTTTTTCAGGTAGGCCATCGACACTCGCCACAACTCCCCTCGCCCATCGTATTGATCAACCAGCGCCGCGCCCCAGCTGTCCTCGTCGAGGAACAGCACGCGCTTGGAATAGACATGTCGCGCACCCGGTTTGAGGTTGCCCTCGACCACCCACACGCGGTGCAGCTCGTAACGGGTGAATTGCGGGTTGAGGTGGCCCGGGGTCAGCAGTTGCGCGTACTTCACGTCGGGACTGCCGACCTTGTAGTTGTTGTAGGGAATGTAGATTTCCTGCTTGCCCTTGAGCTTCCAGTCGTAGCGATCCGGCGCGCCGTTGAACAGGTCGGTATCGTCTGCCGTGCGCAGGCCATCGGATGAGGCGATCGGCGTGTCATACGCCAGGTTCGGCGCACGGCGCACGCGACGCTGGCCGGCGTCGTAGACCCAGGCCTGGCGCGGGTCCTTGAGCTGATCGAGCATCTCGTGCACCAGCGCTGCGCCACCGGCCAGTCGCGCCGGACTTTTCACGAAGGCGAGGTAATAGAACAGGATGTTTTTCAGGTCGGCGTACTGCCCGCCCGGGCGGTAGAAGTTGAACAGCGCTTCTTGCTGCGAAGTCACCAGCGCAAAGCTGCCGTTGCGCTGCACCGGCGCTTCGGATGCGCGGCGCACCACGTAGATCCCGCGATAACGGGTGATGTGGTTCCACAGCACTTCGATGCCGTCCATGGGCACCGGGAATGGCACGCCGCCGTAGGCATCGGCGAACCCGCTGCCGCCCTCCAGCAGCTTGGCCGAGGTGGCATTCTTCAGGGTGTTGTCATACAGCCACTGAGGCGCCGAACCGGAACGACGCGATGGATAGACCGGCATCTGGAACGTGTCGGGGTAGCTGTTGAACAGCGCGATCTGACCGGGGCTGAGGTGGGCCTTGTACTGATCCAGATTGGCCTTGGTGATGGTGAACAGCGGCTTGTCCGCGGCGTATGGATCCGGGTGATGCTGGCCCGGTTTGTAGCCGGCGGGCGCCTGGGTGATGCCGCCGGTCCAGGCCGGGATGGTGCCGGCGGCGTTACCCGCGCGCTCGGCGCCCATGGGTGTGAGGGTGGTTTTCAGTTGTTCGGCTTGTTGGGGGGTGATGGCGGCGAAAGCGCTGCTCGCAGCGAGACCCAGCACAAGCGCCAGCGTTGTCTTCGTCAATCTTGAAATATGAAACATGTTCTTCTCCAGAATGCGTACCCTGTGGGAGCTGGCTTGCCAGCGATAGCGGTGGGTCAGCCACCATTGATGTCGAATGTGCTGCCGTCTTCGCGGGCAAGCCCGCTCCCACAGGGGGATGAGTTGTCCCGGGATCTGCGTCTGAAACTCACAAGAAATACTTGAGATTGAACCCAACGTTGTCGCGGTCGCGAATCCCGTTGTTCTGCCCGCCGCCCCAGAAGTTGGTGTATTGCACCTCGGCTTCGAGCTTGTTCTGGTAGTTGGCCTTGATCCCCAGGGTGTAGGCCTTGCGCCCGTCGATGGTGTTGCCGGCCTGATAGCTGTTGCCCTTGAAGTCATCCTTGTAGACGACGTACGGCGAGACGTTGACCCCGGCGTACACGTCGTTCCAGGTGCCGTTGAACATCACCGTGTAGCTGTAGGAGTTGCGGTTGACCTGATCGTCACGATCACCGCCGGACACATAAGAGGTGTTGCCGGTACCGGCGTAATAGCGCGTGCTGCCGTCGTAGGCGGTGTATTGCAGGCTGCTGCCGCGCAGGTGTTCGGAGGCCAGTTCGAAAATGCCGAACATCGAGTCGAACGACAGCGTCGGGCCGAAGTTGTAGATGCTGCCCAGCGAAGTGTTGAAAGCCTCGACACGCTCGGCGTTGTTGATCTCGCTGTCGAGGGTGACCATCTGCCCGCCAACGTTGACGGGCTTGCCGGTCACTGCCACAGCGGCACCGTTGGCCAGGTCGCCGATCAAATCGTTGGTGGCTGCAATGCCGATTGGCAGGTTCGGCCGATAGGCGATCTCGCCGAACACCGAAGCCTGGCCCAAAGTGGTGTTGAAGCTGAACCCGTACATGCGAATGTCTTCGGCGTAACGCCGATGCGCCTGAATGTTGCCCATCACGTCGGCTGTCGCCAGACCATTCGCCAGCGCCCCGCCCTGACTGCCAGCGACGCTGGAGAGCATGTTGGTCAGGGCATTCATGTCGATGCCTTTGTAGCCACCGAGGTCAGCGGCGATGGTCGGCTCCTTGGCGTGGTAGTTGACCAGATACAGGCCGAACTCGGTGCTGTTGAGCTCCTCGGCGATGTAGCGAAACGCAAAGCCAAACTGACCATCGTTGCGCGCGTTGTAGTCCTTGCCGATCGACGCCACTTTCAGCGTATTGCCGTAGGCCGGCGTCACACCGTTGGCGTACAGGCCGGTGCTTTTCAGCGCCGGGCTGAGCAACGGGTTGTTGCCCAGTGCGCTGTACAGCCCGATAACGTTGCCGAAACCCGGCACCGGGGTATCAAGCGCGGTGCCGCTGAAGTTGTTGTAACCGGTGTTGCCGCCATCGGCGAACAGGTCGGTCTGCGAGTAGAACGTGCCAACCGGGTCGATGCGGGTTTCCTTCCAGTTGGTCTGGTAGAAGCTCTCCAGGGTCAGCGAATCGCTGAGGCCAATGTTGAAGCTCACGGCCTCCACCGGCATCAGCACTTCCTTGACCTCGGCCCCCGGCAAACGGTATTTCGCCGCGTCGACGGGGTTGGTGGTGTTGATCCCGCCGCGATAGAAAATCCCCTCGCCCCAGTTGAACACCTGACGCCCGACCCGCGCGGTCACCGGCATCTGCGCCACGTCCCAATTGCCGTAGACATAGGCGTCGAGCATCTCGATCCGGCTGCCGGCGATGTCGCGGGTCTGGCTGGTGAAACGGTCGTCCTGCGGATAGCTCTGGCTCGGCTGCGCCGGGTTGTTGTTGCGGTAGTAATCGTTGCGTTTGTCCATCAACTGGGTGTCGTAGAACGCCGTGCCGCGCAGGAACATCCCGTAGTTCTGGTAGTTGGCCTCAAGCTCGGAAGTGATCTTGTACACCTCGGAAACCAGCCCGGTGTCGAAGTTGCGATTGCCGTCGTTGGTGTTGACGTCATCGTTGTTCTTGTCGCGGCCCTGCACCCGCCACAAGCGACCATAGGACAGGGTCGTGTCGATCGAGCCGGTGACCTGATTGCCCAGCACGCTGAACTCGGCAGCCTGCAGCGCATCCACCGCACAGAGTTGCAGCAGCCCTGCCAGGCCGACACCGGGAAGTGCTACGCCGGTGAGGCGCAATCGAGTGTTGATCATGGGTTCCTCCTTGTTCTTATTGTTTTATGCGTGGCCGCGATGGCTACGGTGCCAGTCCCGCACGGACATAAATCCGGCTGTGCGCGCCGAAATGGCCGAGCAGTCTGAACAGCTGCTGATTGAGTGCCGGATGCTCGAACGTCTCGCGCTGCAACTGATTGCCGCTGCTGAAATCACTGGTCACCGGGGCCGTCTCCAGCCACTGGCCGATGGCGTCATCGAACGCCGCCGAGTCCTCAACCGACTCGGCGCTGACCACGTCGCGCAAGTAGTCCACCGAGTACGGCGGATACTGTTTGTCCTCGGCCACATCGCCATAGGCCGCGAGCATCGGATGCGCCTGACCGGCACGCAGCACGCGGCGCAGCCAGGTCGATTGATACTTCTCGATTTCCATATGGCGGGTGGCGACGCGCTCGATGGACGCCTGTTTGTCCTCGGCAAAACCGGCCAGCGCCTTGCCTTCCAGCAACAACAGACTCGGCAGCTCGACCCCGGGCAGCGGCTTGGCGTGATACGGCTGGGTCAGGTCCTGCACGTGGTGCACGCCCCAACCGAGAAACCGATAGCCCCAGTAAGGATGACCAGAGGCGAATGCCAAACGCGCCAGCCCCAGGTACTGATAGGCGCGCCAGTCCGGCCAACTGCGCTGAAGAAATCCGGCAGCGGCATACACCACCGGGCTTTCATGGAAGAAGCCCATGTGGAACGGCGCCTGCGAGCTGTACTGAAAACGCGCATCACCGAACGGCTGCGGGCCGAAGCCATACAGCGCGCCGACCTCACCAGGGTTGTCGCTGAACAGGTTGATGTCGTGACCGTAATCCGGCTCGTCGGCAGCACTGGCCAGCACCGCCAGCGTCGCGACTTTTTCGCCGTCCGCCACGCGAATGAAACGCTGGCGATTCCACGGTGACAGCGTCTGCTCGACCATCACCTGATCGGCGCTGAGGTGTTCGCGCTCAGGCAGGTCATGACCCGGCAGCGGCTGAATGACCATCGCCAGATGAATGCGCGGATTGAGCCGCAGCGCGGTGAGAAAATCGTGGCGCAGATTGTCGCTCGGTACGGCGGGCAGCTTCAGATTGTCGGGGCGCGGCAGGTATTGGGTGAAGTGTTCACGGGCGAAGTTTTCCTGTTGCTCCAGCAGCGCGACCACGGCCGGATACTGCTCGGCGAGAAAACGCTCCAGCGGCTCGACCTCGACCGGCGGCGCATCGCGCAGCGCCGGCAGTTCCTGCAACGCCAGATAGCTGCCCACCGTGTGGTTCGACCAGCCCCACGCCGTTGGGGCCGTTGCACAAAGCAGCAACAGGAGAAATGTCAGCTTCATTGCTTTTAATTCTTATTGGAGGTGCTGTGGGGGTTGAGCCTAACAACCGCCCCCGGCGCTGACACTGTCCGATCTCACCAGAAAAAGTCTCCGATAGCGCCATATGAAGCTCACCGCTCACCTGTGTAGGAGCTGCCGAAGGCTGCGATCTTTTGATCTTGTTTTTAAAAATCCAAGTCAAAAGATCGCAGCCTTCGGCAGCTCCTACAGGGGATTGGTGGTGTTGTTTCAGGCGGGGTAACCGGTGATTTTGCGGATGCTCTGATACAACGGTTTGAGCTGGCGATACATGCGCAGGTACACCTCTTTGTACAGACGCTCATAGACCTGCTGCGCCTCGGGCTGCGGCGTGAACACCGTGCCCACTCGCGTCATCGCAGCGATCGCCGTGGGGAAGTCCGCATACAAGCCCAACCCCACCGCACAGCAGATCGCCGCGCCCAGCCCCGACGCTTCGTACACATGCGGACGCTCTGCCGGCAGGCCGAAAATATTCGCCGTTAGCTGCATCGCCGCATCACTCTGCGAACCGCCACCGGCCACCCGCAGACGCTTGACCGACACCTTCGAACGCCTCTCGATGTTCTCCAGGCCCTGGCGCAACGCATACGCCAGCCCTTCCAGAATCGCCCGGTAAATATGCGCGCGGGTGTGCACGTCGCCGAAGCCGATCATCGCGCCTTTGGCTTCCACACCCGGCTCACGAATCCCCGGCGACCAGTACGGTTGCAGCATCAGCCCCATCGACCCCGGCGGCACCGCATTCACCAGCGCATCGAACAGTTGCTCGGGTTCAATGCCCTGCTCCTTGGCCTGCTGCATTTCGCGCAGGCCGAACTCGTTCTTGAACCAGCTGACCATCCAGTAACCGCGATAAATCATCACCTCGCAGTTGTACTGATCCGGCACCGCCGAGGGGTACGGCGGGATCAGCGGGACGATTTCCAGGTAGCGCGAGCGAGTGCTGGTGATCGTCGCCGTGGTGCCGTAGGACAGGCACACCGTGCTCGCATCGACCACGCCGGAGCCGACCACTTCGCAGGCCTTGTCAGCGCCCGCGGCAATCAGCGGCAGACCCTCGGGAATCCCCGTGTGGCGGCTCGCTTCAGCGCTGATGTAGCCGAGGGTTTCACCGGGTTTGTGCAAGGTCGGCAATTGCTCCGCACGCACCGCCAACGCCTGCCATTTCCAGTCACTGGGCGCGGCCCATTTCAGGCGTTTGAAGTCGAACGGCAGGTAGCCGACGCAGCAGCCGACCGAGTCGACAAAGCGCCCACACAAGCGATGAGTGAGAAAGCCCGAGAGCAGCAGAAACTTGTCGGTCGCCGCCCAGACTTCAGGCTGGTGTCTGGCGATCCAGTTGGCCTCGGCCTGCGCGCGAAAATAATCCACCGTGGCCTGCGCGCCGACCAGTTTGAACAGCCAGCCCCACGGTCCCTTGATCCCGCCCTCGACTTCACTCTGGCGCTGATCGAGCCACAGAATCGCCGGGCGCAGCGGCTTGCCCTGAGCATCGACGTTGATCACCGTGCCGCGCTGGGTGGTCAGCGACACCCCGGCAATCTGCGAGCGATCAATCCCGGTTTGCGTCCACACCTGCTGGCAGGCCTCGCCGAGTTTCGCCCAGTAATATTCCGGGTCCTGCTCGGCCCAGCCCGGTTGCGTCGAGTAGTACGCCTGCAATTCGACCTTGCCTTTGCCGAGCAAATTGCCCTGCAAATCGAAAAGCAATGCGCGCACGCTCTGGGTGCCGTTGTCGATCGCCAGCAGGTAGCGCTTGTTCGAGTGGTTATCCATGGCGCTCTCTTCAAGGGGCATCAAGGCGTGGCATCCGGCAGACCGTGATGGCGTTGCCACAACGCCCGGTAACGCTGCAGCTCTTGTTGCCAGTGTGCATCGTCCCAGCCCAGGCGGGGCTGACAGAGTTGGCGGATGGCCGCGAAATGCGCTTCGCCACCGCGCGCCAGCAACAGTCCCAGACGGGTACGACGCAGCAATAGATCATCGAGGTGCAGCACCATTTCCGCCTCACAGGCGAAGGCCAGTTCTGCCCACAAGGTGTCGGTGTTACCGACCGTTTCGTGACCCAACTCGGCGATCAACTGCGCCAGTCGCGGCAGATCGCGGCCGTGTCTGCCGGCCAGCCGTCGCCACTGTTGCGGGCTGAGTCCGGGGATCGGCCGTGGCGCTACGGCGGCAAAAACGGCGGCGCCATCATCTTCGAAATCGCGGCCAAGCATATCGGCACAGGCCTTGAGCACTTCGATGGCTTGCGGGCGAAACGTCGTCAGCTTGCCGCCGGCCAACGTGACGCACCCCGGTTCCTGCCACAGCACATGTTCACGGGTTTCATTCGACGGCTTGCCTTGCTGTTCACCCGTCGCGCTGCCCACCACCGGACGCACGCCGGACCAGGTCGACAGCACATCGCTCGCCGTCACTTCGGCACCGGGAAATTGTTGCGTGCAAGCCGCCAGCAGATAGTCGAGTTCTTCGGCGCTGATGCTCGCGCTCTGGTCCAGATTCTCGCGATGATCGAGATCCGTAGTGCCGACCACCGTCGCCCCTTCCCACGGAAAAACGAACACCGGCCGACGGTCGCGCTCATGCAGAAACGTGAACGCCTGCGCCACCGGCAAACGCCAGCCCGGCAGCAGCAGATGACTGCCGCGCAAAGGCCGCAGTTGTCGTGGTGCCTCGGGCAACCGCAAGCGCTCAGCCCATGCCCCGGTCGCCACCGCCAGTACGCCGCAACGCAATTGCAGCGACCCACCCGCTTCGCAATCTTCGACCTGCACCCCGCACACCCGACCGTTTTCGCGAAGCAGATGTTCGACGCACACCCCGTTGAGCACCGCCGCGCCATCGGCCCGCGCTTCGTGCAACACGCGCATCACCAGCCGTGCGTCATCGGTCAGTGCATCAATAAAACAGGTGCCACCCAGCAGCTGGGTTTCCTTCACCCCCGGCGCGAGAAAACGCATTTGCTGCGCGTCATGAAATCGATGGCTGCGCCGCCCCGCCAATGCGTCATAAACCGACAACAGGCCACCAAGCACACGCGGCCCGGGAAAGCCGCCGCGATAGTGCGGCATCATGAAACTCATCGGTTCAACCAGCCCCGGCGCTTCGTCGAGCAGGCGCTGACGCTCGCGCACTGAATCACGGGTCAGCCGCCACTGGCCCTTGGCGATGTAACGCAAACCGCCATGAACCATTTTCGATGATCGGCTGGAGGTGCCCCAGGCGAAATCCCGTTGCTCCAGCAGCAGACAACGCCAACCGCGCCGCGCCGCTTCGCGCAGAATGCCGGCACCGCTGATGCCACCGCCGATGACGATCAGGTCCCACGTTTCGTCGGCCAATGTCGGCAAGGCTTGCTGGCGCCACGCGGCGTTCCAGTCCGGGTGCATGGCCGTCACTCCTGCAACAGCGTGCCGGGGTTGAGGCGCCCGGCCGGATCGAAGTGCCTGCTCAGCGCCTGCAAGGTGTCCATCGCCAGCGCGCCTTTCTCGCGCGGCAGGTACGGCGCGTGATCCTTACCGACGCCGTGCTGGTGGCTGATGGTGCCGTGGTTGTCGACGATGGTCTGGCTGGCCGCGTGCTTGAGTGCCTGCCAGCGCGCCAGCGTCGCCGGATAATCCGCCGCCGGGCGAAATACATACGTGGTGTAGATACTCGAGCCTTCGCCATAGACGTGGGAAAGATGAGTGAACACATGCACCCGTTCGCCCTCTGCCGCCAAAGCGTCACGCAGGCTGTTTTCGATCAGGTTGAGCAGATTGTCGACGTTGCTCCAGTCGGTGGCGGTTTCCAGAGTGTCGACCACATAACCGGCGTTCCACAGGTTCTCGCGCAGATAGGGGAAACGAAAGCGGTTCTGCGCCCATTTCTTGCCGAGCAAAGTACCGGTGAAAACACCGCCGAAGGCTTTCAGATGCTGGCGCGCCTGGCTCAGCGACAGCGCGTTTTGCCGACGGTTGCCGGTCACGCCGAAGGTCAGCAGGCACTTGCCTTCACCGGCGCCGCGCAGGTTCAGATATTTTTCCAGCCAGGCGATCTGCTGCGGATGCCCGGCCAGCGCCAGTTGGGTTTCGGTCTCCACCGCGTTCGACAAACGCAGCATCGACAGCGGCACGCGTGCCTGGGCCAATTGGCGGATCGCTTGCAGCGCCTTGCTCCAGTTGGGCAGAAACACCCCGTAAAAACGCTCATCGGCCGGCAGCGGACTGACCCGTACCTTGACCTCAGAAATGATCCCGAAACGGCCTTCGCATCCGAGCACCACTTCGCGCAGATCAGGCCCCGCCGCCGAGGCTGGGAAGGTCGGAATTCCCAATGGCCCGGCGAAAGTTTCCAGGGTGCCGCCAGCGAACAATTGCTCGATGCGCCCGTAGCGCAACGACTGCTGACCGCTGGAGCGACTGGCAACCCAACCACCCAGCGTCGACAACTCCCACGACTGCGGGAAATGCCCCAGCGTGTAGCCGCGAGCGCGCAGCTGACTTTCCACCTGCGGGCCACTGGCACCGGGGCCGAACGTTGCCAATTGGCTGGCCTCGTCGAGGTCGATCAAGCGATTCATCCGCGCCAGCGACACAGTCACCACCGGTCGCGTCGAATCCGGCGGGTTGATGTGCCCGGCCACCGAGGTGCCACCGCCATAAGGAATCAGGCACAGGTCCTGTTCATGGGCGAGCGCCAGCAATTGGCGGATCTGCTCGGCGGTTTCCGGGAACGCCACCGCATCCGGATAGATGCCCAGCGCACCTTCGCGCAACGCCAGCCAATCCGGCAGGCTCTGGCCCCGGGCGTGCAGCAGGCGGTCATGGGCATCGACGCTGTACAAGGTGTGCGCCGCCAATCGCGAGAGCGGCACCCGCGCCAAAGCCGACTCCAGCGTGGCATCGGGTAGCGCGCGCCCGGCCCCCAACCGTTCATGGAGAAAACTCGCGCCCTGGGCCGGCAGTTCGACCACCGTGGTTGCATCCCCCCAGCCGTTCCAGCGTCGCATGCGTGTGTCCTTCTTATGCAGTCTGATCAGTGATGTGGCAGGCCTCCATACTAGTCAGCGGCCGCAAAGTGTCACGGTCGCATCCGGCCAGTTCGAGTAGCCAATTGAGTCAAACGTCGCGCAAGTGCCAGCCATTTACTTTAGTCGGGGTTTCAAATTACCTTTCAGCCATTCATTCGCTCACGCAGGCCTTGATCAAGGGATTCGGATCATGCAATCGCTCGGCTTCACCTCGGTTCCGCCGCTGCTCAAATACGTGCGCCATGCCGAGCAACTGGGCATGGCCATCGAGCCGGCGTTGGCCGCTGCCGGACTGCAGGCGCAGCAACTGAGCGACAACAGCCTGCGCCTGCCGGGCGAAACCCATGAGCGCCTGCTCGATTACTTCTGCGAGCACTCGGGCGATCCGCTGTTTGGTCTCAACGCGGCCAATTTCGTCCTGCCCAATTCCTGGAGCGTGCTCGGTTACATCACCATGAACTGCGCGACCCTGGGCGATGCGATGAGCCGGATCATGCCGTTCGAAAAACTGGTGGGCGACATGGGCGTCAGCCGCGCCGAAGTGCAGGACGGCCATGTGCATCTGATCTGGACTTGCCGCTACGAGCGTCCGCGAATTCGCCGGCATCTGGTGGAAAACGTTCTTGGCTCATGGCTGCAATACGCGCGCTGGATCGCCGACACGCAAATGTCGCCCGCCGCCGTGTGGCTGGAACATCCATGCCCGGCAGACGCTACGCAGGCGCAGTACGAAGCGTTTTTCGATTGCCCGGTGCTGTTCGATCAGGCCTATTCGGCGCTGATCGTGCCACTGGCGTATCTGCAATTACCGCTGCGTCAGGCCGATGCGCAATTGCTGCGTACCCTGGAAGAACACGCGATGGGCTTGATGGCGACGCTGGAGGATGCGTCGCTGGAGCAGCGGGTCAAAAGCATCCTGCGCCAGTTGCTCAAGGAAGGCTTGCCGCGCAAGGAACAGGTGGCCGAGCAGCTCGCGGTGTCGGTGCGCACGTTGCAACGCCAGTTGCATCAGGCGGGGACGTCGTATCAGCAGATTCTCGATGACTTGCGTCAGGAGCTGGCTGAGCATTATTTGCTCAACAGCACGTTGCCGATTCAGGACATTGCGCAGTATCTGGGGTTTACCGAGCCGCGGTCGTTCCATCGCACGTTCAAGAGCCGGCGCGGGATGCCGCCGGGGGAGTTTCGGCAGATGCATCGTGGGTGACTGGACTGGCCTCATCGCTGGCAAGCCAGCTCCCACAGTGACCGGGTCGTACACAAAATCTGCGGCTCGCACATAACCCTGTGGGAGCTGGCTTGCCAGCGATGGCGCCAGTGGCCACACCAAAAACCCGACAGACAATTCCTCAATTTCAGCGGCCGATAAACCCGCTGCAGCCCCAGTGTTTAAAGACACTCAGTGTTACGCCCTACTGCCTACAAATCCTTGCGCCGCTGCCTACGGCTACGCCAGAATCCGCCGGCTTGTGCGTCCCGGAGGCCGTCGGTAACTTGAATCCGTCACTGATTTCCAGTGATCGGGTTTAGTAGCCCGTGGTAATTCTGCTGGTCGTACACTCATCACAGGTGCTCTCGTACCTGAGCTTGATGGTGGCTGTATGTAGGGCGCTTCGGCGCGCCGGCTTAAGCTGAGTTCCCCGGTCTACTAACCTGCGTACAGCTGCCACCCTTTCGTTTAGTAGCAAAAGGGTTGGCGCTCAATGACGGGAACACAGCCTATGTTCAAAGTTACGCCAAACCCACCGGACACTGGTCCGGCCTCCCCCTACGAATCCCCCGAATCAAGGAAATTCCACGAAGCCGCCGAGCGCGCCCTCGACCACTACCTCGGCCCACCGAGACCCGCGATCATGGCCACCCCGTACCAGCCCAATCGCCTCTACATGGCCAACCCGGCCAGCGGCACCGAACCGTTGCTGGCCGACGCCTGCGAATCCCTTGGCTCGGCCACCGTGATGCTCAACGACTTCGCCGGGCTGCTGGAAGGCTCGCACCGCAAGACCCTGCAAGGCATCGCGCAGGTGGTGATGGTGGCGGAAATCGCCGTCAATCGGGTGCTGGATCAGTTAGTGCCAACCGAGTAACGAAAAAGCCCGCGGCAAAACCTTAGTGGTTTGGCAGCGGGCTTTTTTGTATGGCGTGAATCTTTTTCCCTCACCCCAACCCTCTCCCGGAGGGAGAGGGGGCCGATCGAGGGATGCTCGCGAGACACACCGACCTGAAAATGCTGCTGTGAATGCACAATCGCAGCGGATCATTCAGGTCGATATACAGCGCAAGACACCTCGGTCAGTCCCCTCTCCCTCTGGGAGAGGGTTAGGGTGAGGGGCTCTTCTCAGCTCAGACACTGATCGCGTTGGTAAACACCAACCGATTACCAAACGGATCAGCAATCGTCATGTCCTGACTGCCCCACGGCATCGCCTGAATCTGTGGGTGCGAGAACTTGTAGTCCTTGGCCACCAATTGCTGCTGAAACACCTCCAGCTCATCGGTCTCGATGCGCAGCGCCGAACCCGGGGTCGCATCGCCATGATGCTCGGACAGGTGCAGCACGCACTCGCCACGCGACACCTGCAGATACAGCGGGAAGTTCGCTTCGAAACGATGCTGCCAGTCGATCTTGAAGCCGAGGAAATCGACGTAAAATTCCAACGCCTTGGCTTCATCGAAGATCCGCAGGATCGGGGTGGTTTTGCCGAAGCTCATGGGGTGCTCCCTGACTGGTTGGCCCAAGAGTGTAGCCGGGCTGGATGTCAGCAATTCGGCTTGGTTTCGACATTCTTTAATCTCAGAGTGCCACTATGAGACGTAGATCAAAAGATCGCAGCCTTCGGCAGCTCCTACAGGGGTTTTTCAATCATTGAAAACCTTCACGTAAATCCCCGTTCCGCGCCAGAAATCGTCCTTCCCGACGACCGTTCGCCTGTCCGTCGCGATAACTCAACACGCCATTGACCCACACCCCGTCAATCCCCTGCGCCGCCCGCTGCGGATCATGGAAATCCGCCACATCTCGCACCGTCAAAGGATCGAACAACACCAGATCCGCCCAGTTTCCCTCGCGAATCTCGCCGCGCTCTTTCAAGCCAAACCGCGCCGCCGACAGGCCGGTCATCTTGTGCACGGCGGTGTGCAGCGGAAACAGCCCGACATCACGACTGAAATGTCCAAGCACTCGTGGGAAAGCGCCCCACAGGCGCGGATGCGGGAACGGATCTTCCGGCAGTCCGTCAGAACCAACCATCGACAATGGATGCGCGAGGATTTTTCGTACATCCGCCTCGTCCATGCCGTAGTACACCGCGCCCGCCGGTTGCAGGCGCTTGGCGGCTTCGAGCAGTGGCACGTTCCATTCGGCGGCGATGTCGATCAGGTCGCGTCCGCTGACTTCAGGATGCGGCGTCGACCAGGTGATGGTGATGCGGTGAGCATCGGTGACTTGCTTCAGATCCAGCGTCGAAGAACTCGCCGCGTAGGGATAGCAATCGCATCCTACGTGCTGGGTTTTCGCTGCTTGCTCCAACGCCGCGAGCAACTGCGGACTGCGCCCCCAATTACCGACACCGGCACATTTGAGGTGGGAAATGATCACCGGTGACCGCGAGTGACGGCCAATGCCGAACGCTTCGTCCATCGCCTCCAGCACCGGTTCGAACTCACTGCGCAAGTGGGTGGTGTACACCGCGCCGAACGCGGTCAGTTCTTCGGTCAGTTGCTTCACTTCGTCGGTGGAGGCGTTGTAGGCGCTAGCGTAGGCCAGGCCTGTGGATAAACCGAGCGCGCCGGCTTCAAGGCTTTCACGCAATTGCTCGCGCATCGCGACGATTTCGTCTGGCGTGGCGGTGCGGAACAGGTCGTCGAGGTGATTGCTGCGCAGCGCGGTGTGGCCGACCAGTGCGGCGACGTTCAGCGTGGTATTCGCCGCTTCGACGGCGGCGCGGTAATCGCTGAAACGTGGGTAAACGAATGCGGCAGCGCTGCCGAGCAGGTTCATCGGGTCCGGCGGATTGCCTTTCAAGCTGACCGGCGAGGCGCTGATCCCGCAGTTGCCGACGATCACCGTGGTCACGCCCTGGCTGAGCTTGGACAGCATCTGCGGCTGGCGGATGACCACGGTGTCGTCGTGGGTGTGCACGTCGATGAAACCCGGGGCGAGCACGCGGCCGGCGGCGTCAATTTCTTCCGTGGCGCGGGCATCGTGCAAGTCGCCGATGCGTTCGATGCGCCCGTCGAGAATCGCCACATCGGCGCGGTAGCCGGGCGTGTTGCTGCCATCGATGACGGTGGCGTTGCGGATCAGCGTGTCGTACTGCATGTCTGTCTCCCGGCGGGAGTCAGCGTCAACTCCTGCCCTTGATCAAATGGTGATCGAAGCCCTGCTCCACCAGATACCGCCAGGCTACCTGAACCTCTTCGGGGATGGCCTGCTCGACCTGAAATCCCAGCGAAGGGTAAACCATGATGCGGTGTACATCGCCGACCATTTCGTCGATCAGGCCCAAGACCCCGATCAGGTTGCTGACGTCATCAGGAAAACCGAACGACGGCGCATCAACAAAGGCTTCCAGTCCGGGCCACTGCACGGGCAGGGTCAACGCCACGCGCCGGATCGAATTGGGCTTGGTCAGAAACGTCGCGCGGCGCACGTCGGGAAACATCGCTCGGGCGAACGCGATGTTTTCAGCAAAATTGGTCGCGCGGGTTTCCAGGGTGAACTGCTGCGCCGTCACCCCTTGCGCCAGGGCACGTTGGGCAAAAATATCGGCTTCGGTGCGTTCCCACAAATGCCGGGTCCAGTTGCCGGTGCTGCCGGTGAACAACAGGTGCGGTGCCACGCCGTCTTTCAACAGTTGGCAGGCGTAATCGCAGACCCGCAAGTCGTAGGAGCCGCAGACCACGATCAGTTCACAAGCGCTGTGTTGGCGCCCCGCACCGAGGAATTTCCAGAGCACGCTGGCGTGCTGCAACGTCAATGTCATGACCGGGCAAACCTCTGGGTCGGGTGCGCGTTGATGAACAGCGCTCCATCGGCATAACCGTGCGCGCCCCTGCCGTCGAGCCTAAGCGCAAGTCGAGTGAAATCGGCATACAGGCCTGCGGCGCCATGCGCGGTCAGCGTCGGGTCGTCGCCAATGCCGATACACAGCGCACCGCTGCTGATCGCAGACTGCACACCGCTGACCGAGTCTTCGAAGACCAGGCATTCATCACTTTGCCGGCCCAGTTGTGCTGCGGCCAGTCGATAGGGATCGGGTGCCGGTTTACCGCTGCGCACGTCGTCGCGGCAGATGATGCTGTCGAACGCCGAAGTCAGGTCGTGTTGCTGCAACACGTGCTCGACCCGCGCCCGCCAACTGCTGGTGACCAGCGCCAGGGGTACGGCGTGCTCGCGGAGTCGGGCGATCAACGTCGCGACGCCCGGCACCAGCGCACAGTTCGTCACCTGCTCGATGGCGTCGACTTCACGCTTGATCGCCACCTGCTGCGCTTCATCGAACTCGGCGAACAAGGTCTTGAGGGTGTAACCGCCGGGACGGCCGTGGATGTGCTGGTCGATGAACGCCTGATCGACGTTGATCCCGTACTCGCGCGCCACGGTGGTCCAGGCGTGTTCAATCACCTCGCGCGACTGGATGAGCACGCCGTCCATATCAAAGCAGACGGCTGTAAACGTTTGTTGAGCCATAAGTTGCACTTCGCATTTTCTGATGAGCAATGAACGCCAGCACCGTTCCGACCAAAGCGAACAGCGCCATCACGTAGTAAGACCACTGCGGTTGGGTCTGGTACAGGTAGCCGGCGAAAGGTGTGGCCAGGCCCATGGGCAAGGCCACTGCCAGGGAGTAATAAACCCCTTGAGTAAAGACCTGAATATCCGGCGGTGCCTGGTCGCGAATAAAGCGCATGATCGCTGCGTGGTAGGCGGCAAAACTCAGCGCGTGCAGGCACTGACCCAAGAGGATCAGCGACACCGCGTCGCTGTTGGAAAACAGCGCCCAGCGCAGTGCCGCACAGACGCTGGAAAACATCACCAACGACAACGGCGCGCAAAACGCCAGGACCTTGTTGGACAGCGCGAACCAGGTGATTTCCGCAATCACCGCCACCGCCCAGAACATGCCGATCGCCGAGGAAGAAAAGCCCTTCACCCCCCAACCGATCGAAGCCGTGGAAAAGTACAGGGTGTGACTCAGTTGAATGAAGCTGGCGGCGGCAATCGCGATCAGCAAACTCTTGTGTGCCAATAGCGCCCGCCAGTCCGGCCGTTTGCGCGCCGGGCCGGGCGGCGCCAGATGCGCCCGCGACACTTGGCGCTTCAGGCGCAGACAGGCCACGGCGGTGAGTAACATGCTCGCCGCGATCACCAGCGGCACCCACGACTGGCTGTACTGCGCAAACAGAAAGCCGCCGAGGGTCGAGGTCAGGATAAAAGCCGAAGAGCCCACCGCCCGCACCCAGCCGTAATTCTGCAGGGCCAGTTTGTCGCGCTTGAGCAGATAGGATTCGGACAGCGGCAGCACCACCATCCACACCCCGCCAAACAGCACACTCAGGCACACGAACATCCACAAATGCGCCGGGATGAAGTAGAACAGCAACGTACACAGCGCGGCGGTAACGCTCAGAACAGCGGCGAGCCGCAACTGATCCACGCGCCAGTCGGCCACGTAGGTGATCAGCACCCCGGTCACCACCTGCGGCCAATACGCCGCAGCGATCAGCAAGCCGATTTCACTGGCACTGAAACCCAGCGAATCGAGCCAGGTCGGCCAGAACGGATAGATGATCCCTTCCGCCGCAAAGAACCCGAAAAAGATTAAATACATGCGTCAACCATACGCCCGGTACTCCTGAAACAGGGCTCCCCGGGGAGCCCTGAATACCATCCATTTATTCGAAGCGTTGTTGAGTAAAGCTGTTTCTGCCCTTGCGCCAGACAATCAGCGATTCACTCATGACCACCAGATCGACCATGCCTTCTTTCAGCGCATCCAGTGCGTCCTGGGATGAGCAAACGATCGGTTCTTCATGGCGGTTGAACGAGGTGTTGATCAAGGCTGCCTGACCGGTTTTCTGGTGCCAGGCCGTCAGCAGGCGATGCATGAACGGGTCACTTTGCGGGCGAATGATCTGCGGGCGCGCGGTGCCGTCGATGTGCACCACGGCCGGACTCGCCTCGCGAAATTGCGGATGGCAGTCGTAGGTCATGGTCATGGTGTCGGCGGCCACCTGCTGCTCGTCCCAACCGACGTAGCAGGCCGGCGCCTGCTCGATGGCGGTGACCGGGCCGAAGGGCATGAACTCGGTGCGGTGCATGCGTTTGTTCAGCCAGTCGTTCACCTCGGCATCCTGCGCGTGATAGACGATGCTGCGGTTGCACAGCGAGCGTGGGCCGAACTCCATCTTGCCCTTGAACATGCCCAACACCTGATTTTCCGTCAGGGCCTCGGTCAGTACCTCGATGATGTTCGACGGCGTGTGATAACCGAGTTCAGGGTAGTCACGAATGATCAGGTTGATGTTCTGCGAAACGCTGCGCGATTGCGGGCCAAGCATCATCGACGGATTCTTGAAACGGGTGCCGTTTTCCAGGTACGCGACGCCGACTGCCGCCGCCAGTGCCAAGCCGCCATCGCCCATGCACGGCAGCACGTAGACGTCTTTGACGCCCGGAATCTCGCGCAGGCGCTGGTTGAGTTTGACGTTGCCAAACACGCCGCCGGCCAGGCACAGGTTGGCAGTGCCGCGCTGCGCCAGATGATGGCTGACGGTGGCCACCAGCAGGTCTTCGCTGTGACGCTGCACGGCGGCGGCGATGTCTTCGGGGGTTTCCCGGGCAAACAAGGTTTCCAGCGGCTCGCTGTAGGTGTTGTAGGACGGCAGGAACATATCGCCGCAGCGCGCTTTGATACGGCCGTCTTCGAAACGGATCATCTGCTGCATCACGCCCAGCAGTTTCTGCGGATCACCGAATGCAGCCAGACCGGTGACCTTGCCTTCGTGGCGGTTGGGCTTGTAACCGAGCAGGTGGGTGATCCGGCCATAGAAATAACCGAGGCTGTCGATGCTGGTTTCGCGTTGCAGCACCGTGGTTTCTGTCGAGCTGTACCAGGTGACGGTCAGCGACTGGAAATCGCCGCGTCCGTCGCAGGTCAGGGTCAACGCGTCGTCGAACGGCGAGCAGACATAGGCGCCGAGCGCATGGCACTCGTGGTGATCGATGTAATACGCCTTGCCCTGCAAACCGTTGTCGACAATGAACTGGTCGAATTCGCCGCGTTTTTCCTTGTCGTTGTTGATTTCATCGGTCACCCGCTGGCGGAACTGCGCCAGCCCCTGGGGGTTGTTCCTGACCTCCTCGACAATGCGATCAAAGTACAGCTCCAGGTGTTTGTCGGCACTGAACCCGGCGTTCCATCCATAGGCGACATGATCGACGTCTTCCAGCGACACGCCGGCCTGGCTCAACACAAACTCGATGGACTTGGCCGGCCAGATTTTATGGTCCTTGATCCGGGTGAAACGCTCTTCGCTGACCGCCGAAAGAATCTGACCGTCACGTACCAGGCAAGCACCCGCCAAATCATTATTCGTAATACCCAAAATGATCATAACTATTCCTTGTTTTCGCCAATTGAGGTGACGGCTTCGCCCACGCGCGTAGCGTGCAATGCAATAACCAGAGTCAATGACAGATGCCGGCCGTCATGGCCGACCATTACTCATCGGGAGATCGCGGATTCATGTGTGTCCGCCGGGGGGATACGCCTTTACGAGAAGGCATCAATGGGTGTCGCCATCGCAAATTCCTTTTGCCAGAAAAACTCCATGGGTGGTGCCGTGCTGAACGGGCCTCATGCCTGCAACACATAGAGCGCGACATGCATCGCAGCCGCCCTCGTTTCACCGCGGTAGCAGCCTAGCCGGTAATTTCCCGAGCGCCCGGACAAGTCCCCGCTAAAAATTAAATCCCACTGGCATGCGGCGTATTTGCGGGGGTTTACCGGGACAAAAAAAACGGGCGATGACGGCGTGCCAGCCGACTATTCTGTCGTTTGAGCCAGCGCTTTCGCGAGCAGGCTCGCTCCTACAGGTTGATTGCATTCCGTCAGTCAGAATGCGGTTCACTTGTGGGAGCCAGCCTGCTGGCGATGGCGGCGTAACATCCAACACAGATGCTGACTGGTCGACCGCTATCGCTGGCAAGCCAGCTCCCACAGATTCGGTGGTGTTTGGATGGTTTGTGTAGGGCTCACACCATCTCGTTACGAATCCAGTCCACCACCGACGTTCGCTTCGGCGCCCAGCCCAGCAGTTCGCGGGCGTGTTTGCCACGTACACGGCTGTTGGAGCCGAGGCCGTAGTTGGCCATTTCATAGCCCCACTCGGCTTCGGCGTCTTGCAGTGGCCAGTCCTGTGGCTCGCCGAGATTCAGCGCTTCGGCCATGGCTGTGGTCATGTCGATGAACGAGGCTTCGCCGCTTTCGACGAAGTAGAAGGTGCCCGGTACATTTTTGGTCAGCGCCAGCAGGTACAGGGCGACGACGTCTTCGATGTGCACGTTGGACCAGATGTTCTGGCCCGTGCCGACATGCCGCACCACGCCGCTTTTGCGCGCTTGTTTGAGCAGACGCGGCAACTGCACGCTGTCGCGATTGACGCCCAGGCTGTGGCCGTAGATCAAGGTGTTGCAGATCACTGCCGAGTTCACGCCATCCTGCGCGGCGGCGAGGATCAGGTTGTCGATGGCCACGCGCGCCGCCTTGTCGACGGTCGGCTCCGGCAGGTTGTCTTCGTAGTAGATGACGTCGCTGGACTTGCCGCCCGAGGCATCGCCGACGATGCTCGAACCGCTGGTGTGCAGGAACACTTTGTTAGAACCGCGCATGGCATCGAGCAACGCTTCGACTGCACCGCGATGGTCACTGCTGGCGGCGTTGATCACCGCATCGGCGGCGCGGGCCTGATCGGCCAGCAATGTGCTGTCTTCGAGGGTGCCGATCACCGGTGTGATGCCCAATGCCTTGAGTTCATCGGCCTGTTCGGCGCTGCGCACCAGGCCCGTAACACTGTGCCCGGCCTGAGCCAGACCGGTGGCGATGGAACCGCCGATAAAACCGGCGGCGCCGGTGATGAATACGTTCATGGAGAAACTCCCTGCGTGAATAAGTGATGCAGCGAGTATCGACCGGTCACCTCGATGGAAAAACCCGCCCTCGCCCAAATCACTGTTGCGCAGGGGTCACGAATCAGCCCTTGAAATCGGCGTTGGCGTACGCCGCGAGTTTGCTCTGGATGAAGTCGAGAAAGCACTGAATGCGCAGCGCCAGTTGCGAGTTACGGTAGTACACCGCGTTGATCGGCTGACGATAACCGCTGTTGAATTCCGCCAGCAGCACCTTGAGGCGTCCGGCGCGGATGTCGTCGATGGTCATGAAGTGCGACAGGCAGGCAATGCCCTGCCCCTCCAGCGCCAGATGTCGCACGGTCTCGCCACTGGAGGCGCTGATGGCCGGGGTGATCGGCCAACGGTCACCGTGCACGTAGCGCAGCGGCCACTGGTTGAGGCCTTCGTTGTGAGTGAAACCGAGCAAGGTGTGTTCGCTCAAGTCGGCAACCTGCTGCGGCGCGCCGTGCTTTTCCAGATACGCCGGGCTGGCGACGATCAGCAGCGGGCTGCAACCCAGTGAGCGCGCATGCAACGTCGAGTCGGCAAGAGTGCCGATGCGGATGGCGACGTCGGTGCTTTGTTCCAGCAGGTCAATGATCAGGTCATTGCTGTTGAGTTCGAGCTGGATGTCCGGGTACAGGCCACGGAATTCGTCGATGTACGGCACGATGGCGTGCAGCATGAACGGCGACGCGGCGTTGATCCGCAGGCGCCCGGACGGGGTTTGCTGGCGTGACGACAGACGCTCTTCGAGGGCGTCCATCTGGTCGAGAATCAGCTTGGCCTGCTCGAAGAAATACTTGCCCTCCTCGGTCAGGTCCATGCGCCGCGTGGTGCGGTTGATCAGCGTGGTGTCGAGCTTGGCTTCGAGTCGCGACAAGGTGCGGCTGACCGCCGACGGCGTCTGCCCGACCTGCTCGGCGGCGGCGGAAATCGAACCGCACTCGATCACGCAGACGAAAATCTGCAATTCATCGGATCTGGCTTTCACGGAAACTCTCTAATCGAATGCGTATTCATCGTGGCGAGGGAGCTTGCTCCCGCTGGAGTGCGCAGCGCTCCCCTGCGATTCAGGTAGAAGCGAGGGCCGCTACGCAGCCCAGCGGGAGCAAGCTCCCTCGCCACAGGATTTGGCCAAGCTATTCGATAGTAGCCCGAAACCATTCAAGCCTTGAGAGCAAACACCTGTTTCAGATGCTGCTCATACCGCGCCACATCATTCTCGATGTTCGGCCGCTTCATCACGTCCACACACAAAAACGTCGGCAACCCGCTCATGCCCAAAAACTCGTTGGCCTTGTGGAACGGGAAATACACCGCATCCACACCCTTGGCTTCAAAGAAATCGGTCGGGTCATCAAACGCCTGCTGCGGTGCGTTCCAAGTCAGCGACAGCATGTACTGCTTGCCCTGAATCAGGCCGCCGCTGCCGTACTTCTGCGAAGAGTCGGAACGGGTGCGACCATCGCTGGCATAGAGGCTGCCATGGCCTTCGGTGAAGACTTCGTCGATGTACTTTTTCACGGTCCACGGCGCGCCCATCCACCAGCCCGGCATCTGATAAATGATCACGTCGGCCCAGAGGAATTTCGCCACTTCTTCAGCGACGTCGTAACCCTCATCGATGAAAGTGGTTTTGACATCCAGACCACCGCGATCCAGCACGCTCAGTGCAGTTTCGTGCAGGGTGGCGTTGTATCGACCGTCGGAGTGGGCGAATTTTTTGCCGCCATTGAGCAACAGCACTTTTTTCATGAGAACGCCTCGCGCAGCCAGTGGGCTGGAGAAAGATTGGAAAACGAATGGCGGCAGGTTAACCATCCCTCTCGCGCGGAATAAGCCGTGTCGGCGCAAAATACATTTGATCAAAAAGCACGAATCGAATGCCGATTGTTGCAATAGCATTCTCGGCCATCTGCATTTGAGGAGTTGTTTCGATGAGTGAACGCCACGGTTTCATCCTGCACGCCAAGACCCGCCCGGGAAAAGCCGAGGCCTTCGAAGCGCTGTTTCGCGCCTATGTCGAGCCGAGCCGCGCCGAGCCCGGCTGCATCGAGTACCACATGCTGCGCGACAAGGAAGACCCGACGCTGTTCATCTTTTACGAGATCTGGGAAAGCCAGGCGCATCTGGACGTGCACTCGAACCTGCCGCACATGCGCGAGTTTTTCGACAACCGCATGACGTACCTGGAGCGCGATTTCGATATCCGTCGGATCGACATGCTCAGCACTTCTTCGGCTAGCCGCTGATCAGCAAATGGGCGCCGAGTGCGCCCAGTCCGATAAAGAACACCCGCTTGAACAGCACGGCACTGATGCGCTGACGCAACCACTGCCCGAACCACATGCCCAGCATCGCCGGGATCAGCACCAGCAGCGAGGCGCTCAATTCGCCACTGCCCAGTGCGCCGCGCCAGAACAAGCCTGCGGCCAGCGCCAGGGTCGAAACGGTGAACGACAGGCCCAGCGCCTGCACCAGTTCATCGCGCTGCAAACCCAACGCTTGCAGGTACGGCACCGCCGGAATCACGAACACACCGGTAGTCGAGGTGATGACGCCGGTGATCAGCCCGCACAGCGGACCGAGCCACGGCTCATGCCGAGGATTGACCCGCAGCGTCGGCAGCAGCAACCCGCTCAACGCATACAGCAGCAACGCCGCGCCCAGCCCACGCACCACCCAATGTCCACCCGCCATGCCGATCGACAGCGTGCCGACGGCGGTGCCGAGGAAGATCATCAGCAGCAGCGGCCACAGGCGTTTGATCAGCGCCTGCAGATGCCCGCCGAACGCGAGTTGCCAGAGGTTGGTCAGTGTCGCCGGAATGATCAGCAGCGCCGCTGCCTGTGATGGCGCCATAGCCAGACCGAGCAGGCCCATGGCAACAGTGGGCAGGCCGAGGCCGATCACGCCTTTGACCAGGCCGGCCATTATGAAGGTGGCGATGACCAGTAAGGACAAGGCCAGACCCAGGTTTTGATAGAAATCGGCGAGTGCGTTCATGGCGCTACTGTGCGCCTTTGCGGGTGTACTGAAAATCTGCCATATACTGAGGCTGCCTCTTCCAATACAAGAGGCTTGGTATTTGATTAGGGCTTCTGGCCTCATCGCTGGCAAGCCAGCTCCCACAGGTTTCAGTGTGGACTACAGGATTTGTGCACAACACACAATCCTGTGGGAGCTGGCTTGCCAGCGATAGGGCTCGCCCGGACACCACAAAAACCACAGGCTGCCCCATGCACTTCGACCTCACCGACCTGCGCCTCTACCTGCACATCCTCGACAGCGGCAACATCACCGCCGGCGCCGCGCGCAGTCATTTGTCACTGGCCGCCGCCAGTGCGCGGATTCGCGCGATGGAAGCCTCGCTGGGCACCGAGTTTCTGCACCGCGGCCGCCGTGGTGTGACCCCGACACCCGCGGGCAAGGCACTGGCGCAACATGCGCGCGTGCTGCTGCAGCAGTCCGAGCGCATGCAGCAGGATCTGGCGGATTACGCTCAGGGGGTGAAAGGTCAGGTGCGGCTGCTGTGCAACACCACCGCGATCACCGAATACCTGCCGGAGGCACTGGCGGACTTTTTGCGCGACCATCCCAACCTCGACATCGATCTGCAGGAGTTGCCCAGCGCGCGCATCACCCATGCGTTACGCCAAGGGGCGGCGGATCTGGGGATCGTGTCCGACGCGGTGGACAGCTCAGACCTGCAGACGCTGCCGTTTCGGCATGATCCGTTGGCACTGATCCTGCCCTTCGGGCATCCGTTGTCTGACGGCGCCGAGGTCAGTTTCAGCGACGCCCTGCAACATGACTTTGTAGGGCTGCGCGCCGACAGTGCACTGGCGGTGTACCTGGAAGAACAAGCACTGCACAGCGGTTCGCGGATGCAGATCCGCATCCGCGCCGACGGTTTCGACGGGGTCATGCGCATGGTCGCCCGAGGTGCCGGGCTGGCAATTATGCCGCTGGCCGCTGTCGAGCGGGCCGCGTTGCGGTCGTTCAAATGGGTTGCGCTCAATGAAACGTGGGCACGCCGCACGCTCATGCTGTGCGCCAGGGACTTCACCGCGTTGCCCAATTACGCCCGGGCGTTGTTACACGCGCTCACCGATCCGCGCGTTTCTGAGCAGCCCGATGTCGACCCCAGACAACTGACCGACAAGCAGGGGCTATAGGGTTCGACTTCAAATCCTTCTGCCCGGAGTCCACATGACCGCGACCGCCCCCATCACCGTTCTGCGCGACACCCATCCACTGCCGGTACTCGATGCCTGCAAATGGGAAAAACTCGAAGGCGACCCGCACACCGTCAACCTCAACGCCTACACCAGCGAAGACGGCAGCAAGATCATGGGCACCTGGATCTGCACACCGGGCAAATGGCGCGTCGATTATGTGAAGTGGGAGTACTGCCATTTCCAGGAAGGCTACTGCGTCATCACCCCGGACGGCATGGCGCCGATTCACCTGCGAGCCGGCGACATCTTCGTGGTTGAACCGGGGATGAAAGGCACCTGGGAAGTGGTCGAGACCGTGCGCAAATATTTCGTCTTCGCCTGACACGCAAAAGATCGCAGCCTTCGGCAGCTCCTACAGGGTGTTCATCTTGCCCATGCAGGAGCTGCCGAAGGCTGCGATCTTTTTTGCCTCACAAAAAAACCTGTGGCGAGGGAGCTTGCTCCCGCTCGGCTGCGCAGCAGTCGTAAATTCAGTCAATGCGGTTTTTCTGAAGAACCGCATTGACCGGGTTTGGGTCTGCTACGCAGACCAGCGGGAGCAAGCTCCCTCGCCACAAAGAATCGCACCCCGCGGCATTACTGCGGCTTGCGATAGCTGTTGATAATCGCCGAGAAATCCTTGCCCCCCTCCCCGCGCTGGCTCATCGCCTGATACAACTGCTGCGCCACAGCGCCGAGCACCACCGGTTGATGCGCCTGACGCGCCGCCTCGGTCGCCAGGCCCAGATCCTTGAGCATCAGTTCGGCGCCGAAACCACCGGTGTAACCGCGCGAGGCCGGCGCCGTTTCGACGATGCCCGGCCACGGGTTGTACATTTCCGAACTCCAGCAACGCCCGGTCGAACTGTTGATGATCCCGGCCAGCACCGTGGTGTCGATCCCCAACGCATCGCCCAGCGCCATCGCTTCGCTGACGCCGACCATCGAGATCGCCAGCAGCAGGTTGTTGCAAATCTTGGCGATCTGCCCGGTGCCGACTTCACCGCAATGCACGATGTTGCGCCCCATCTGCGCCAGCACCGGCTGCAGGGTGGCGAACAGTTCCGGGGTGGCGCCGACCATGAAGGTCAGCGTGCCAGCGGTTGCGCCGCCGGTACCACCGGAGACCGGTGCATCAGCCATGGCCACGCCTTGTTTGGCAGCCGCAGCGGCGACATCGCGGGCGGTCTGCGGATCGATGGTGCTGCAATCCACCGCCGGCACACCTTTGCCAATGCCGGCCAGCACACCGTCCTCACTCAGCCAGACGCTGCGCACATGTACCGCCGCCGGGAGCATGGTGATCACCAGTTCGGCGTCTTCGGCGGCTTCACGGGCCGAGGCGCGGATGGTGCCGCCCAGTTGTTCAAGCTCCGCCAGCACGGTTTTGTTCAGGTCCACCAGATTCAGCGCGTGGCCGGCCTTGATCAGGTTGCGCGCCATCGGCGCGCCCATGTTGCCCAGACCGATAAATGCGATTTTCATGGCGATTCCTCAGCGCAGGTTGATGGTGGTGTTCACGCCGTCGTTGACGCTGTCGTCATCGAACCAGCGCGCCGTGACCGTTTTGGTCTGGGTGTAGAACTGCACCACTTGCTTGCCGTACGGGCCGAGGTCGCCGAGTTTCGAACCACGGGAACCGGTGAAACTGAAGAACGGCACCGGCACTGGAATCGGGATGTTGATACCGACCTGGCCGACGTCGATTTCCGTCTGAAATTTGCGCGCCGCCGCACCGCTCTGGGTGAACAGGCCGGTGCCGTTGCCGAACGGGTTGGCGTTGACCAGCGCGATGGCTTGATCGAGGGTGTCGACTTCCAGCACCACCAGCACCGGACCGAAGATTTCCTGGGTGTAGATCTGCATGTCGGTGGTCACGCCCGAGAACAGGGTCGGGCCGACGAAGTTGCCTTGCTCGTAGCCCGGCACCTTGATGTCGCGACCATCGAGTTCAAGCTTGGCGCCTTCCTTGATGCCGCTTTCGATCAGGTCGAGAATCCGCGCCTTGGCTTTCTTCGAGATCACCGGACCCACATCGGTACCCGCCTCGCTGCCGGCGTTGACCTTGAGTTTCTGCGCCAGCGCTTTCAGATCCGGCAGCCATTGTTTCGCCGCACCGACCAGCACCACCACCGAGGTGGCCATGCAACGCTGACCGGCCGCACCGAAACCGGCACCGACCAAGGCATTCAGCGCTTGCTCGCGATTGGCGTCCGGCAGCACCACGGCATGGTTCTTCGCGCCCATCATCGATTGCACGCGTTTGCCGTGCTTGCCAGCCAGGTCGTAAACGTGAGTACCGACCGCCGTCGAACCAACGAACGATACGGCTTTGATGTCCTTGTGGGTGCACAGGCCATCAACCACGTCCTTGCCACCGTGCACCACGTTGAGCACGCCCGCCGGAACGCCAGCCTCAATCGCCAGCTCCACCAGCAGCATGGTCGACAGCGGATCCTGTTCCGAAGGTTTCAAGACGAAGGTGTTGCCGCAGGCGATCGCCATCGGGAACATCCACAGCGGAATCATCGCCGGGAAGTTGAACGGGGTGATGCCGGCGCACACGCCGATCGGCTGGCGCAGGGTGTAGGTATCGACGCCACCGGCCACGTTTTCGGCGAATTCGCCCATTTGCAGGGTGCCGATGGAGCAGGCGTGTTCGACCACTTCCAGGCCACGGAAAATGTCGCCCTCGGCGTCGGCAATGGTCTTGCCCTGCTCGGCGCTCAGCACCACGGCGATGCGTTTGGAGTGCTCGCGAATCAGCGCCTGCAGCTTGAGCATGATGCGCATGCGCGCGCCGATCGGGGTCAGTTTCCAGGTCTGGAACGCGCGGTGCGCGGCACTGATGGCGGCATCGACTTCAGCGGCGGTGGCGAACGGTACTTTGGCCAGCACTTGCTGAGTCGCCGGGTTGACGATGTCGTGCCACTCGGTGGTCTGCGATTCGATCCACTCGCCGTCGATCAGCAGCTTGACCTTCTGGACCGTGGTTTCGTTGGGCGTAAGCGATGCGTTCATGCTGGTCTCCGAAACTTGTTTTTATCGTAGGAGCCAAGGCGAAGGGGTTCGCCTTGAGATGAGGCGTGTGTCACGAATTGGTTGTCGGACTGTTTTTGGAGTATAGATGTGCAAACTTCTAATAAGAACGCACATATAAGCCCGTCCATCATGCAAAAAAACATCACCTCCCTCGGGTCGCTGAACTGGGACGACCTGAAGTTTTTCCTCGAAGTCGCCCGCACCCGCAAGGCCAGCACCGCGGCCAAACGGCTCGCCGTCGACTACACCACCGTGTCGCGGCGCATCAGTTCGCTGGAAGCGGCGTTGGGCACATTGCTGTTCGAAAAATCACGCACCAGCGGTTTCGTGCTGACCACCGAAGGCCAGCGTCTGCTGGGGTATGCAGAGTCGATTGAAAGCACGTTGCACATGGCATGCGAGCAAGTCTCGGGCTCTGGTGTGGCACTGTCCGGGCACGTGCGCATGGGTTGCACCGAAGGTTTCGGCAGCTTTTTCATCACCCCGCAACTGAGCCACTTCGTCGACGCCTATCCGGCGATCTCGGTGGACATCCTGCCGCTGCCGCACTTCATCAGCCTGTCCAAACGCGAAGCCGACATCGTCATTGCCCTGGAGCGCCCGGAGCACGGCCCGTACGTGTGCTGCAAACTCTGCGACTACCGCTTGCAGCTGTACGCGACCCAGGACTACCTCGACCAGCACCCACCGATCCGCCGCCCTGCGGATTTGGGCAAGCATCAATTCATCAGTTACGTGGATGACCTGGCGTTCAGCTCGGAGCTGCTGTACCTGGCAAATGTGCTGCCCGGCGCCAGCGCAAACCTGCGCAGCACCAGCGTCATCGCGCAGTTCGTCGCGGCGCAGCAAGGGCGTTCACTGGCAATTCTGCCGTGCTTCCTCGCCGCGCAGGATCCGCGCCTGCTGCCGGTGCTACACGAGGAAATCGACATCACCCGGCAGTTCTGGATGTACTGCCGGGAGGATCTCAGGAAGTTGAAGCGGATCACTTTGTTGTGGGATTACATCCGTGAGGTGACCGAGCGCAATCAGGGTCTGCTGATGGGGCAAACCCGCGAGATGCGGTTTGCCGATTAATCGGCACTGACCACAATCGACACCCGGCGATTCTCGGTGCGTCCGGCGGCAGTGTCATTGGACGCCACCGGCTCGCTGCTGCCCAGGCCGCGCAACTGGATGTTCTCTTCTTTCATACCGACGGTGGTCAGCACTTTGGCCACACTTTTGGCCCGACGCAGCGACAGTTGCTGGTTATAGGTCTCTTTGCCCGACGCGTCGGTATGACCGTCGACCCGCACCCGCTCGATACCGACGCCGTGTAGCGCCTTGCCGATGCGTTCGACGATTTCGGTGCTCTGGTTGTTCAGGCTTTCGATATCGCTGCCAAACAGCACTTTGCCGGACAGGCCAAACTCCCAGCCCTCGTCGGTCGCCTCGAATCCTTGTTGCTTGAGGACGGCGATCTGCGCCGGGGTCAGGCCTTTCTGCGGTGCGGTCTGGCACCCGGTCAGCGCCAGTACGGCGATCATCAGCAAGGCGGAAAACAGTCGAGCGGGAAATGTGAACACGGAATCAGCTCCTGGTTTGAAGATTGACGACCGGGCTCTCCGACCCGGCCGTGAATTGAGCGCCACGCGACAGGCGCTTGGCCTGATACATCGCCGCGTCGGCCGCATTGAGCAAGGCGCCTGGCGTGACACCATGATCGGGGAAAACGGCAATGCCGATACTGAGCGACGTCACCACACTGGTATCCCCCGGCAGCGCGATGGGCACGTCCATGCTGGCAAGAATCTTGTCGGCAATGCGCTCGGCGTCTTCGATCCTGTGCAGCGGCGCGAGCAGTACGGCGAACTCGTCGCCGCCGAGCCGCGCCACCAGATCCTCTTCACGCAGCTGCGCGCGGATCCGATTGGCAACTGCCACCAGTACCGCGTCGCCGGCGGCGTGACCAAAGTTGTCGTTGATGCCTTTGAATCGGTCACTGTCGAGAAACAGCACCGCCACCCGCTCGTTGAGCTTGCCGGCATTGCGCAAGGCGCGAATCAACCGACCTTCGAAAAACGCCCGGTTCGGCAGGCCGGTGAGGCTGTCGTGGCTGGCCTGATGGGCTAGGGTTTCGTTCTCGCTTTGCAGGTGGGTTTGCCACGATTCGAGTTCGTCGAGCAGGGCATTGAAGTCGTTGCCGAGGTTGTCGAGCTCGGCGATCTGCGCCGGCGGTACCCGGCGATCCAGTGCTCGCTCGCTGCGGGCAGCGTGGGCCACCGCCGCGAGGCTGCGAAGTGGGCCGGTAATGCTGCGCAGCTGTCGGCGCGCCAGATACAGCGCGACCCAGGCACTGATGGCGGTGCAGAGAATGATCCCCGCCAGACCGCTGAGCAAGAAGCGCATCAGGCTGCCGCCGTGACCGACCAGCAGGATGCGTCCGATTTCACGATCCTGATGCACGATCGGCAGGCTGATCGGCTTTTCCAGAATGGTCCGGGCGGCCTGCATTTCCAGCTCGGAGAACAGGCCGTTTTCGGGACGCTGCCAACGCGCGAGCAACGTACCCTGGGCATCGAAAACCTGAGCGTCCGCCACTTCTTCGGTGGACGCGATCAACGCCAGCGCTTCCGTCGCGGCAGCCTTGTCGTTGAACACTACCGCCGCTTCCACGGTGTAGCTGATCGAGCGCGCAATCAGGTGCAGGTTGTGATCGGCGTAGACCCGCAGCGCGAGAACCCCCAACAGGGTCAGCGATACACTGGCCATCGTCACGGCCACCAGCGCGACAATCAAATGTCCACGACCGATGACCGAGCCCAGTGTCGGGCGGGTTCTGGAGCCGAACAGTTTCATGGTGCCGCCGGTTTGCGGCGCGACAACTGCAGCACGCTCGGGTGGATGCGTACGCCGCTACGGGCGACGGAGTCGAGATTGACCTCGAAGGACACCTGCTCATCGCTGACGCGCAGGCAGAACAGGCTGCCGACCGTGCATTGATCGCCACCTTCGCTGATGCTCAGCACCGGATGGCCGATCAATGAAGAGAAGAGCCGACTGCGTTCATCTGCGGTGAGTTTGCCGATGTACACCGCATCACACTCGCTGACGATGGCCGGATTGTCGGCCAGCAGTCGGCGCACAGTGACCGGACGACCAGTGGCTTGCGTGGTGCCTTTGACCAGATCGTCGGTGTACTCGGTGGGGCCGACGATACACAGGCGCAACTGCGCAGGCTCGACCGGCCAGCGTGCGTAGCTGAGGATGCCCAGCACGACTTGCGTCACTGCCTGGGCGCGCTGTTCGGCCATGCCCGTGGGCGTTTGTGGCTGTGCCATGGCAATGCCCGTCAGCAAACAGAGCAGACCGACAAGCAATACGTGCTTGCAGCGAACCACGCGCTCTGTCGCCCAGACTGCCACCTTCATGCAGGGATTCTCTTGCATCGTACCGAAATGATGCCGCAACGATAGCACAGCGGAGTAACACCCGCGAAACAGTGCCTCCTGACCGGCTGGTCAGTAACCGCCGCCAATCGCCAGATCTTTCATCCCCGAGCCTCGCCACCCTCCTCCAGTTCCAGCATCAGTCCGCTGAGGCGCTTGACCTTGCGCTGCACGGCCTCTTCGAACACGCCTGCGCGAGTTTCGACCAGGGTGAACCAGTTTTTCGCGCGAGTGATCCCGGTGTAGATCAGCTCTTTGGTCAGCACCGGATTCAAGGCATCCGGCAGGATCAGCGCAGTGTGCGCGAACTCCGAACCCTGGGATTTGTGCACGGTCATGGCGTACACCGTTTCCACGTCGTTGAGCCGACTCGGCAGCACGAAGCGCACGCCGCCCTGACCATCGTTCCGCGGAAAGGCCACGCGCAATACCGGTTTGCCCACGTCGGGGCCTTCACGCTCGGGCAGCTTGAGCGCAATGCCGATGTCACCGTTCATCAGGCCCAGGCCATAGTCGTTGCGGGTCATCAATACCGGCCGGCCTTCGTACCATTGCTGGTCACTGTCGATCAGCCGCGCCTTGAGCAAGGCGTCGGTGATGCGCTGGTTCAAGCCTTCTACACCCCAAGGGCCTTTGCGCACCGCGCACAGCAACTGGAACGTATCGAATGCCTGCAGCACTTCACGCGCCCAGTGAATCCAGTCCGGGTGTTCCAGCGGTCGGCCTTGGGGTGGTCGTTGATTTCGCAACACGCTCAGGTAATGGCGATAGCCCTGCGGCCCGTCGCCATGGCCATCGAGCACCAGACGCTCGAACTTGTGGTTGTGTTCGCCATTGAGCGGCAGCGAGAACACATCGGCGTAATGACCAGCGCTCAGTAGTTGCCGCGCCTCCTCAGGCAACTGTTGATTGACCCGCCGCGCGAGTTGCCCGATACCGCTGCCCTCGCCGAATCGCCGGGAGTGGCGCAACATCACCAGTTGCTGCGCCAGTGGATGCGAGCCGTCATTGTCTTCGTGCAAACCGCTGTCCTGCAGCGATTCACCGCTGACAGACTCCAGCCATTGCCGGGTTTGCGGGTTATACCAGCCAGCCTCGGCATCGCGGCACAGATCGCCTAACACCGCACCGGCCTCCACAGAGGCGAGTTGGTCCTTGTCCCCGAGCAGCACCAGACGCGCATGTGGCGGCAAGGCATCGAGCAGATTGGCCATCATTTCCAGGTCGATCATCGACGCTTCGTCGACCACCAGCACGTCCAGCGGCAAGCGGTTGCCCGCATGGTGGCGGAAGTGACGGGTACCGGGCCGACTGCCGAGCAGACGGTGTACGGTGGTCACGTCGCAGGGGATTTTCTCGCGCACGGCGTCGGCGACTTTCAGCGACTGCACTTGCTGACTGATGGACTCGGTCAAGCGTGCAGCCGCTTTGCCGGTGGGCGCCGCCAGACGAATCCGCAGCGGCTGCCCGGCCTCCACGGCGGGTGCCTGGAGCAACGCCAGCAGACGCACCACCGTGGTGGTCTTGCCGGTGCCTGGACCGCCGGTGACGATACTGAATGCGCCGCGCGTGGCAATGGCGCAAGCGAGTTTCTGCCAGTCGACCACTGCACCTGGTTTTCTCGCCCCGAACAGCTCATTCAAGCGCTGCGGCAAGTCCGCCGGCGGCATTTCGCTCTGCGCCAGACGCAGACGCAAGGCGCTGTCGATCCGTCGTTCATAAGCCCAGTAGCGGCGCAGATACAGGCGCTTTCCGGACAACACCAAGGGGCGTTCCTGCGCCACTGCACTTGTGTCAGCCGCCAGCGCGACCAGCGGACTGCCCGCCAGCACCTTGCACCAATGAGCGCCGTCGAGGGTTTCGAGCAATTGCGACGGCAGTAGCAGAACACCCCCTTGCACATCCCCTTCGGGAGGGAGTGACAAGGCGAAATCCGGCGCCTTGAGGGTTTCGAACAAATCCAGACACACATGCCCGTGACCGAGCTGATGACTGGTCAACGCGGCGGCGAGCAGCACCAACGGGTCAGCCTCGGGCGACAACTCATGAAGGAACGCGACAAACGCCTTGTCCAGTGAACGCAGCCAGCCCCGTTCGACCCAGCGGGTCAGTAACAGCAGCAGATCGTCGGCACGGGTCAGCGGTGACAAGGTCGACAGACTGTCGTCGGCCAACGGTGTCGGCAGCAGATCGGCGAAGGTACGGTTCATAACAGGACTCCCTGTTCCCATGCAGGCTCGGCTTTGGGTGCAGGCTTGCCCTGGAACAAGCGGTCCAGGCTTTCGATGAGCTCTCGTGGCGGACGGGCAAAATACACGCCGCGACTGTCCGACCGTGTGCCGCGCAGGAACAGATACAGCGCGCCCCCCACATGCCGGTCGTAATCGTAGTCAGGCAGCCGCGCCTTGAGTTGGCGGTGCAGTGCCAAAAGATACAGCACGTATTGCAGGTCATAGCGGCTGTCGAGAATCGAGCGTTCCATGGCCTGCTCGGTATAAGCCATGTCGTCAGCACCCAACCAGTTGGATTTGTAGTCGGCCACGTAGTAGCGGCCATCGTGTTCAAAGGTCAGATCGATGAATCCCTTGAACATCCCGTTGAGCTGCACCGGCTCGGCCGCCACCCGCGCCACGCCACCGTGGGTGTGCTGGCGCACCAGCTCATCGAGTTTGAGCACGTCGACCTGATGGCTGGCGAACCAGAACTCCATCTCGACCCGGTACTGTGTCAATTGCTCCAGTACCACTGGTGATCGCCCGGTACCTGCCGGCAACGGTGTCTTCAGCAGATGCTCCAGCCAATCACTCAATGTGGTGATCCAGCCTTTCCAGCCACGCAGGTTGCAGCGCCGGGCAATCGCGTCCTCCAGCGCATCGCGCGGAACGGCGAAACCTTCGTCACCCGCCCATTCCAGCAAACCGTGGAGGAATGTCCCTGGATTGGGCCCGCGTGGAAAGCGATGGATATCGGCGCCACCGGCGATGATTTCTCTCGGTGCCTCGGGATCAAGGCGCTCATCATCAAACAGTTTTTGCGCTTGCGGACTGTCCGGCGCTTCATCACTGCCGACACTCAATACATCACTGATGCGCAAGGCACTGTAGGAAGCAATCCACCAGTTTTCACTGGCCTTGCGCTTGGGCAACAGCGTCGCGCTGAGCGTCGCTGCAGTGCGCGGTGGCTGATAATGCTCGTCCGTGGGTTGAGGCATGTCAGCGATGGCGATGGCCGGGCAATCCTGTTGCAGGTCCTGCAGCCAGCGATTCAATCCGGTGGACTCGCCCAGCATCTCGCCACCACCCAGCAGGTATCCAAGGGCAGAAAGATGCAGCACTGAACCGTTGTTATTACCGCGCTTGAGATCGGTCACGCCCAGCCAGCAGGCATGCTGCGCGCGGGTCAATGCCACGTAGAGCAGTCGCAAGTCTTCAGCGAGACGCTCATCATCGGCCAAGGCAATCAATTCGGCAGTCGGCTTCAGGCTTACCTGCGCCTTGCCCGACGCGTCGTGGTAATTGAGTGGCAAGCGGCTGCCGTCCACCGGTTTTGCCGAGCAGATGAACGGCAAAAACACCAGGGGATACTCAAGGCCTTTCGACTTGTGGATGGTCACGACCTTGACCAGTTGTTCGTCGCTTTCGAGACGCAGAATCTGCTCTTCACCGGCCTGGCCGGACAATGCCAGGTGTTCGGCCAGATGCCGGATCAACGCCTGCTCGCCGTCGAGCTCAGCAGCAGCCTGCTGCAGCAATTCCGACAAGTGCAGCAGGTTGGTCAGCACGCGTTCGCCGTCGCTGCGTGCCATGAGGATCTGCGGCAACTGGAAGTCGTGCAGCAGGCGACGCAGCATCGGCAGCACACCTTGCTTGCGCCACAATTCGCGATAACCGCGGAACTGCATGACGCGGGTTTCCCAGACCAACTCGTCCTGGTTCAGACGTTCCAGCTCGACCAGTGGCAGGTTGAGAGTGATGCAGGCCAGCGCGGCTTTCAGCGAGCGCTCGACGTCCGGCTCCGCGCAGGCCTTGAGCCACGACAGCAAGTCATGGGCTTCCTGGGCGGCGAAAACCGAGTCCTTGTCCGAAAGGTAGACGCTGCGCACGCCACGCGCAGCCAGTTCGCCACGAACGGCCTGCGCCTCCTTGCCATCGCGTACCAGAATCGCTATGTCCGAAGGACGCAGGCCTCTGAATTCCTTGCCACTCTGCACAAATCCAGCGCTGCCGGCTTGCCCGCCGTTGAGCAACGCGGTGATTTGACTGGCACAGGCCGCCGCCAGTTGCTGGCGATAGACGGCACCCGACAGCGGCTGGTCGGTAGGCAGGTGCCAGACGTTCAGCGCCGCAACGTCCTGTCCGGCAATCTGTAGCCATTCTTTGCGACCCTGAGACTCGACGGGTTGAAACGGTACCGGGTTCTTGCCGGTTTTCTGCCGAAACAGAAACGCGCCGCGCCCCAGCTCTCGGGACTCGGCGCGTTCAAACACATGGTTGACCGCTTTCACCATGCCGTGGCTGGAGCGGAAGTTGGTACCCAGCGTATGCAGTCGGCCGGCGGTAGCCTCACGTGCACGCAGATAAGTGTAGATATCGGCGCCACGGAACGCGTAGATCGCCTGTTTGGGATCGCCGATCAGAAACAGACCAGTGTCCGGGCTGTTGTCTTCGATGCGATAGATACTTTCGAAGATCCGGTACTGCACCGGATCGGTGTCCTGAAACTCGTCGATCAGCGCGACCGGAAACTGCTCGCGGATCAGTGTGGCAAGCCGCTCCGCGCCATCGGACTGCAGTGCCGCGTCAAGACGCAGCAACATGTCATCGAACCCCATCTCGGCACGACGACGTTTCTCCTCTTCAAAACGCGCGCCTACCCATTTGGCCGCGTGTTGCAGGACTGCTGCATCAGGGGTCGGCAATGCATCGAGACTCGACTTGAGACCGGCCATTGCATCGAGTCCCGGATGGTTCGGCGTCTGGCCTTTCCAGGCTTCGGCCATGCCGTCGGGCGTCAGCCGGGTGAAGCCGGTGCCGATGTCCAATTGCTCCAGCGACTCGTCTTCAGCCCAAGCCTTGAGCTTTTCAAACCAGGGTTCAAAGTAACGGGCCTGCATCTTGCGACCGTCGACAGCTTTGTTCGTAACGCCTTCATGACAAATGGCGAGCAGCTCATCGGCCCATTGGCGCCAGGGCATCTTCAGTTCAAGCAAGGCAGCACGACGCTCCTGCAGACACTCGTCGATCAGCTCTGCCGGGGGCTTGCCTTCGTCGCTGTCGCGCTCGCTGGCAAACAGGCCACGCACTCGAGGCAGCAGCGCCGCGGGTCCGCCCCAGTTGTTGCGCACCCAATTGAGGACATCGCCCTGCATCGGGTAGCAGAACAGACGCCAGTAGTCGCGCAGCACCTCGCCAAGCAAATCGCTGTGATCGGTCTCGAGGGATTGAGTAAACAGGCTGCCGCTATCAAAGGCGTGTTCACGCAACATGCGCTGACACCAACTGTGAATGGTGGAAACGGCGGCCTCGTCCATCCATTGCGCGGCGATATCCAGCCGATTGGCGCAACCGGACCATTGTTGCGGCGCATATTGCTCGCGCAGATCAGCAATCAGGGCATCAGGCGCCGGTATCTCATCACGGAAAAATCGGGCAGCCTCGGCCAATCGAGTACGAATCCGCTCGCGCAGCTCCTTGGTTGCCGCATCGGTAAAGGTCACCACGAGGATTTGCGGAGGCAACAACTCACGACCGAAGCCATTCAGGTCGCCGCCATGGCCGAGGATCAGCCGCAGATACAGAGCGGAAATGGTGAAGGTTTTACCGGTACCGGCACTGGCTTCGATCAATTGGCTGCCGTGCAGCGGGAAAGCCAGTGCCAGCGGGATCTTCGAACTCATGAGCGCCCCCCTTCGCTTGCGAGTGAGCGCCAGGGTGCTTCGAATAGAGGGCGATACAAGGCGTCGCACCACCCTGAAAATGTCTCATCGCTGAGTAGCGAATCAAAGTCGGCGAATTGCCTGGACAGCGCCGGGCTCTCACGACGCTCGCCTTCGTTGGTCTGGCCATCACCTTCATAGGCTTTGCGGGCCGCAGCTTGCGCCTTGAGCGGATCGGATTGGGACAACCAGGCAAATGCGGTTTTTACTGCGATCGGCAACGGCTGACGCATTCCGGCCTGCCAGGCAAGCAGCAGATCACCGAGGAAACGTAGCGCCCGATCCTGCTCCATGGGCTCGAGCAACAGCGTGTCATCACTGGCTACCAACGCAGTGGTCATCGATAGTCCGCTGGCACAGGCAACAAGATGATTGACCCACGGTTTGATCAACCGGTGCCATTTTCGACTCTTGATCGAGCCGATGCTGTTGGGAATGGTCGTGACTGACAGCAATCCACCATCGGCACGCTGATGCAGGCTGGCGAGCCAACCTTCAAGGCGCAGTCCGTGCAATTGGAGACTGATCGGAACTGCGCTGGTCAGCGGTGTTGGCCATAAAGTGAGCAGTTGCTGAAAGCGCTGAAGCAAATCCGGCAGCGGTTCGATCAACTCGCGCTGCAGGCACTCACCGAATCCGGCCATGGGCAGCAGACCACTGTTTTGCAGGCGGCGGGCCTGCGCCTCGAGCGCCTGATCGACATTGTCCGGTTGCCGGAGTGCCGCGTCGAGCAGGCTGTCACTGAGGGTATAGCGTTGCAATGCATCGAGTACGAAAGGCTCCTCGTCCGCCAGTGGAGCTTCGGCGGCCTCGAAATACACCTTGAGTCGCTGGGTGAAAAAGTGGCGAACCGGGTTGCGCAGGAAGTCCTGCAGCAGGACCAGAGTCAGAGGTTCTTCCTGGACATAGGGATCGAGCAACTGCTCCGCAGTTTGGCTCTGAACGGGTTGATGCAAGACCTGCCATTCTCTGGCATAGCTGAATAGCTGATTGCCCTCATGGAAGTAACGCGCGCTGAACGGTTGCAACGGGTGCTCCTCGGTTAACGCATCCAGCAGATTCCTGCTCTCGTCGGCCAATCGCCAGCCACCGGCGAGATGGTCTCGCAGTTGCCCGATCAGCACCGACGCCGGGCGCTCGCTGTTGTCGCGAATACTGCGGCCGACCCAACTGATATAGAGCTGATTGCGCGCAGACAGCAACGCTTCCAGCAATAGATAACGGTCGTCCTCCCGTCGGGAACGATCTCCCGGACGGTAATCGCTGCCCATCAGGTCGAAATCCAGGGGCGGCTGCGCGCGTGGATAGTCACCATCATTCATTCCCAGCAAACAGACGAGTTTGAAAGGAATCGCACGCATCGGCATCAAAGTGCAGAAATTCACGGCACCGGCGAGAAAGCGCTGGGACAGGCGGCCCTGATCCAGACCGGCAAGCCAGGCCTCACGCACCACTGTCAGCGGCAGTTCATCTGTCAGGCCTACCGATTCGCAGGTTTCCAGCCATGTCTCGCGAAGCTCCTCCAACTGGGTCAGCAAGAAGTCGTCATGTTCATTGCAGGCCTTGAAGAACAATTGCATCAGCGCCTGGAGACGTAGGCCCCACTCATGGGGTTGTGCCGGTTGCGTGAGTTCCTGATGCGCCAGTTCCAGCGCATCGAGCAACGCGACCAGAGGCCCGATCAGCGCGGCATCCAACCCACCGATTTCATCATAGGGCTCGATACCCGCACAGGCATTGGAACTGCCGACAGCGTAACCGAGCAACATCCGGCGCAAGCCAAAATGCCAGCTGTTTTGTTCGAGTTCACATGGCAGTCCGAGACCGGCCCGTTGCTCGGCATTCATGCCCCAGCGCACACCAGCGCCTTCAATCCAGCGATGCAGGGTCGGCAAATCACGTTCCTCAACACCGAATCGGGCACGCAATGCGGGAACGTCGAGCAAATCGAGGATTTCACTGACCGGAAAACGACTGTCCGGCAACTTGAGCAGGTGCTCGACGGCAATCAGCAAGGGATCGCGGCCGCGCTGCCCCTGATCGGCCAGAGTAAACGGGATGAAGCGCGGATCGTGTCGCTCGAGCTGGCCAAACACCGCGCGGATGTGCGGGGCATAGCTGTCGATGTCCGGCACCATGACGATCACATCGCGGGGACGCAGTTGAGGGTTGGCGCTGAAGCGGGCCAACAACTGATCATGAAGAATCTCGACCTCACGCTGCGCGCTGTGGGCGATGTGAAAGCGGATCGACTCATCCTGCATCAGATCGACAGCGGGCCAATGCTCGCGCGTTTCATCAAGTGGTCGCAACTCCAGGATGTCGTCCTGGAGCTGATTGAGCAGGTTCTGCGGCCGCGTTTCGCTGAACAGGTCGATGCGCCCGTCACGAAATGCCGCGCGATAACTATTTGGATCATCATAGCTGTCGAGCAGGCTGATGTAGTCGCGACCTTGTTTGCCCCACGCGGCGAGCAGCGGGTGGGCATGTTGATGCAAGGTGTCAGGATCAAGTACGAACGGCATGCCGGTCTTGCGGCTCTGGCGCTTGTACTGATGGCGCAGCAGATCTTTGTCGGCAACGATATCGGCCCAATGGTGACGGCAGGGGTTGTGCACACAAAGTAGGACCTGACTGAAACGTGCAAGTCCGGCCAGAGCCTCAAGCACTTGAGCCGGCAGAGAAGAAATACCAAAAACGATCACCCGCGAGGGCAGGCCTGCGGGGGCGACTTCGAGGGTGTTTATTCTCTCGATAAACCGCTGATGGACACCCGCACGACTCTGGGCCATGCCTTGTTCGCCAACATCCTGCAATAGCGCACGCCACAGTTCGGCCTGCCAGCAACTGGTCGGCGGCAGGGGTTTGATTTCGCCCCTGACATTACGTAATTGGTGGAAACCTTGCGCCCAGTCTTCAAGCCAATCCGCGCGATACACCTGATATTGGTCGAAAAGATCCGCCAGGCGTTCAGACAATTGATAGCGCTTGCGCAAGTCGGTGTCGTGGGTGAGGAAGCGCTGGAGCGGCTCGAAATGCGGACGGTCGATCAACTGAGGTAACAGACGCATCAATCGCCAGGTCAAGGGTGCCTTGTCGAGCAGGGATTTGGCAGGGATTTCATCTCGGCCCAGGACCATGCGGTAGAGCTGCCACATAAAGCTGCCGGGTAATTGCACGTCGATGGCTGCAGCAATTCCGCAACCACCGAGATCATCGTCCTGGGGATCCTCAGCCAATGCCAACTTGAGCCATTGGGCAATACCGTTGCTCTGCACGAGAGCGATTTCATTCTCCAAGGGCGCCAATGGATAGCGCCGCATAATGCTGACCACCAGGCTGCGCAGCTCGTCCAGGCTATTGCTCTGGACCACCATGAATGCAGCATTGAGGGACGAGGCGTCCGGCATAAAAGCTTCCTTGGAAAAGTACAAAAGCCAGGGCAGAACCTTAGCACTGTCGGCGGGCTGTGACAGCCGGAAGGGGCACCTGCATGTCGTAGGAACTTTCCTGCGGGCAAAACAAAACCCCAACCGCTTTCGCAATTGGGGTTTCGGAATTTAATCTTGACGATGACCTACTCTCACATGGGGAAACCCCACACTACCATCGGCGATGCATCGTTTCACTTCTGAGTTCGGGATGGGATCAGGTGGTTCCAA